>VGVA01000024.1 GCA_016874115.1 Gammaproteobacteria bacterium
TCTAGTAAATATGCTTATCTGCTTTGGGATGTGCATTGCTTCAAGGTGCTTCCGCTAAAAAGATCGCCCGTAGCGGTGCGGGTAGGCCTTCCACAGTTAAGGCAGAATTATCAGGATCGAGATGATCCTGTAAGGAATGAAAGGGCATCCAGGCGGTACTGCGCTGCTCTTCTACCGTGGTTTTGGTAACATCAACCAGACGTATATTATGAAAACCGCAACGGCTTAGCCAGCTGATTAATGTGTGACTGCTCGGAACAAACCAGACATTGCGCATACCGGCATAGCGGTCTTCGGGCATTAATACCGTGTTGTTGCCGCCATCAATGATTAATGTTTCCAGAACCAGTTCTCCGCCCGGCGTTAGGCAGTTCTTTAATTCCAGCAGATGATCGATCGGCGAACGGCGATGGTAGAGTACGCCCATGGAAAACACAGTATCGAAAATTTTTAAAGGACTGGGCAGGTCTTCAATGCCTAGCGGCAGGACGAAAACCGGGGGCGCACCGCCATGTAGTTTGCGTATTAACTGAAATTGCATGAAATTCAATAACAAAGGATCGATGCCGATGACGCATTTGGCGCCTGCGCCTAACATGCGCCAGCAAAAATACCCGTTGCCACAGCCGACATCCAGCACCATGCGATTGTCTAACGGCGCAATGTGTGGCATTAATCGCCGCCATTTCCAGTCTGAGCGCCATTCGGTATCGATGTGGATGCCAAAAAAATCGAACGGCCCTTTGCGCCAGGGTTGAAAGCTTTCCAGTTGTATTTTCAGCAGGGCGTGTTCCTGACCGGAAAGATCGTGAGTGCTGCCGATTCGGACGGTATCTTCAGTTAACAGGCGCTCATGGTCTGAAAATTCTTTTTGATTTTCAATGATTTCCTTCCAGACGGGGAACAGTTTATGTCGTCCCGGCTGCAGGGCGGTAGCCAACTGCGGCGGCAGTATATCCGCCCAGGCAGTTGCCTTGTGGACTCTTAATATGCGATATAAGTTTTCCGTATCAATCACTTAAAAGCGATTAACGAGGCGAAGTTAAAATACTGAAACCACAGTTCTGCGCTACTGAAACCTGCTTGCTGGAGGCGTTGTTGATGTTGCGAAAATGTTTCGGGAATTAATACGTTGTCCAAAGCGGCGCGTTTTTGGCTGATTTCAAGGTCGGAATAGCCTTGCGTTTTTTTAAACAGATGGTGCATGTCGATTTGCAACTCGTTTTGCCGTTCATCGTCCGCGTTGAGTTTTTCCGACAGAATTAATACGCCGCCGGGCAAAAGGTTGTCGTGAATCCGTTTTAATAAAGCAAGCCGGTCATTAATGGGAATAAATTGCAGGGTGAAATTTAACACCACAATCGAAGCATTTTGAATGGCGAAGTTGCGGATATCCGCACATACGACCTCGATAGATGTTTTTACAGTTAATGGTTCGATATTTTTTCGGCAGGTGGCGACCATCGCATCCGAGCTGTCAACGGCAATGATGCAGCAATTCTCTGCTTCAATCTGTGCGCCCATGGCGAGCGCAGCCGCGCCCAGCGAGCAGCCTAAATCGTAACAGGTCGAATCCGGTTGAGCGTAGCGTTTGGCCAATAAGCCGATGGCGGCAATGATGGTGCTGTAGCCGGGCACGGAACGCTGGATCATATCGGGGAAAACGCTGACGACGTTGTCGTCGAATTTAAAGGCGCTGATTTCACCGATAGGGTAGGCGTAAATCGAATCTTTCACAGCGAGTATATAGGGGCTGAGTCGAATTTAGGCGGGTAGTTTGAATTTGCTTAGCGATACGCTAAGTCTATCATTAATAGGCAGAAACTACACGCTTCTATTGCGTAAATGAGGCAATAAAAGCGTACAGTTGAAAATTGCCGCTATCAGGAATTTTTGGGAGCCAATGCTTCCGTGTTGCGTTTCGCCAAGCTGTCGATCACCGCATTCAAAGAACCTTTGGTTTTGACTTCATTGCTGAATGTCGAACGGTAGTTGGTCACCAAGCTGACGCCTTCGATCATAATGTCGTAAGCCTTCCATTCGCTGTTTCTCAGCAACATGCGATAATTAACGCTGATCGGTTGCATTCCGGGTTGCAGAACCTCTGTTTTTACTACGACTTTGTTAGCGCCGTTCGGAATTTCCATGGGTAAAAAGCGTACAGTCCAGTCTTTGAATTCGATAAAAGCTCTGGAATAGGTTCTGATTAATAATATTTTGAATTCCTGTTTAAAACGGGATTGCTCGTCACTGCTGGCGGATTTCCATAATGCGCCCAGCACCAATTCGGAAATCGTATCGAAATCGGTATGGGGATAAATGGTTTGATCGACAAATTGGGTGACCTGGGCGAAATTCTGGCTGAAGGCTTTATCCTGTAATTTATTCTGTAACTTGTCCGAGGCTTCCTGAATGGCCTGCTGCGGCGCCAACAGATCGGCCGCTATGGCCGTGACGGCAGATAAAATGTTAAAGACAAAGAAAATTGCCATTACTATGCTAAGTTGTTTGATTTTCATACTATCCTCATGACGTCGAACGAATGAAACGGGCGTTTGCCCGGCCATTTTTGTTAATTTGGGTGGAAATAGAAAGTTTTGATCATTTTTTGCAGAATTAATTGCATGTAAGAACTGTTACACTAAAAATCAACAAACCTTTACTCTGCGAATAAACACACAATGGCTTATAGTAACATTAATTTCCCTGCTGCGCGTATGCGCAGAATGCGGCGCGATGAATTTTCCCGGCGCTTAATGCGCGAACACCGGCTGAGTACGGACGACTTAATCTACCCGATGTTTGTTACCGAAGGCTCAAACAGCCGGGAACAGATTGTGTCTATGCCCGGTATAGAGCGCTTATCCTTGGATTTGCTCGTGACGGAAGCTATAGAAATCTATCGGCTCGGCATCCCGGCTATTGCGTTGTTTCCGGTTGTCGGTGCGGATAAAAAATCGGAAGACGCCAGCGAAGCCTACAACCCGGCAGGCCTGGTTCAGCGTAGTGTAAAGGCATTAAAACAAGCCGTACCTGAACTGGGCATCATCACGGATGTGGCGCTGGATCCTTACACCACGCATGGCCAAGATGGGCTGATTAATGAGCAAGGTTATGTCATTAATGACGAAACCGTGGCGGTTTTGGTCCGGCAGGCCTTGTCGCATGCACAGGCGGGCGTGGATATCGTCGCTCCGTCGGACATGATGGACGGCAGAATAGGCGCAATTCGGCAGGCTTTGGAGGCAAACGGCCATATTAATGTCAAGATTCTGGCCTATTCGGCCAAATATGCCTCCAGTTTTTACGGGCCGTTCCGCGATGCCGTTGGCTCAGCCGGAAATTTAGGCGGCGGTAATAAGTACAGTTATCAGATGGATCCGGCTAATTCGGACGAAGCCTTGCGCGAAGTCCTGCTGGATTTACAGGAAGGCGCGGATATCGTCATGATAAAGCCAGGATTGCCATACCTAGATATCATTCGCAGGGTTAAGGAGACTTACCAAACGCCTACTTTTGCATATCAGGTTAGTGGCGAATATGCTATGATTAAAGCGGCTGCCATTAATGGCTGGTTGGATGAAAAATCAGTCGTGCTAGAGTCGCTTCTGGCGTTAAAGCGAGCGGGCAGCGATGCTATTTTGACGTATTTTGCAAAGTCTGTGGCGCAGTGGTTGGGTTCGCCTTAAAGGGGAGGTCATGTACGGTAAAATACCGGCAAGCGGGTGGCAGGCTGGGTAAAACGCCAGCCGAATGAAAATAACGAATAAAACAAAATCATTAATGCATTTCATTAATACAAGAAATGCAATAAAATCAATAACAAAATTAACAGACGAGGTATAGCTATGGAATTAGTAACAACACATGCTGGTTTTGAAATGCTGCTGCGCTGGGGGCATTTATTAGCTGGCGTAACGTGGATCGGCTTACTTTACTATTTCAACTTGGTGCAGGGCGAATATTTTAAAGAAGCAGATGGCGCGGCAAAGTCGGACGCCATCCAAAAACTGGTTCCCCGCGCCTTATGGTGGTTCCGCTGGGGTGCCATGGTAACCGTCATCACCGGGTTATTAATCATGGGCATGCGCGGCGGTAGCGGATCGTTGGATATTTATATCGGCGCATTGTTGGGTGTCATCATGTTTTCTAACGTTTGGTTAATCATCTGGCCCAATCAACGGACTGTCATCGCTTCCGCAACGCAAGTGGCTAACGGCGGACAAGCATTACCGGAAGCGGCGGACGCTCTGGCGACCGCAGGTATGGCGTCCAGAACCAACGCGTTGTTTTCAGTTCCCATGCTGTATTTTATGGGCGCTTCCACCCATTTTCCGCACAATTTTAACTTTTTTGCTTTTTTGGTGGCTGCCCTTGTCATTCTGGCTCTGGAATATAACGGTGCGTATCCGGTATTAAAAAATGTCGGGTCGCTTGGCAAGTTACCGCCGGGCGGTAAAATAAACCTCTACAACAGTGTAAAAGGGGTGATCCATTGCGGTTTGGGCTTAACGGTTATTCTGGTATTAATCATCAGCTTTATTAAATAAGCCTAGGCCCAGGCCGATTAAAAATAGCCGCAACAGCGGCTATTTTTTTGCTTGAAACTCTATGGGTTACTGTGCATAGTTAACAAAAACAGCCTAAAGCGGTTGAAAATTAGCTTAATAACAGGTCAAAATTCGACAATAAAAAACAACAAGGTAATTAAATGGCTAAAAAAGATCGCTACGCCGTGTTTGGCAATCCCATAAAGCACAGTAAATCGCCGCGAATACATAAAATGTTTGTCGAACAAACCAATCAACAGATGGAATATACGGCGAAAGAAGTTCCGGCGGAAAAATTTTTCACTGCGGTAACCGATTTTTTTGATCATGGCGGCAAAGGCTTAAACTGCACCTTGCCGTTAAAAGAGCTGGCTTTTGACTTTGCTGATGAAAAAACCGAACGGGCTGAAATTTGCAAGGCGGTTAATACCTTGGCGGTAAAGGCTAACGGCAAAATATTGGGCGACAATACCGATGGCTGCGGGCTGATTACCGACTTAAAAAATAACAGAGTAGACATCAAAAACGCCAGAGTGCTGCTGCTGGGCGCAGGCGGCGCCAGCCGCGGGATTCTGGCGCCGATTCTGGAACAATCGCCGCGGCATTTAATATTAGCCAACCGCACACGCAAAAAAGCCGACGATTTAGCAGAGGAGTTCCATTTGTACGGCTTTGTGGACGGTTCGGGGTTTGCCGAATTAAAAGGTAAAAAATTCGATCTCATCATTAATGCGACATCGGCCAGTTTATACGATGAAATGCCGCCTGTAGAAAGCGGAATCCTGGCGGAAAACGGCGTCTGTTACGATCTGGCTTACGGCAACCGGCCAACCGCCTTCGTCCGCTGGGGAGCGGAGCAAAACGCCCGGCTCAGCCTGGATGGTTTGGGTATGCTGGTGGAGCAGGCGGCGGAAGCGTTCTACATCTGGCGAAAAATCAGACCGGATACCAAAGTGGTCATCGATTCCTTGCATGCGGCGCGGCGTTTTTCCCTGGATGAGTGAGTGGAATCAAGCGGCAACGATATTCATCATTAATGACAGTTAATAACGGTTTACTGCGTATAACTCTCCTGCATCAAGTCTGCTGTGGCGCCGCATGTGATTTCAATTCGGCGCACTGCTTCCTTGTTCCCGCGGAGGAGCAGGGGAACGAGGATTTCTATTAAAATCTTCAGTAGGATCTATAAATTAACTTTATTGCTCGCATGACGTGTATTTTACCCCGTCAATCATGTTGAGTTGGGACGCTATTTTTAGCTGAAGAAACTCTGCGAATGGGGCGACATGTTCCGTCCAGTGCGCAAAAAACAGCCTGATTCTGGTTATTTCGTTCCCACTCATTTATTAATTGCGACGTATTCTGTAAAATTTGCCGGTTTAGCAGTAAGCTTGGCGATTTTTCATCGGCTTTATTAATCCATCTCCATTAACTTTATTGAATTATGTGCCTTTTCAAGCACATAAACTAACCATGTCACTCTCAGAAATTACCACAGAAGCAAGGCGGCGGCGTACGTTCGCCATTATTTCGCATCCGGATGCGGGCAAAACCACCATTACCGAGAAATTATTGCTGTTCGGCGGCGCTATTCAGCTTGCCGGTTCGGTCAAAGGGCGCAAAGCGGCGCGTCATGCGACATCGGACTGGATGGAGATGGAGAAAGAGCGGGGCATCTCGGTAACGACGTCGGTGATGCAATTTGAACACAAAGGCTGCATTATTAATCTGCTCGATACGCCGGGTCACGAGGATTTTTCCGAAGATACTTACCGTACGCTGACGGCGGTGGATTCCGCATTAATGGTCATCGATGTGGCGAAAGGCGTAGAAGAACGCACGATTAACCTGATGGAAGTCTGCCGTTTGCGCGATACGCCGATTTTGACGTTTATTAATAAGCTGGACCGGGAAGGCAAGGAGCCGATTGAATTAATGGATGAGGTGGAAACCGTCCTGAATATCAAATGCGCACCAATGACCTGGCCGATTGGCATGGGCAAGCGATTTAAAGGCGTTTATCATTTGTATAAGGATGAAATTCACCTGTTCAGCCCGCAACACGGCGGCACAATTGCCGAAGCAGAAGTCGTTAAAGGGCTGGATAACCCTAAACTGGATGCATTAATCGGCGATCAAGCGGCGGAATTGCGGGATGAGATCGAGTTGGTCCAAGGCGCCAGCCATGAATTCGATCATGACGAGTATGCTTCCGGCAAGTTAACGCCGGTATTTTTCGGTTCTGCCATTAATAACTTCGGTATTCTGGAATTACTGGACGCCTTTGCCGAACACGCGCCATCGCCTAGGCCGAGGCAGGCCGAACAGCGCTTGGTGAAACCGGATGAAGATAAGTTTTCCGGTTTTGTATTCAAGGTGCAGGCGAACATGGATCCGGCGCACCGTGACCGCGTGGCGTTTTTGCGGGTGTGTTCCGGCAAATTCGATAAAGGTATGAAGCTGTACCACGCGCGCACCGGCAAGCAGGTTCAGGTGGCGAATGCGCTTACATTTCAAGCAGATACGCGAAAAAATGTGGAAGAAGCCTTTCCCGGCGACATCATCGGTCTGCATAATCACGGTACGATTCAGGTTGGGGATACGTTTACTCAGGGCGAAACGCTCAAATACGGCGGGATTCCGTATTTTGCGCCGGAATTATTCCGCCGTGTGGTGCTGAAAGACCCATTGCGTGCCAAGGCCTTACAAAAAGGGTTGGTGCAATTAACCGAAGAAGGCGCGACACAGCTTTTCAAGCCTTTAAAAAACAACGACTTAATATTAGGGGCGGTCGGTATTTTGCAGTTTGATGTGACCGCTTACCGGTTGAAAGCCGAATATAATGTTGAATGCGTTTACGACAATGCGCCGATCACGACCGTGCGCTGGGTGAGTTCGGATAAGCCTGCCAAATTGGAAGAATTCAAGAAAAAAGCGTTTGAAAATCTGGCCGAAGACGGCGGCGGTTATCTGGTTTATCTGGCCACCAGTCGGGTTAATCTGCAACTGACGGAAGAGCGCTGGCCGGACATTCGTTTCAGCGCCACGCGAGAGCTATAATCCGGCACTATGCATTAAAGGAAGGCCAACTTTCTTATTAATGAGTTAATCAGCGAAGCGAACCCGGCGACGCCAAAACGGCCACGTTGCAGACGCTGAGCGATAGACCTGAACAGAGCTGATAAATATTCAGGCTTTCATTAATTAGCTATTAATATTTCTCGCTTTTTCATGCCATTAATGAGTTCTTTCGAACAGTGCTGTCAGCAGATCATCCGGTTATCGTCATGTCTGCGCGGGCTAAATTACGGGTGTTATTTTTGCAACACTATTAATATCGGCCGGTGCGCAAAAATTCATTAATGAGACCGACCGAGTCGGCGGCGGGTTGTTGGCTGCCGGTGTCGACAGAGCGCCTTTCGGGGCGGCAAGACACAAAAAAAGACCAGCTTCCGGCAGCAGGGTATTGTGCAAATGGCATTGACATAAGTCCCCTTTGTACTTTAAAGTTACCGGCGCATAACGAATATGTAAGCAACAATTATTATAACCTTCGGAGCACGTACCATGGCAAAACCATTAATCCAAATGGCATTAGATTCTTTAGATTTCGACGCTACTGTCGGCTTGGCTTCACAAGTAGCCCCTTATGTTGACATTTTCGAAATCGGAACTCCTTGCATTAAACACAACGGCGTTAGACTTGTTAGCGAATTACGTTCGCGTTTCCCTGACAAATTAATCCTGGTTGACTTGAAAACAATGGATGCTGGCGAATACGAAGCCACTCCTTTCTACGCAGCTGGCGCTGATATCTGCACCGTATTGGGTGTTTCAGGCTTGGCAACTATTGCAGGTGTTGTTAAAGCAGCCAACGCACACGGTGCTGAAGCGCAAATCGACTTGATCAACGTTGACGACAAAGTAGGTTGCGCACGCGCTTCTGCTGAACTCGGCGCGCAAATTGTCGGCGTTCACACCGGTCTGGACGCGCAAGCGGCCGGTCACACACCATTTGCTGACTTAGGCGCTATCGCTAGCTTAGGCTTGCCGGTCCGCATTTCAGTTGCTGGCGGTATTAAGCAATCTACCGTTCAAGACGTTGTTCACGCTGGCGCCAACATCATTGTTGTCGGTGCGGCTATCTACGGTGCGCCGTCTCCGGCTGAAGCGGCTCGCGAGATCCGTGAACTGGTTGATGCTGCTTAAGTAAGGGCTACCTATGCATCAGAAACTTATCATAGATAAAATTTCGAGTATCTTGGATGCGACCGACAGGTCGCACGATGGCAAATTAACGGAGCTACTTGACGGTGCGCGGCGGATTTTCGTTTCCGGCGCCGGACGCTCCAAGTTGGTTGGCAACTTTTTTGCAATGCGTCTGGTTCATGCCGGCTACGATGTCAGTGTAGTAGGTGAGATTGTCACTCCTAGCATCAAAAACGGAGATTTATTAATCATAATTTCCGGTTCCGGTGAAACAGAGCAGCTGATTGCGTTTACTAAAAGCGCGAAAAAAGTTGGAGCAAAAATTATTTTGATCTCCGCCAAGAGCAGTTCGACAATCGGTGATATGGCTGATGCAGTTTTTGCGATTGGAACAGCAGAACAATACGGAAAAGTGGTCGGTATGCCAATGGGGACGGTTTTCGAATTGTCCACCTTAGTCTTCCTAGAAGCGGTTATTTCTCACATTATTCATGAAAAGGGGATACCTGAAGAAATAATGCGGGAAAGACACGCTAATTTGGAATAAAGAACAGCTTACATATGGGGCGAACGGTTATCGCCGTTCGCCCTCAAGCTGTTTGTTTGTCCAAAGGTTAAGGTTGGCGGCATACCAGTCAACCGAGTACGCCACACTGATTAGAAAAACTATAAACTGGAGATTAATATGACTTCGCGTCGTGATTTAGCGAACGCCATACGCGCACTCAGCATGGATGCCGTACAAAAGGCAAATTCTGGACATCCTGGAGCGCCAATGGGTATGGCTGATATAGCCGAAGTGCTGTGGAATGACCACATGAGGCACAATCCGCAGAATCCTTTATGGGCTAATCGTGATCGTTTTGTTCTGTCAAATGGTCATGGTTCGATGTTAATTTATTCCTTATTGCATCTGACCGGTTATGATCTTCCCATCGAAGAATTAAAGAGTTTTCGTCAATTACATTCAAAAACGCCAGGGCATCCGGAATACGGATATGCGCCAGGTGTTGAAACTACAACAGGTCCATTAGGTCAGGGCATTACCAATGCGGTTGGTATGGCGATAGCCGAAAAAGCCCTTGCCGCGCAATTCAATCGTGATGGACATAAAATTGTCGGTCACAACACGTATGTTTTCCTGGGCGACGGTTGCTTAATGGAGGGGATTTCCCATGAAGCCTGTTCGCTTGCCGGTACCCTCGGTTTGGGTAATCTAATTGCTTTCTGGGATGACAACGGTATCTCCATCGACGGACATGTCGAAGGATGGTTTACCGACAATACTCCTAAACGGTTTGAAGCATATGGCTGGCATGTTATTGCTGACGTTGACGGTCATGACACTGCTGCAATTGCAAAAGCCATTGAAGCAGCCAAGGCAATGTGCGATAAGCCCACTTTGATTTGCTGCAAAACCACCATCGGTTTCGGTTCCCCAAACAAAGCCGGTTCGCATGCCTGCCACGGCGCTCCACTGGGCGACGCGGAGATTAATTTAACCAAAGCCGCTTTAGGCTGGGATCACGGTCCGTTTGAAGTACCTGCCGACATTTATGCCGGTTGGGACGCCAAAGCAAAAGGCGCGAAAGCAGAAGCGGAATGGAATGATCGATTTGCGGCGTATAAAGCGGCGCATCCGGAATTAGCGGCTGAATTCGAACGCCGTATGAAAGGCGATTTACCGAAAAACTGGACAGCGGACGCCGATAACTTTGTTGCTTCCGTTAATGATGAAGCCAAAACGACAGCAACGCGGTTGTCATCGTTGGCCGCCATTGAAGGGTACGCCAAATTATTGCCGGAAATTTTCGGCGGTTCGGCGGACTTGGGTTGTTCCAATATGACCGAATGGTCCGGTTACAAGCCCATGCGCGCAAACAAACCGGATGCCAACTACGTTAATTACGGTGTACGCGAGTTCGGTATGTCGGCCATTATGAACGGTGTCGTCTTACACGGCGGCTTGATTCCATTTGGCGCAACGTTCTTGATGTTCTCAGAATACGCCAGAAATGCGGTGCGCATGGCGTCATTAATGAAAATTCGTTCGATTTTCGTTTACACCCATGATTCGATCGGTTTAGGAGAAGATGGTCCTACGCATCAGCCGATTGAACAAACGGCTACGTTACGGATGATTCCGGGTATGCACGTCTGGCGTACCTGCGACGCGGTGGAAACGGCGGTTTCCTGGCGCGCAGCGCTTGAACGTCAAGATGGCCCTTCCGTTTTAGTATTTTCCCGTCAAAACCTGACGCACATGCCAAGAACCGGCGAACAAATTAAAGCGATCCAGAAAGGCGGTTATGTACTGAAAGATAGCGGCGGCACACCCGATGCTATAATCATTGCGACCGGTTCGGAAGTCGAATTGGCTGTAAAAGCTGCAGATGAACTGGCGGCGAAAGGTAAAAAAATTCGCGTTGTATCCATGCCTTCTACCAATGTGTTTGATGCGCAAGATGAAGCATATCGTGAATCAGTATTGCCATCGAGCGTGACCAAGCGCGTGGCTGTAGAAGCCGGCGTTACCGACGGTTGGTGGAAATACGTAGGGTCAAATGGAAAGATTGTAGGATTAAACCGGTTTGGAGAATCAGCGCCTGCAGGCCTGTTATTTAAGGAGTTTGGTTTTACTGTCGAGAATGTGGTTAAACATGTAGAGGCAGTGCTTTAAAACACAGTCGAGACAAATATATTAAGATGGCTTCGGACAGAAACTGTTAAGCTATTATTCTATAACAGTTTTCTGCCTGCATATTATTACGACAATAAAGGGTGAGCAACGTGAAAAAAATTGAATTAACTATGAGTATGTTTGCTGCTCTGCTGATGGTCAGTACCGTAGCAAGCGCAGAAGATCAATATCCGGCAGCAAATTTCGAGCCGAAAGTGGTCTATCAGGATGATAGCTCTGCCGGTTCCTCATCATCCAGCGCGAGTTCTTCTTCAAGTTCATCGTCTTCATCTTCATCATCAAGCGCATCCGGCGGCAGCGATGAGTATCCGGCAGCCAACTTTCAACCGAAAGTCGTTTTTGAAGACAAAGAATACAAACACCAGGAAAAATTATCTAATTCATCTTCCGGTTCAAGTGCAAGTAGTTCCGATGCAGGAACAAGTGCGCCAGCAGCAGGAGCCGTACAAAAAGATGATTCTTCTGCAGGCTATATTTTAGGATTACTGGCATTGGCTATTGCTGGCTTTGTTCTGTTTAAGAAAGGTGTAGTTGGCGCGGTGCAATCCAGTAAACCGGCGGCTGCCGCCAATCCATCTGGATTAACCGGCGTAGCAAGATATTTGTTGAAAACTTCCGGTACTGGCGTAACCAGATACCTGGAAAAGCAAGCAGTTAATGCACCGGCGCCAAAGACCGGCGTTGCCAAATATTTGGCTAGCCAGGGGCAAGCTTCCGGTTCCGATTCTGCCGGCGGACGTCCTGCTACGGGTGTAGAAAAATATATGCGTAACAAGGGGTAATAATTAAATGGATCAACTAAACTTTGGCGGTGCAGTTATTCCTGCAATGGCTGGCTTTTTCTTTGGAAAACGCGCCAAAGTTCAGGAGGTTCGGGTCGAAAAGACACAATTGCCAGCCGTTATTAATGAAATACCCGGCGAAACCGGTGTAACTCGTTATTTAATGGCTGTCCCTGTTGTTTCCGGTGTCTCTAAGTACCTGAAAAAAAAGGATAAAGAGGCAATGTCAAGCGTGGCGGTTTATTTGCTGCGTCAAAAAATTGCGGAAAAAACCGTGCCTCAGCAAACAGGCGTTGCAAAATATCTTGTTAAAGCCGGTAAAGAAACAACTCGCGCTAAAACCTGTGTCGATAAATACCTGCTTAAACAGGAAATGGCGCAGCCAAAATTTTCTTCATTAACAGGCGTTGCCAGATATCAGGCAGAGCAAGATTTGATCGCCAGAAAACAAGCCGCTGCTGCTCTGACTCAAAAATATAAGGAACAAGAAGCCGCAATACAGCTGGCTAAACAGGCTGAGAAGGAAGCCGGAATGCAATTTTCGGAAGAACAAATACATGAAGCTGAAGCCAGCTTAGTCGCTGAAGCGGCAGCTGCGACTGGCGTTGGCCGCTATCTGCAACAAACAGAAAAATCTACGGCTAAACCAAGCACCGGCGTTGCTCGCTATATTGCACAGCAAATTATTAATGACAGCCAAAAGCCGGTATTAAGTAAGGTTGGTCTTTACCTTCGCGATCAAGCCGTTAAAGAAAATAAAAAGCCGAAATTAACGGGCGTTGCCAAATATTTATCGAAATTGCCTCCGGTTACAGAAAAACCTGTTACAGCACGGCCGAAACTGACTACTACCGGCGTCAGCAAGTATTTGGAAACGCAACAAACCGCCGAGCCGGGCAAAACGGTTTTAACAGGCGTGGCTAAATATCTTGATAAAAAGTCAAACGAAGAAGCAAGTCAAATCAAGAAATTGGAAGACTTGAGTTTGAGAGAAACATTAGAACCGGAATTTAAACCGGTTGAAGGCGAATTTATTCCGGCAAATAGTTTTTATGCCGATACCGGTGTTTCGCGCTACTTAGAAAAGATTAATAAAACGGCAGACACGGTTACTGCTGATTTTGCAAGACCATTAACCGGTGTGGCGAAATATCTACAACAGCAAAAGGGTCCTGACAGAGACGTTCAATTATCCGCTCCAACCGGTGTTGATCGTTACCTGCTGAGAAAAGCGTCTTAACAGACGGTAAGAAAAAACCTCTAACGGATTGCTAAAAGATTATAATGCGATTCGAAGGCGACTCCTTCACTTTTTCGAAGAACTGTGCTAGCATCCTAAGCCCTAAAAAATTCTAAACTTACTACGAAGGTGCACAATTATGGCAAAGAATTTACTTGAACAACTTAGAGAGATGACGGTTGTTGTGGCAGATACAGGCGACATCCAAGCCATTGAAACTTTCAAGCCTCGCGACGCAACGACTAACCCTTCATTAATCACCGCTGCAGCGCAGATGCCACAGTATCAAGATATTGTTGACGATACTTTAAAAGGCGCTAGAAATTCACTGGGAAATGATGCAACCGCTGCGCAAGTTGCAAACTTGGCTTTCGATCGTTTGGCGGTGTCTTTCGGTCTGAAAATTCTGGAAATCATCCCTGGCCGCGTCTCTACCGAAGTTGACGCCCGTTTATCCTACAACACTGAAGCTACTATCACTAAAGGCAGAGAAATTATTGCCCAATACGAAGCGGCGGGTGTTTCTAAAGACCGCATTTTAATTAAAATTGCTTCAACCTGGGAGGGCATTCAGGCAGCAAAAGTATTGGAAGAAGAAGGCATTCACTGTAATTTGACCTTATTGTTCGGCTTGCACCAAGCGATTGCCTGCGCCGAAAACGGCATTACACTGATTTCACCGTTTGTCGGCCGGATTCTGGATTGGTACAAAAAAGATACCGGCCGCGACTCTTATCCGGCGGCGGAAGATCCGGGCGTATTGTCGGTTACTTCTGTTTATAATTACTACAAAAAATTCGGTTATAAAACTGAAGTTATGGGCGCGAGCTTCCGTAACATCGGTGAGATTACCGAATTGGCAGGTTGCGATTTATTAACGATTGCCCCTTCACTCCTGTCAGAACTGCAAGCTACCGAAGTCGAATTGCCGCGTAAATTGGATCCTGCACAAGCCGCGCAATCGTCAATTGAGAAAATCAATATGGACAAAGCCACTTTTGACAAGATGCATGCGGAAAACCGCATGGCAACGGATAAACTGTCGGAAGGTATCATCGGTTTCGAGAAAGCGCTTGAGCAACTTGAAGAATTGTTGGCGTCGCGTTTGGCTAAATTAGAACATAAACAACCAGAGCCGGCATAAAACTCTATAGCGTTTTGAAGCTCTATTAACAGAATTAATCGCTCCAACACGCCGTGCTGGGGCGATTTTGTTATAACTAATTGAAAAAATAAGACTATGTTGCAAAAAATATCAGATGTCGTTAAACCCGGTGTAATTACTGGTGAAGATGTGCAAAAACTTTTTGCCGTGTGCAAAGCCAATCGTTGCGCTTTGCCCGCCGTCAATGTAATTAATACCGACTCCATTAATGCCGTATTGGAAGCCGCCGCAAAAGTTAAATCTGCGGTAGTTATTCAGTTTTCCAACGGCGGTGCAGGCTTTTATGCCGGTAAAGGCTTGAAAGCGGAAGGGCAAAAACCAGCAATTCTTGGCGCAATCTCCGGTGCGCAACATGTACATAACATGGCTGAACATTACGGTGTGCCGGTAATTGTACACACCGACCACGCCGCAAAAAAACTGTTGCCTTGGATTGACGGGCTTTTGGATGCCGGTGAAAAACATTTTGCCGCAACCGGAAAGCCATTGTTCAGCTCGCACATGCTGGATTTATCCGAAGAAAGCTTGGCGGAAAACATGGAAATTTGCAGCGAATACTTAAAGCGCATGTCAAAAATGAACATGACGCTGGAAATCGAGCTGGGCGTTACCGGCGGCGAGGAAGACGGCGTTGATAACAGCGGCGTTGATCATTCCATGCTCTACACTCAGCCGGAAGATGTCGCTTACGCGTATGAGCAATTAATCAAAATCAGCCCACGCTTCACGATTGCAGCTTCATTCGGCAATGTTCACGGCGTATACAAACCGGGCAATGTTAAATTAACGCCAAAAATTTTGGATAACTCGCAAAAATACGTCTCTGAAAAATTCGGTCTGCCCAATAATTCATTGAACTTCGTATTCCATGGCGGTTCCGGTTCTACAGCCGAAGAGATCGAAGAATCAATTAGCTACGGTGTTATTAAGATGAACATTGATACCGACACCCAATGGGCTTATTGGGCTGGCGTTATGGAATATTACAAAAAGAACGAAGGCTATCTGCAAGGTCAGATCGGTAATCCGGACGGCGATGACAAACCTAACAAAAAATACTACGATCCACGCGTATGGCAACGTGCAGGCGAGGTGGCAATGGTTACCCGTCTGGAACAGGCCTTTAAAGAATTGAACGCTGTCAATACCATTTAGTAGTGAAGCCTATTAATGGGATTAATCAGGATTCAATGTAACGAAGCTTGATAAAATAAAAAACCGGCCTTGTCGCCGGTTTTTTTTTATACTTCCTGTTCAGGCGTCAAATTCCAATCATTAATGAAGCGCGCGTAAAACATCTTATCGTCTACAATCGCGCCGGGTCTTTGTGTGATTTCGCTGGCAAAAGTCTGCGCCCGTTCCATTAACAAACCGAATTCCCAATCGTAATACAACCCCAACAACGTTACCGTGGAAAACGCATCGCCCGCACCGACCGTATCGACAATTTTGCCGGACAAATCGGCAGGCGTTACCGAAAAAAAGTCGCCATTTTTGAGTAATGCACATGCGCCTTTATGGCCGCAAGTAATAATGACGGTTTCTAGCTGGTACTTGGCTAAAAATCTCTGCATGCGCGAATGCAAATCGCCACTGCTGGAGTCGAGAGCATCGAACTCATCCAAATTAAGTTTTACACAATCGGTATAGCTCATTATATCCAGCACATTGTCTCTGTTCCACCAAGGCTGGCGCAGATTTACGTCCATAAAAATTTTGCCTAAGTGCAAGATTTTAATGACGTTTAAAGATTGTCTGGAAGTGTAGGAGCGAGTCGCCAGCGTACCGTGATACAGAATGCTGGTACGATTAATAGCATCGATGTCATTGGTTTCGATATGATCGTAAGCTTGGTCATTAATGATATCGTATGCCGGTTCGCCATTGTTAAAGCTGACCTGGACTTGTCCGGTGGGATAGGCCGAATCGTGCTGGATAAAGTCTGTCGTTAATCCCCAGGACTGCATGGCCGCTTGAATTTGCCCGCCTGCTTCGTCGGTGCCGATGCGGCTGATAAACAAAGGATTTACGCCAAAAGCTTGCAAATGCCAGGCGACATTAAAAGGCGCACCGCCCAAAACGGCGCTGCCGTCAGGAAAGCGGTCAACCAGAACTTCGCCAAAGATGGTAATTGGATAGTCATCCATACGTTTTTATAGATACGGCAATCGACAAGCTATCGATTCGGTCTGATTAAAAGTAAACACCCGTTCGTCTTGAGCCTGTTGGAAAGAAATATCGTGCTTCGAAAAGTCTCGCTGAAACAATGCCAAAGTGTTCAGTGCGAACGGTTAAACATTTAAGAGCCGAATAAAATACGATATTAATGAACATACTATTATTAATGCCTTGGCTTAAGTTAACATTATCCGGCGAGTATGACTACCTGAAAATATACAATCCGGACTGCCGCCGATGACAGCAGTTGGCGAAATAACTATGCAGCATTAAACCGTTATATCCGCATTATCATGCTCTCCAATTGCCTCATCTGGCGAGCTGAATGCAGATTGCCGGTACGGCATTGCGGATTAAATGACCATTAATAAGAGATTGGGTTTTCTGTTCCCCTACTTTTTTATCTTAAATTGGGCTGGGCATATTGCCCTGTTCGTACGTTTCATGCCGCCTGGATGCCGCCATTCCCTGGCGGCATGATGGAATTGAAGGGTGTTTAATCATTAATTGCCAACAGACCCTAGCATAGGGCGCAATAGCAACGCGTATTGCGCCGGATTGTTAATAGGTTACTCACCATCGCGCTCTATGACATCCAAAGACGTTGCCCAATCAATTGGCAGTATCCCACGATTTACATAATCATGAAAAGTCGAATAAGGCCAATCGACAGTTTGTTTGACATAGCCGTGCTTAACCGGATTAATGTGGCAATAATCGATATGTGCGGTGAAATCGGCATCGTCAAGAATCATCCGTTCCCAGAAGCGGCGTTGCCATATCCCTCGCTCCCCACGCGCCACCCGCGCCGTGGAACGCTGTTCTGTTGTTGGCATTGCCCTTGAAAAAATTTGTTTAATGCTGCGCCATCGCTCGGAATTGTCAGTGTCGCCCGGTGGTAGTGTCCAAACACAATACAAGTGGTCTGGCAACACTACCCATGCATCAATATGAAAAGGTTGCCGTTGTCGCGTTTCCCTAACAGCACAGCGGAGAATATTAATATGCCTCACCAACAAATCATTCGGGTAGCGTTCCAAGAGATTAACGGTAAAGAAAAACGTCCCGCCGGGTACGCGGTAACGACGATAATCTGGCATAGTTAATTCTCGATTTGCAAGAGGTTTTATTTTAACATCCGGCGCAATACGCTACGCTATTGCGCCCTATTTCATTACGTCTTATGGTCTTATAATTTTAGTTAACAACATTTATCACCTATAATTTAACAAAAATGATTGAAACACATACGCCATATACCCTTTACATCTATAGTGTTGACCGCATTGGGTACAATATCCGTTATGATAAAGACCCTATCGGTTCTTTGACCGACGACCTGGAGAGGCTGCAGAGCAAGATGTTCGGCTCCAGCGTCTTGTTTGAGCGGTTGGCTATGCGCCTGCTGCAGCGGTTTCCGATGCCAGAGGACGCGGTACTGTGGCAGGACACCGTGCCCCCTCGACTACGTACGCCAACTGCAAAGTGGGGTTTGGGCGCTCAAGGTTGACCCAGAGCGCAGCGAAGAATTCCTATCCGTGCTGTTGCCGCTGACGCGTGCCTTCCTGCTCACCGTTTACGACCCCCAGCGCGGCGTGATCATCCAGTACCAGGAACTTTACGAAGATGGCTTCGTTTATCCCCCTTCGGCACTGGCCGAACAGCAGCGCCTCGACCCTGAGGCCGCCACCGCCAAGTTCACCAAGGCATCCCTCCGCAAGCGGCTGCTGGAGAAGCTGACCCCTACCCTGGAGCAACACGGCTTCCATTACGAAACTAAGCAATACCAAGGCATCTATTTTTTCCGCACAGTAAACGGCGCGTTACAAACGATCAACGGAGATATAGAAGGTAATCGCAAACCGGATTATGAATACTATGATTGCCATCATTTGGTGGATATGAGAACCGCAGGCTCATTTCTTAGAGTATCAGTAACGCTTTTCCATCTGCGCATGTTGGCTTATCCCCATTGGCCTAACGAGAAAGGGGGGTAGACGTTATGACCTCGTCAGAAATTTCGAGTGGGCGGACTGGCTGGCGGAGGACATCCTTAACTACGGGCTGCCGATCCTGGAGAAGGCGTGTACACCCGAGGGCTTGGACTGGTTGTATGACTCACCCGAGGCTGTGACAGTATTCCCGGAAAATATCTACAACGCCAAGCCCTTACACAGGGGTACTTTCCCTGCTATCGCAGCCGCCACGCAGGTGCGTAACCCCAACTTTGAGGAGAGAGCCGTCCGAGTGCAGGAACAGTTTAACAAGCCAGAGGACCAAACCCTGATTAAACTTAAGGGCTACATTGACGAATGCCTCGCCCAATTAGCTGCACCTGGCAACGGCGGCCAGAAACCCTTGCCGCCCTAAAATTCCCTTTCACCCTGTTTTTCCTACTTAAACGGCCATGGACTATTACGAACTGTACATCCTCGACCCCGCCCGGCATAAGGGCATCGTACCCGCCAAGGTGGACAGCCTGGAGGCGGCGGAGCAGGTCTATTCCGCCCTAAGCGAACTCCAGCCAGGCCCCAACCCCCGCTTCATCCGCCTCGCCTGGCATTTAAGCAAGCACTTCCCCGGCGACGACGGCCTGCCCGAAAACGCGACCGACGAGGAAATCGAGGCTTACAACGACATGGAGTCGCCCATCTGGATCGTGCGGAGTGCGCCCATCACCTATATGGCGCGCCATACCTCTGCCTTATGGCTACCGGAAGTAAATTTATATTATTTTGAGGAATTCCTGTCAGCCCTGCTGCCCTTGGCGCGGCAACTGGGGCTGGATATATATGACCGGCAACAGGGTTTTTACCTGCCTGCCGAACGGCAGGTCGCCTTCCCAGAAAAAGAAGGCACGTCCTTCCGCCTGACCTATGACCCCGAGGTGGCCAAACCCAGCCTTAACAACCTGCCGGGCAGTACCCCCGTGCGCGAGGCCACCCTCGACATTATGCAAAAGCGGCTGGCAAATCAGGGGTTTGAACCCGGCCCGGACTTCGCCTACCCTTTTTACCAGTTCACCCGGAAATTGCCACGGGGCGAGCAGGTGATCCAATCTATCGTCCCTTTGTTTTCCTGCAATCCCATGTTGAAGAGCGCCAGTGACCGCTTTGCCGGGCTAAGGCAAGCCCTGCAGCCTGACAAAACCATCGTCGCGCCCGCCAATGTCTTTAATTTTTCCTTCCTCACCGTACGCGGACACGTACAACCGGCCTGGGATGGGCTTGATGCCGGACGCACCAACAGCTTGGAAGAGGTAGAATGGCTGCTCTCTGAGCTGATGCAGGACGGCATCGCCATCTTGGACAAGGCCCGCACCATCAAAGGCATGGACTGGCTGTACAACAGTGACGAGGCCGCCACGTTGTTCCCACGCAACAGCAACATACCGCACGAAGGCGTTGATCAAGCCTTGGCGGCCATAGCCTATGCCTACTGGGCGGGCAACCCTGAGTTTGAAAAAATTGTAGAACAACGCCTGGCCCACATCGCGCAAGACAATAGTGAAGCCCGTGAACATATCCAGGCCTGCGCTGATTATTTAAGGACGAAAGAGCAGGCGTTGGGGGATGGGGTGGCTTGAGGATTTTATTTTTCCGTTCTCCTTGAATATGTCATGAGCGGCGCTGAAGAGCATATAGAAAAGAAGGCAATAACCAACCCATTGAAAATAAGCCGTTATATTCGACAAGGTTATCCTGAGCGTAGTCGAACGATTCATTTCGAATGGCTTAATTTAACGGTATTGGTCTGCGTCCGGCTTACAGAAGAATTCGCCAAGGCGTTGCAAACAATCGAACCATTAATCAGCAGCGGTATTTAAGGCTGCTGACTGCGGATTGCTTTGATGATCTTTGGCTAATAACAGATAAAAGGCCGGGACGACGTACAGGGTAAACAATGTACCTACGCCCAATCCGCCCGCAATCACCAGTCCGATATTGAAGCGGCTGGCTGCGCCGGGATCCGAAGCAATCAGCAGCGGTATCATTGCCACAATCATTGCCACCGTGGTCATTAATATCGGTCTCAGCCGGATAGCGGAGGCCTGCTCGATGGCGTCTTGTTTACTCAGGCCGTCTTTACTCTGTAATTGATTGGCGAATTCGACTATCAGGATACCGTTTTTGGCGATTAATCCGATTAATGTGATCAAACCGACTTGCGTATAAATATTAACGGATGCAAAACCCAGCATCAAAAATGCCATGGCGCTGGCGATGGACAGCGGTACGGACACCAGGATGATTAATGGGTCGCGCCAGCTTTCAAATTGTGCCGCCAGCACTAAGTAAATGATTAATAGGGACATAAAAAAGGTAATCACCAATGCGCTGCCTTGCTGCGCATACTGCCTGGACGCGCCGGTATAATCCCAACGGAAATTTTTCGGGAAAGATGTTTTGGCTTCTTGCTCCAGATAAGCCATGGCGTCGCCCAAGGCAATTCCCGGAACCATCATTGCCGACACCGTTAAGCTGTTAAGCTGTTGAAATTGTGTGCGTTTGCTCGGCTCAACAGAGTTTTTTATCTGTACTAACGACGACAAAGGCACTTGCCCGCCCGATGCCGTACGAATGTAATACTGGCTGAATTTGCTGATGTCCAGCCGGGACGCGTCGTCAACCTGTGGGATGACTTTATAACTGCGGCCCTGCAAGTTAAAACGGTTGACATAGCCGCCGCCCAACAACGCGCCCAGGTTTTTGCCGATGTCGCTCATGTTCAAACCCAAATCGGCGGCGCGGTTGCGGTCAATAACCAAGGTTGCTCTAGGTTGGGTGAATTCCACATCCTTCATCATAAAGATGAATTTGCCGCTTTGCATGGCGGTATTAATGAGACCGTTGGCGACCTGTTCAAGCTGGTCGTAATCGGCGTCGGTCACGATAACAAATTGCAAGGGCAAGCCGCCGCCGGAACCGGGCAGGCTGGGGCGCGGAAACACAGCGGTGTTAAAACCCGCAATTTTGGCGACTTTTTCTTGCAGCTCCGGTTGAATGTCCATTTGCGAGCGCTCCCTTTGGGTGGTGGATGGCATTTTAAACCCACCGAAAACGGTGTTGGCGCTTTTGCCGAAGCCCAATAGAAGGAAACTTTCTTTATATTCCGGTATGCTTTCGAATGCCTTGACCAGTTCCCGGGTGTAGGTTTCATTGTATTTTAAGGTAGCGGTCTGTGGACCGGTTGCCATAAAAAACAGGATGCTTTGATCTTCAGTCGGAGCCAGTTCTTTTTGCGACAACATAAACATCAGGTAAATACTGATAACGACCAGGACTGCAAAGGCCACGATGGATGAGGGAAATTCCAGCACTTTATGCAAACTGCGCCGGTAGGTATTTGCCAGCCGCATGAAAAAATGCTCGACCAGGGTTTCAAAACGCCCCGGCTGGCCTTTTTCTTTCAATAGCTTAGAAGTCATCATGGGCGCGAGGGTTAAGGCGACAATGCCGGAGATTAATACAGCGCCCGCCAACGTGAAAGAAAACTCGGTGAATAAAGTGCCGACCAAGCCGCCCATGAAGCCGATCGGCGCGTAGACGGCTACCAGCGTGGTGGTCATGGCGATGACAGGCAAACCTAATTCCCTTGCGCCATTAATGGCGGCCTGTAATCGGGTTGCGCCCATTTCGATGTGGCGGTGGACGTTTTCCACCACAACAATCGCGTCATCCACGACCAGGCCGATACCCAGAACCATTGCCAGCATCGTCAGCAGATTAATGGAGAAACCCATTAATAACATTAAAAATGCGCCGCCGATTAATGACAACGGCACGGTAACGGCGGGGATAATCGCCGCGCGCAGCGATCCCAGGGATAAAAAAATGACCAATAAAACGATTACGATTGCCTCGAACAAAGTCATGATGACTTCATTAATAGAATCTTCAATGAATTGGCTGGCGTCGTACGGCAGTAAAATGTGCAGCTCGCTCGGCAAAGCGGCTTCGATATCGGTTAGGGCATGGCGTACCGACTGGGCGACCGTCAACGGGTTGGCTCCCGGCGCCTGTTTAATACCCATGAAAATGGCGGTTTTGCCTTTGTACCAATTAACCGATTCGTAATTCTCACTGCCCATCTCGGTTCTGGCGACATCTTTCAGCCGGATTAATGTGCCGTTGCGTTCACCTACCACCAACTGGCGAAAATCTTCCTCGTTGGCGACATCCGTGGTTGCGCTAAGATTAATACGGACATAATCGCCCTTTGTTTCTCCCGCGCCGGACAAGAAATTATTGTCGCGCAGTTTTTCGTCGATATCGTCGGCGGTAATGCCTAATGAAGCCATGCGTTTGGTGTCCAGCCAGACGCGCATGGCAAAGGTTTTATTACCCAGAATTTCGGCTTTGCCGACGCCGGGGATCGCCTGAATTTTCGGCTGGATAACCCGGATCATGTAATCGGTAATTTGCGCCGGCGTGATGGTGTCGCTGTACACGGCGAGATACATTAATGCGGTGGATTCGCCGGTTTCCGACGAAATAACCGGATCTTCAGCGTTTTGCGGCAGCACATTGCGCTGGCTGGCAACCTTGGCCTGGATTTGCGCGACAGCGGCGTTCGGATCGTAATTGAGCCGCATGTGCGCCTCAATAGTAGATAAGCCCTGACGGCTGTTGGACGATAAATAATCGATACCGTCGGCTTCGGCGATGGCTTGTTGCAAAGGTGTAGTTATGAAGCCTTTGACCAGATCGCTGCTGGCTCCGGGGTAGGCCGTGGAGATAGTGACAATTGTGTTTTCAGTTTCAGGATATTGCCTAAGCTCCAGGGAAACAATGGCGCGCAGTCCGAGTATTAATATTAACAGGCTGATAACGCTGGCCAATACCGGACGTTGGACAAACAGATCGGTAAACTTCACTGCAGCGGCTCCCGCTCGCCCGGAGCCGGTAATTTATCAATCGTTACCGCCATGCCGTTCCGTAATTTGACCTGTCCGGCGCTGACAACTTGTTCGTTACCGGTTAAGCCTTTAATAATCTCTACTCTGCCGGAACGAACTTCTCCCGTAACGATCTGTTTTAACTGAACGGTGTTGCCGCCTTGTTTGTCCGCTTGAATGGCAAATACCGAATTGCCGTAAGGGTTATAGGTAATGGCCGTATCGGGAATGGTGAATACGGATTTGAAGCGGTTCAAGTTGATTTTGACATCGACGAACATGCCCGGACGCAACAACAGCTCGCTATTGTCCAGCGTGGCGCGGATGGTCACGGTGCGGGTCGATTCGTCGATGCCCGGATTAATGGCGCTGATGCGTCCGTTAAACACGCGATCAGGTTGAGCTTGCACGGTTAACGTAATGGTTTGATCGACGCTCAAGTCGGCCAGATATTGCTCAGGTAAAGCGAAATCGGCATAAATAGGTTGTAATTGCTGTAAGGGTGCAATACTGTCGCCCGGCGCAAGAAACTGGCCGATATTGACTTTGCGAATGCCTAACTGGCCGCTAAACGGTGCGGCGATGCGTTTTTTTTCGATGGCTGCTTGTTTGGCGATGACCGCCGCTTTGGCTTCATCCAGCGTGGCTTTATTAATATCGAAGTCCGCTTTAGATATAAAATGCCGTCCGATTAATTGCTGGCTGCGGGCGAATTTGGTTTGTTCCAACCGGTACACCGCTTCCAAGCCGTTCAGTTCCGCTGCATCCGTGCTGGTGTCGAGTTCGACCAGCAGTTGTCCTTTCTTAACGTGCTGGCCGGATTCGAAATGAATCGACTTCACTTTTCCGGCGATTTCGCTATTAACATTAATACCCGCTACGGCAACTAAGCTGCCCACGCCGGATAACGTCGATTGCCATTCTTCGCGTTGTACACGGGCGGCGGCAACGACTGCAGGGGGCGGTTTAGGAATGTTTTCAATGGCTTTGCTGATTTGCAAGAATTTCCAGCCGAACAGGCCGCCGAACAGCAACAAAGACAGAAATATAACTAGAGCAAATCGTTTTAGCATGAAGTTCCTTTTAATGGCCGATCGTCATTCATCGCCGGTATCCTGTAGCAAAGGCGGTATTAATACAATGTTACGGGTCTGCGTATGCCGGTAAAGTGTTTGCGCCAGTAAGAATTGGTTAAACTCGAAATCAACACCCGCCCCGTGCGCTGGCTGGGGGCATGAATAAATTTATCATCATTAATAAAAAGACCGACATGAGAATAAGTTCTGCCGTTGGTGTTAAAAAATACCAGATCGCCGGATTGCATGGTTTCCTGCGATACCGACGGGAGCGCAGACGCCATCTCGGCGGCGGTGCGCGGCAGGTAAACACCGTATCTGCCATACACATGCATCACAAAACCGCTGCAATCGAAGCCTTCTTCGGGAGAAGCTTTGCCGTAGCGATAGGGCGCGCCTTGTAAGCTCAATGCATAATTAATTAACGGTGAGCCGCTTTGTTGAGGCGGCAAGGGCGGTTTGATGTCGGGTGTGGAGGTACAGCCGGTTATCAATACAATCGCCGCAATCATGGCGACATGAAAAAAAACTCGCATTTCGAACTAAGACAATGGAAGTTCATTAATTGCTCCCAAAAAATTCCGGTAATGTTAACTCAAATAGCGCTCTTTTGTCTGTTTATCCGTGTTGGGATTATTTAATAAAAAATTAGGGTAGAAGCAACAAAAGCGGACAGTAATAAAATTGGCCGGTTTAATTATAGACGATGCAATTTTTAATGATATTTCGAAAAAAGTTATATAACAGCATAATATTAATTTAAAAAAATTAGTTTCATTTAGCTCCTGTTCAGTTATTTGTTGTAAATTGACAAAGTATGTTGCTGTTTGGCAAATGCATACAAATGCTGCTAAAGGTGGCTGTTATTGAACAAATTTACTCGCCCAAACAAGGGTTGTTAATGAAACAAAAAGGGAGACACAATAATGAAACAAAAAAACTGCTGTTGCTGGCAACATTCTGCGTTGCCAATTATGCTGTCCAAGCGGATGAAGTCCTCCTTAAAAACGGGGATAAGATCAGCGGTACGATTATTAATAAATCCGGCAGTACGCTGGAAATGAAAACGCCTTATGCCGAGAAAGTCGTGATCAAATGGGATGCGATTGAGACCTTGAATTCGGATAAACCGCTCAATATTACCTTAAACCTAAAAAGATCAGTTTGCCTCTTATGCAGGTGCGGGAAGGCAATCTGGTGGATGTAATTGCCGACCTCGAAGATACTTTACTAG
>VGVA01000025.1 GCA_016874115.1 Gammaproteobacteria bacterium
TGACGAGTGGGATAAACGGGCTCTTCGATCGTGTTGAGGTGTTTACGAATCGTGGGACGGGATAATTTGAACTGCTTCGCCAAGTCGCTGATGGTAACTTTCTCAACGAAATGCAGTCGCCTGATTTCGGGTATGACATCCATTTTTATCACTCCAGGTTTCTCCGGCAAAAAGCCGGTCATTGAACTACCTGGGGTGGAAACTTTTCAGCGCTTTTTCCCCCAGGACCCTGGAAAGTTTTGCACGCCGTTTTGCAACACACCATAGATTGAAGCTAATTTAACTTCACAACGCCAACAAATGCTCTCCCGCCCAAAGGTGTGAAATTCGCTCGCGGTCACGGATAACACGGACTTTACTGCCATCCACCATAATTTCGGCGCAACGCGGGCGGGAATTGTAGTTGGAACTCATGCTGAATCCGTAAGCGCCGGATGATCGGATGGCCAATAAATCGCCTTCTTTAATGGCTAACGCGCGGTCTTTGCCTAAGAAATCGCCGGTTTCGCACACGGGGCCGACGATGTCCCAATACCGTTCCGCTGCGTGGCTTTGCCGGGTGACGGGAATGATGTCTTGCCAGGCGTCGTACAACGCCGGGCGGATCAGGTCGTTCATGGCGGCGTCAACGATGGCGAAGTTTTTGTGTTCCGTGGTTTTCAGATATTCCACTTGCGTGACCAGAATTCCGGCATTGCCGATGATGGCGCGTCCGGGTTCCAGCAGTATTTCATAATCGGTGCCGCCCAAGTGCGCCAAAATTTGTTGAATGTAATCAGCAGGTTGGGGTGGCTGTTCGTCTTTATAGCAAATGCCCAAGCCGCCGCCCAAATCCAGATGATGCAGATTAATGCCTTCCGCTTTCAAGGCGTTAACCAATTCCAGGATTTTGGTTAATGCATCCAGAAACGGTTTTGAATCAGTCAGTTGAGAACCGATATGGCAATCTATACCGACGACATTAATATTCGGCATGGCTGCCGCCCGGCGGTATTCGGATAGAGCCTGATTGAAATCGATGCCGAATTTATTTTCCTTCAGTCCCGTTGAGATATAAGGATGGGTTTGGGCGTCGACATCCGGATTTACCCGGAATGATACCGGCGCGACGACCTCTAATTGGCCGGCCAGATTATTAATACGGTCGAGTTCATCGCTGACTTCCACATTAAAGCAGCGGATGCCGGTTTTTAGCGCCGCCAGTATCTCGTCTTCGCGCTTGCCCATGCCGGAAAAGACGATTTTTTTCGGATCGCCGCCCGCCGCAATGACGCGTTCCAGTTCGCCCAGCGAGACGATATCGAAGCCTGAACCCAGTCTTGCCAGCAAGTTTAAGATCGCCAAATTGGAATTGGCTTTGACCGCATAGCAAATTAAATGCGGATGATTACCGAAGGCTTGGTCGAACGCGCGCCAATGCCGTTCCAAAGTGGCGCGGGAGTAAATGTAACAAGGGCTGCCGTGTTGGTAGACGATGTCTTGTACCGATACGTCTTCAACGTACAGTTCGTTATTTTGGTAATTAAAATAATCCATTATTGATCCGTGGTTGGTTTAGATCTTGCGGGCACAGGCGGCGGTTCCGGTTCTGCTTTTTTCTCTTTTTTAGGTTCTTCCGCTTTTGCTGCCGGTTCGTCGTACACTTTCGGGGCGTTTTTCGGCAAATACAAGGGGCCGGTTTGGCCGCAAGCGGTCAGTCCGATTGCAAGTATTAATAGTATGCAAAAGCTTTTTTTCATAACGGAACACAGCGAAGATTAATTATTCGACGCATGATAAGCGGTATTGCAAAAAAAGGCATTAGAAAGCTCGCTTAGGCTGCTGAATTTAGTTGGAAATTTTATTAATAGTCCAGTTAATGCGTATCGGTATTGGTTTTGTTAAGCGCGTTTTGTACCATCTTTCGATTGATTGTCGGCGCCAGTATATTAATGAAATCATAAACATAACTGCGCAGAAAAGCATCGCGCCGTAGTCCCAGATAGGTGGTGCTGGCGGGGAAAAGATGGCTGGCGTCCAGCATTTGCAGCGGGCTGTCGCGCTCCGCATCGTACGCCATAGTCGCCAGTAAGCCGATGCCTAGGCCAAGGTTAACGTAGGTTTTAATAACGTCCGCGTCGATAGCGGTTAAGACTACATTGGGTTCCAGACCGGCTTCGTGGAAGACTCGATTAACGACTGAGCCGCCGGTGAAGCCGAAGTCGTAGGTGATTAATGGGTATTGAGCGATTTTTTCCAGCGTTAACGCCGTATCGTACAGCAAAGTATGGCCGCGCGGCGCTACGATGCAGCGGTTCCACTGATAGCAGGGCAGGCAGCATAACGATTCATCGTTATTAATCGCTTCGGTGGCAATGCCGATATCGGCTTCTCCGTGCGCTACTTGTTGGGCAACTTGCGTCGGATTACCTTGGTGGATTGTTAACGATACGTCCGGATAGTTTTCGATAAATTGTTTAACGGCAGGGGGCAAAAAATAACGCGCCTGGGTGTGGGTGGTGGCTATCGTGAGGGTGCCGCGGTTATTTTGGGTATACTCTTGGCCGACGCGTTTTATATTTTCCAGCTCGCACAGCAGCCGTTCGGCCACATCCAGGATGAGTTTGCCGGGTTCGGTAATGCCAATGAGCCGCTTGCCGTTGCGTTGAAAATCTGTAAATTCAGCTCTTCTTCTAGTAATTGCACCTGTCGGCTGACGCCGGATTGCGAGGTGTGTAAGGTATCAGCGGTGCCGGAGATGCTTAAGCCTTGGCGTACGATTTCCCGGATGTAACGCAACTGTATGAGATTCATGATATTAGATTGATTGTCTTTACATTTTTCGATTAATACCAGCCGTTATATCTGAGGTAAAATCAAAGGTTGAACCGTTTTCTTATGCAAAAAAAGCATATACATAGCATAATATATTATTAAAAAATGAAATATCCAAGTGCTAAAGTAGCTTGCTAAATTCGATATTTCATTATCAAAAGTAAATAAAAAGGAATAGTTAATCGTGGATATTATGTATTCGATTTCCGGCTTTGTGGTCGGTGTGCTCGTCGGAATCACCGGGGTCGGCGGCGGCTCATTAATGACGCCCTTGCTGGTGTTTTTGTTCGGCTTCAAGGCATCTGTCGCGGTAGGTACAGACCTGTTATATGCGGCGATCACCAAAACCGGCGGCGTACTGGTGCATCACGGCAAACACAAATCAGTCGATTGGCGGATTGTCGGCTTGCTTGCATTAGGCAGCATACCGATGTCCGTATTAACGTTATTCGCCATCAAACATTTCATGGATGTCGGCAAGGAAACCACCGGCATTATCACCTATTCGTTGGGAATCGCGCTGATATTAACGGCGAGTGCTTTATTAATCCGGGCATATTTGCTGCGGAACGGCAACGGCAAAATCGATGACGAACATAGCTCCATACAAAACGCAGGACGCTTTTCCACGCGCTGGGAAATTCCGGCTACGATTCTAACCGGTATCATTTTGGGCGTTCTTGTTACGTTGTCGTCAGTGGGAGCAGGGGCGTTGGGCACAGTGGCTTTACTCTTCCTCTATCCGCGCATGAGTACTTTGAAAATTGTCGGCACAGACCTTGCCCATGCTATCCCATTAACTGCAGTTGCCGGTTTGGGTCACTGGCAGTTGGGCAATGTAAATTTAATTTTGCTGGGCAGTTTATTAATCGGCTCGTTACCGGGCATTTGGATCGGCAGTTTGTTAAGCGCCAAAATACCCGAACATTATTTACGCCCGGTGCTGGCGTCGGTATTAATGCTTATCGGGTTAAAGTTTGTGATGCAGTAACCCTAACTTAAAGTCAGCGGTTGCGGTCTGGTCTTTCTGCCTTACCGCGCAAGAGCTTAATGAATCATAAATGCCTGCTTTTAAGCGCTGAGGCAGGCATTGCAAAAGAAATCTGCTCAGCAAACAGTGAGATTATTGCAATAATATGGCAAGATGAACCCTTTTAGCCATTAATAGCAATAGATTACATTTCCATGACACAGTCAGCAGACGTTTTATTTTCCCAAGCGAAAGCCGTTATTCCAGGCGGCGTTAATTCCCCCGTCAGGTCGTTCAGCGGCGTGGGCGGTACGCCTGTGTTTATTTCCAAAGCGCAAGGCGCTTACATCTACGACAGCACCGGTAAGCAATATATTGATTACGTCGGTTCTTGGGGACCGATGATCTTGGGTCATGCCCATCCAGATGTTATCGCCGCCGTTAAATCTGCTGCCGAAAAGGGCTTAAGTTTTGGTGCGCCGACGGAAATTGAAACAGAACTGGCAAAGAAAGTCTGCGAGTTAATGCCATCAATCGATCTAGTGCGTATGGTCAGTTCCGGCACGGAAGCGACGATGAGCGCGATCAGATTGGCGCGCGGTTACACGGGGCGGGATAAAATCGTCAAATTTGAAGGCTGTTACCATGGCCATTCCGATTCGCTTTTGGTCAAAGCCGGTTCCGGCGCATTAACTTTCGGTGTGCCCAGCTCACCGGGTGTCACTGCAGCCGTAGCGGAAAATACTGTAACGCTACCGTATAACGATAGCGAAGCAGTGAAGCTTTTATTTGCCGAAATGGGCGAGCAAATCGCCTGCATTATCGTTGAGCCGGTGGCAGGCAACATGAACTGCATTCCGCCGGAAGCCGGTTTTTTGCAGTGCTTACGCGATGTCTGCGATCAATACCAAAGCGTGTTGATTTTCGATGAAGTCATGACCGGCTTTCGTGTTGGGTTACACGGCGCACAAGGTCTGTACGGCATTACGCCTGATTTGACTACGTTAGGCAAGGTCATCGGCGGAGGGTTGCCGGTCGGCGCGTTTGGCGGCAAGCGGGACATCATGGAACGGCTCGCGCCTTTAGGGCGGGTTTATCAGGCAGGGACTTTATCGGGTTGTCCGGTGGCGATGGCGGCGGGATTGAAAACACTAGAGATAATCTCAAAATCGGGATTTTACGCTGAATTGACCGCCAAAACCGCCAAGCTTATTAATGGCTTACAGAATGCGGCCAATAAGACGGGCGTTGCTTTCACCACCAACCAAGTTGGCGGCATGTTCGGGTTATTTTTCAGTGCGGAAAAGTCGATTACGCGCTTTTCCCACGTTATGGCGTGTGATGTTGCTTGTTTCAAACGCTTTTTCCATGCCATGTTACAAGAAGGCATTTACCTTGCGCCATCGGCCTTTGAAGCAGGGTTTGTCTCAGCGGCACACAGTGATGAAGACTTAGATAAGACGATAGCAATCGCTGAAAAAGTGTTTGCTAGTTTGTAATGCATTGTCATTAATTAACGAAGGGTAGGGCTTTTGACTGTCGCCGAGTTTATTAATAACCTGCCTCCGTGGGTTATTACGCTTGTTGGCGTAGTAATCGGTGCGCTGTTAATGCGGTTTTTTGCCCGCAAAGACAAAATTACCATTCAAAACCTGTCGATTAATATTGCCGTTGCCGAAGAAAAGATTAATTACCTGCAAAATGCGGAAGCGGAATTACGGCAATATCAGCAGTTATTAACGACTGCCAAAACCAAAAATGCCGAGTTGCAAACGCGCATTGCCGAGCAGGAAAAAAGCACCTACGAAAAACTCAAATTGTTGCAAGATGCCGAAAAGCAACTGAAAACACAATTTGAAAATCTGGCGGGCAAAATTTTCGAAGATCGCAGCCAGCAGTTTGCCGAGCAAAACAAAAGCCATCTTGACCGCATCGTTACGCCCTTGCGAGAGCAACTTGGCGAATTCAAACAACGCATCGAAACCGTCTACGATAACGAAAACAAAGACCGCATAAGCTTGCGTGAAGAAATCGTAGGCTTGCGGCGAGACACGGCCAAAATGAACCAGGAAGCGCTTAACCTGACGCTTGCCTTGAAAGGCGACAAAAAAATGCAGGGTAATTGGGGCGAGATGATCCTGGAAAAAGTGCTGGAGCGTTCCGGCTTGCGCAAAGGCATTGAATACGACACGCAAGGCGCCTTCCGTAATGAAGACAACCGCTTGTTCAAGCCCGATGTCATTGTCCATTTGCCTGAAAACAAAGATATTATTATCGACTCTAAGGTATCGTTAATGGCGTACGAGCGCTATTGTTCGAGCGACGATGACCAGGAGCGGTTGATCGCCGTTAAACAGCATACACAGGCGGTACGGGAGCATATCAAATTGTTGAGCAATAAGGATTACGCCAGCCTGCATGGCATTAAATCGCTGGATTTCGTTTTGCTGTTTATGCCAATAGAGGCAGCGTTTGTCGCTGCGTTTCAAGCGGATGAAGCACTGTTTACCGATGCATTCGAACATAAGATTATCGTCGTTACCCCAACGACTTTGCTGGCGACCTTGCGCACCATCGAAAACATCTGGCGCTATGAGCGGCAAAATGAAAATGCTCGCGTCATCGCTGAAAAAGCTAGTATCGTCTACGATAAAATCCGCGGTTTTGTGGAAGAACTGGACAAGCTGGGTAAACAACTGAGTACGGCACACAGCACGTACGATAGCGTTATGAACAAATTGACGCAAGGGCAGGGCAATCTGATCCGGCAGGCCAACAGTTTTGTCGAATTGGGCGTGAAAGTGAAGAAGACCATACCGAAGGCGTTGGGCGAGCAGGCGAGTTTGCCAGAGGACGATGAGGATTAATTAACGGCGCGGAAAAAAGCTAAGACGAGGTTTTTCCAAAAATTTTCAAGCTGCTTAAACTGATTATTGGGTAACAGGGCAGGATAAAGCGCCAGCATGATGATTGCAAACCAGCGCAAGTTCATCGTCAACAGCAAGCCAAGATGAAAGCTAAGGCCGATTAATAGGGTGATTTTTCGGCTGATCGGATGCATTAATGTTACTGGAAACAAGACTTCCCACCATTTGATGAAATCGCCCAGGCCGGAGAGAGCTTTAGAAATAAATTCATTATTAATCAATGCCCAGCCATTTATGGCAGCGTAATGAGGATGGATTAATATGGTCTGGATTGAGGTTCCAGTCTGCCATTCAGGCCCGTAGAACTTAACCCAGCCCGATACAAAGTAGATTAATGCGAGTTGAAACTGGATCAACCGCAACGGCCAAATTTCGACCTGTTCGGGTAGATTTCGCTTCTTCGCCGCTACAGACCAGGTATTGCCGCAGGGCGACAACATCAGGTAAAAGCACATCAATTTGAGGATGGCGTCGTCGCCATCGAGTATTAATGGATTGCGGTTCCATAAAGACACCCAGACCAGCCAGGCGATAAATGCATTGATGCGACTGCGCCAACCCATCATTAACAACAGGCTGGCGGCAACGCCGGTGCCGATTAATAAGGCAGCAAAATTCGGGTGATCGGCAGCTATCGGCAAAAACAACAACGACCAGATACCGCCGTGTTGAGCTTCGATCCGGCGAATCGAACCCAGCCAACCCGAACTGCTGAATTGCACATCGGCCAGCGGCAGTAATTGGGCAAGATAAATTGCTGATAACAGGCCGAAAGTGATTCTCAGCAACGCATACTGCCGGGCGTCGATCGTTTTAAACCAGAACCTGCGCCAAAAATCGGAGCAAATCACGGTCATGGCGATAGTAGCGTATCCCAATGGTAACCGGCTTTGGGTAAATCCTGAAGTTCCGGATGTAATTCAAAATAATGGGCTATTATTGGCACCGTTAATTCGCCGGGACGCTTACTTTGCAAAGTTTCCGAATAGTAGCGGGAAAAAGCGGATAACAATTCGACGTCATTCAGCTTGATTAAATTTTCCGTCAGCCGGTACAGGCGGCTACGTTCACTGCCGAAGCGATGAAAACGGGTAAAATCCTTTTCCAGATTGGTAAACAGCGTTTGGCCTTTGCAAGATAACCGCTCCAGTTCCGGCGCGGTATCTACTTCGGTGCAAACCGACAGATATTGGTGATATTTAATGCTGTGAGGAGCGAAAAAGTCCCAATATTGCTGACTGCCGGTCACATTAATATAAGCGTGCAGAAAGCTGGCGAGATGCGGATTTCTGGCTAGTGTCAGCCAATGCTTGATGGGTTGTCCAGAAGCGTCGTTCCGGCCGGATGTTAATACGTAGCCGTAGCTGTAAGGGGCGCTCCACCAAAAAATCGCACAGAAATGCAAAATGCAGAAAACAAGTATCAGCTGTTTTTTCATGTCGCCTCAACACGCAATTGATTAATTAATCATGCATGTTAGAAGCAACAACGAAATTGTCAATGCATTAAGCAAATCTATCCAAATATATTAATGGTTATCGCAGAAAATTAGAATTTGACATTAATATTAGTCAACCAAACGTGGTTAAACAAATCTTCCTTGCCGTAGTTATTAACATACTGCAATTGGTAACCGGTATCGGCGCTGATGTGCTTGTTAAATTTGTAGCCTAAACCAGCGTAGGTACGATTTTGATTGACGCCGGACTGTACCTGACCTTCCCTGGGGCTGCCGTCATTAATGTCGGTTAAATAATGAAAAAACTCGTCGAAGCCTATCAAAAATACAGATGTGTCAGGGATGGTGTACGTCAAGCGGAAACGATGGCGCATACGTAAGCCGACATTATTGGAGTCGGCAAACAATCTTTCTTCCAGACGTCCGCGGTACTGGAAATTCCAGTGTTCGTTAATATCGTGCACCCACTGGACTTGTTGCATGATATCGTTGGTGGCGTTGCCGAATTTATCGCTCCGGCTGGGTGTATATTCCCCTTGCCAAGTATATCCTAGCCATAAGGACAATTCTTTGGTTACTTTATAACCCAGCAACGGCCTGACGATTAACTGCTGAAGATTCTCATTGTCATTTTTAGTCCGCGGCTGAATTTCCAGAAACGCCAGATAATTGCTGCCGCCGAAGTCGGTTTGGTAGGTATTGCTGACCCAAATCCCCCAATCTTCATTAGCTTGCGCTAGGTAAGGCATCGCTATTAATAACGATGGAATCATAAAGTTTTTCATTTAGAAACTGAACAATAAATAATTGTTTATTATAACAAGCTGTTTGCTTATGGTTTGTGTTAATAGATTTCAGAATACGTAAAGAATTTTGAGCGAATACGATTTATTTTTATTACAGCTTACGTTAGTTGTACCAGCGCGCCACTATTTTTCACGAAAGCTGAAATGGGGTCCAATCCGATTTCAGCAGCGAAAAATGACGTGGCGAGTTTGCCTTCGGCGGCCTGCGTTCGTCCCGCTACAGCCCAAAACACAAAACATCGGCTTCCGCCTTGCTTCGTATTTTGACCTTGCGCGAATGACTTGACGCCGTGTCGTATGGCCTTGCATTTTGACTACGCACTACGCTTGCGCTCCAACTCCGTCAAAACGCCCGGCCTCTACGGCTACGCAGGGGTCGTCGTACATCGCTCGGCTTCGCTCGCTTCCATGTACTCCTTCGAAGGACTCAATTGAAGGTTTATTGGCTGTTTTCGCTAGGCGGCAATGCGAATTAATATTTGTGCTACCCTTAATCTGTTCTAAAGCACTACGATAAAACCGTCTATTTTTATAATTATTAATGAACGATTCTCTTAACCAGAACCCACGGGTGCTCATCATTGACGATGATCAAACCGTACACCTTTGGGCGGCGCGGCACCTGCCAGGAGCGGGTTTTGCCTTGATTTCCAGCTATGACGGAGTTCAGGGGTTAGCGGAATATAAAACACAAAAACCGGATATTGTGCTGGTCGATATTGAAATGCCGTTAATGGACGGATTTGAGACGTGCCGGGAAATTCGTGCTTTACCGAATGGCGACGATGTGCCGCTGGTAATGATGACGGTCACCGAAGATGAAGAAAGAATTGCACAGGCTTACGCTTCCGGCGCAACCGATTTCACGATCAAACCCATTAATTGGGGTGTGCTTTGCCAGCGGCTGCACTACATGGTGAAAGCGAATGATAATTTACAAAAATTAGAGCAAAGCGAACTGCGTCTATCGAAAGCGAAAGAACTGGCGAAACTGGGCGATTGGGAGTGGCAAGTCGATACCAATAATTTGTTTTGGTCGGATGAAGTTTACAGTTTGGTGGAAGCCGATCTGGAAACATTTATACCCGATATTAATAACTTCTGGAACTTTATCCGCCTAACGGATTTACCTTACGTAAAACATAATATCCGCAAGGCTATCAAAAATAAAACGACTAACAATATTGAATTCGGCATTATAACGACAACCGGAAAAGAGCGGTTTGTTTTGCAGCATATTCAGGCTGTTACCGGCAACAGACGGCAGCTTAAAAATTTAATCGGCACAATCCAAGATATTACGGAGAGAAAAGCCCAGGAAAATAAAATTTTGCAATTGGCTTTCTATGATGAAGTAACCCAATTGCCGAACCGGTTGTTTTTCTTAAAAAATTTAGCTTCTACCATAGCCCTGTCGCGTCGGCATGGCTGGACCTTTGCTTTGTTGTTTCTAGATCTGGATGGTTTCAAGGGCGTAAACGATACCTATGGCCATTTAACTGGAGATCAACTGTTGCAAGAAATCTCCGGACGCCTTAAAGACGGACTTCGTTGTTCCGATTTGGCAACACGGCTGGATATGGAAGTGCAGGAGAAAAGCGTCGGTGTTGCCCGTTTAGGCGGCGATGAATTTATTATCCTATTGAATGCGTTAGCGTATCCGGAAAATGCCGCTACCGTGGCTGAGCGCATTCATCGCTGGATTAATGAGCCGGTTAAGCTAAAAGAGCATCTGGTGCATATCGGCGTGAGTATCGGCATTGCCATTTATCCGCAAGATGGGGAAGATTCTGAAACGTTGCTGAAAAACGCCGATATCGCCATGTACCATGCGAAAAAATTAGGTAAAGGCAATTATCAGTTTTTCCACGAAGGGATGGCGCTTAGAGCCAAGAAAAGATTGGAAATGGAAACTTATATGTTTCTGGCTGCCAGTAAAAACGAACTCTTATTGTATTACCAGCCGGTTAACGATGTCGAATCCGGTAAATTAATCGGCGCGGAAGCATTGCTCCGGTGGAACAGTCCCATACTCGGATTTTTACTGCCCATAGATTTTATTTCATTGGCCGAAGAAAACGGCATGATTAATCAATTCGGCGAATGGGCCTTAAGATCCGCCTGTCGCCAGCATAGATCCTGGAGCGAGAAGGGCTTAGGTAATTTGGCAATTTCGGTTAATTTGAGCAGTTTACAAATTAATCAGTCCATGTTCATTACGATGGTAGCCAATGTTATTCAGGAATATGAGGTAAACCCGAAATATATTACGTTCGAAATTACCGAATCGATGATTATGGCGGATACGGAAAACATGCTGACTAAATTAAGAGAACTAAAAAATTTAGGGATTAAACTATCCGTTGACGATTTCGGTACGGGTTATTCTTCCTTGCGGTATCTCAATCGTTTTCCTTTGGACGCCTTAAAAATCGACCGTTCCTTTGTAAAAGATTTGCCGAAAAGCACGGATGCTTCCGCTATTGTGAATGCCATTTTGGCGCTGGCGAAGGCGCTGAAATTGATAACGATTGCCGAAGGCGTCGAAACTTCCCAGCAGTTGGCGTTTTTACGTAACACCACATGCAATGCCGTACAGGGGTATTACTTTGCCAAACCCTTGTCGGTTGCCGATTTTCAACAGTATTGGTAAAATTCAAATAATTCAATTGCCTAGCGCAAATATGTTTGGAATAGAAAGGATTAAATCCTATTTTAGCCATGCTTCCATTCAAGCCAAATTAATGTGGGTTTTTGGTGCGTCGGCTATTATTGCGCTGCTATGCGTGACCAGTGCATTTTCTTATCTGGAGTATAGAAACCGCAGGCAACAGGTAATAGACGATCTCTCGGCGCTGGCTTCCGTCATCGCCTGGGATAAAAAACCGTTATTGCTGCACAAAAAATCTACCGTTAGTAAAAACGACTTGCAATCGATTAAAGATCATCCAGATATCGTCTCGGTGAATTTATACGATGAAAAAGGCGTTTTCGTCATTTCCTATAATAATGGCAATGTCGAGACACAGAATAAAGACCAGGCGTTAAGTCCAGATATCCTCAAACTTATTAAACAGCGCGACAAGACGATCAAGCAAGACCAATCGTTCTATGACTCGGTCGAAACAACTCTTGATGAATTCATTTTTGGGCCTTCTCGAAAAAATCTACAGGCAGGATTTACCGAAATCGCCAATTACGATCAAAATGGTTATCTCCATCTGTACCGTCCGATATTGTCGGATAACACATTAATAGGCGTATTGCGTCTTACCGATAACTTATCGCGTCTGGATGCTTTTCTCACCGGGATCTATATTGCTTCGGCATTGGTTGTGTTGTTTGCTTTGTTGACGGTGCTCTATGTTTCGTCGCAACTGCAACACATCTTTTCCAAGCCGATGCTCAATCTGATGCAAGCCATGCGAACCGTGGCGAAAGATAAAAAATTTACCTCCCGAGTGGCGAAAATCAATAATGACGAATTCGGTCAACTGGTTGATGTTTATAATGAAATGCTGGATGAAATCCATAAGCGGGATGAATTATTAGCCTGGCAGCGGGAGATGTTAATGGTGCAAGTGCGCGAACGAACCGATGAGCTGGTGAAAAAGAATGACGAATTGCAACAGACCACGGTGGAAGCTCTGCAAGCCAAAGAAGAGGCGGAAGCCGCCAGCCATGCTAAATCGCAATTCTTTGCCAATATGAGCCACGAGATCAGGACCCCAATAAATGCCGTGTTAGGTATGGTGGATTTTTTATCGGACGGTAGCCTAGGCGAAGAGCAGCGGCGTTCCGTCGATATCATGAAGCAGTCCGCCACCTTGTTGCTGAGCATTATTAATGACATTCTGGATTTTTCTAAAATAGAAACGGGAAAACTCAATCTATCCTTACAGAAATTCAATTTTCCGGACATGTTGAAAGACAGCTTTGAGTTATTGCAATATGAAGCGAAAGCCAAAGGCTTGCGTTACCGCATGCAGATTAATACGGAATTGCCTAAATTACTGATTGGCGATTCGGTCAGATTGAGTCAGATCTTGGTCAATTTGCTCGGAAATGCAGTCAAATTTACCGCAGAAGGCGAGGTGGTGCTAAATGTTTCCAGCAAACCATTGGCGAAAGATAAAATATGGATTCATTTTGAAGTCACCGACACCGGTATCGGTATCGGCCCTGACAAACAAAATTTAATTTTCAAAGCTTTTTCCCAAGCCGATAATTCTATGACCCGTATCTATCGCGGCACCGGCCTGGGTTTGGCGATTGCAAAGCAACTGGTGCAAATGATGGGCGGTAAAATCGGCGTTAACAGCCAATTGGGCATCGGTTCCAGTTTTTGGTTTTGGGTCTGCTTGGAACAAGCCAAAGGCGACGACATTATCCACCCGAAATCCAATGCCAACTACCGCTTTAAGGCCAATTTGCTGATCGCGGAAGATTACCCGGCCAACCAATTGGTCGTCCAGCGTTTTCTAGAAGATCTCGGCTGTAAAGTACATGTGGTGAGTAACGGTTTTGAAGCCGTGAAATTAATGAAAAAACAAGAGTTTGATCTGATATTCATGGATTGCCAGATGCCGTTTATGGACGGTTACCAAGCCAGTGAAGAAATCCGCCGTAATGAACTGGAGTCGGCCAGCGGCAAACATATACCGATCATCGCTCTGACCGCCCATGCCCTGGCCGAGGATGAAGCCAAGTGCAAGGAAGCAGGCATGGATGAATGGGTAACCAAGCCGTTTACCCGGCAAGACCTGAGCAAAACGTTGTTGAAATGGTTGCCGGAAGAACTGGTTATCAAAGACCAGCCGCCTTTGAAAACGGACATAAAAACGTTGGCGAAAGCCATTAATGTTGTGGAAGATACCACTGCTATTAATATGGAATATTTCACCAAGCAGTTTAAAATGGATAATGTTGAAGACTTGGCTTTTATCACTTCTTTAACGGATGCGTTTCAGCACAATGCTGCGAAAACGCTCGGCAATCTTCAGTTGTCCATCGAAAATCAAGATGCGGAGCAAATCCGTAAACTGGCGCATGGGTTGAAATCGCTTAGCGCCAATGTAGGCAGTGGAAGGTTGACCGAATTATGCAAAAACATGGAACAAGCGGGTAAAATGAATGAACTTGGCAATGTTCAGCAAATTCTTGAATCGATGAAACAGGAATATTTAAAAGCATTAACCGAACTCAATACCTTGTGCGCTAAAATTTAAAACGCTGGTTTTAGCGTTGTTCCTATTCCGGTTTTTATTAATCAATCGTCGTGCCGACTTCCCCATCACAACAAATTATTCTCGCCATTCTTGCCGACGGTCGGTTTCATTCGGGTACGGAGCTTTCCAAAGCATTGAGCGTCAGCCGTGCGGCGGTATGGAAGCAGGTCAATAGTTTATCCGCATTGGGTTTAACTGTCTTTGCCGTTACCGGTAAAGGCTATTGCTTGGAACGGCCTTTGGAGTTATTGTCGAAATACGACATCCTGGCGTTCATTAATGAGGCTGCGCAGCCATTAATGGGTAGCCTGGAGATTTTCGATTGCATTGCTTCCACCAACAGTTATTTGCTCGAACGCGCCAAATCTGTTGCGCCAACCGGTGCGGTCTGTCTGGTGGAGCAGCAAAGCGCAGGCAAAGGACGGCGAGGGCGGCAGTGGGTGTCGCCGTTCGGCAGTAATATCTATCTGTCGATACTGTGGCATTTTCACAACGGCCCGCAGGCGATTGCCGGTTTGAGTTTGGCCGTCGGTATTGCTGTCATACGGACTTTAAAAAGTCTGTACAATCAACATTTTCAATTAAAATGGCCGAACGATATTTTTTTCGGCAAGAAAAAGTTGGGCGGCATACTGGTTGAGGTTTCTGGCGAAACGGAAGGGCTATGCAGCGTAGTGATCGGCGTCGGTTTAAATCTGTATTTATCGGCGGAGAACGCCGAAACTATCGATCAGGATTGGACGGATTTAGAGAAAATTGCCGGAAAAAAACAGATACAACGCAACCGGTTGGCGGGAGTATTAATCGAGCATTTGTTAACCGTTCTTGCCGATTTCGAACAGAACGGACTTGCGTCTTATCTGGACGAATGGCGTAGTTACGATTGCCTGAAAGGCAATGTTGCCACATTGTACATCGGCCAACATCGCCATCAGGGTATCGTGCAGGGAATTAACGACCAAGGTTTATTAATGATGACCATGCCGGATAGCTCAGTGCAGGCATTCGCCTCCGGCGAAGTTAGCTTCAGCGGAGCTATTTAATGGCAAGCCAGAGCAGGAATTTATTAATCGATTTGGGCAATACCCGTCTGAAATGGGGTATCGGCGACGATTGCGGAAAGGTACAGGCGGGAGAAGCACTGCTCAATTCGGAACTGAATGAGGATAATCTGGCCGCTCTCTGGCGGAAAATACAAACGCCGCATCGAATCGGGATTGCCTGCGTTGGCGGCACAACGGAGTTGGCTTGCGTACAAGCTGTTGCTAACAAATTATGGCCTGCTATTAGTGTTACTCGGGTGCAATCGCAAGCGGAAAATTTCGGCGTCACGAACGCGTATTCGCAACCGGAACAACTGGGCGTCGACCGCTGGTTGGGTATGATTGCCGCATATCATCAATACCGATGCGCGTTGTGTATTGCCGGGTGCGGCACAGCGGTTACGGTTGATCTGATTAATGCAGATGGGCAACATCTGGGCGGGTTGATTTGTCCGGGTATCCACTTAATGAAAGAATCGTTAGCTCAGAAGACAGAAAACCTCAGCATGATTAGACGACAGGACTTTCCTGCCGGTTTGGCCGATTTTACCGGCGCGGCGATTCACAACGGTGTAGTATCGGCAATCGCAGGCATGATCGGTAAGGCAGTGAATGTTCAAAGTCCGTATAACGGTTATAAAATAGTATTAACCGGCGGCGACGCCGCTTTGATTGCGCCTTGTCTGGCAAGCGCAACAGTTATTGATGTTAATCTAGTGCTTTCCGGACTGGCGTTAATGTTGTCGAAATCATGATGAAGAAACTGTGTTTATTGCTTATTTTGGCGAATGTTGCGTTATTTTTGTGGGAAACCCGCGAAAGCGGCCTGCGCCTGCAAGCTACGCAAAAGAGTCCGAAAGCGATGAATACGCCGGGTGTAGCCACGATATTGCTTGCGCGCGAGGCGCCGCCAAAACCGTATGCACCGTTGCCGGAGTTGAATCAGGACGAGCAAACCCAACCGCAGGAACAGGTTATTAATAAGCCGACGGAAAAGCCGTCCGATAACGGGAAAAATGCTGAGCCAAAGCTATAAGTTAATTTCAAGAGATTGATTTTTGTCGGCATAAAACAGATAAATCGCAATAAAAAACTGCACGCCGAAAATCAGGTCTGCCATTAATAAATGCACGGGCTGCGCGGCAGGCGGCATGCCCAGCCTGTCCATGGTAATGCCCGCTAAAATTGCTGTTACGATTAATCCCATTAATAACAATCCGGCTTTAACGGCGGGCGTTGACCGATCCACGTGCGTATAAAGTTTCCACACCAGCCAGGCGTTGGTAAATAAAATCAACGACGAAAACGAGCGATGCACATAAAAGATAACCGGAAAATCATCTCGCCAATACTGGCGGTCGATGTAGCCGTGTTCATTGGCGATAAAATCCACCGCCTCCCGCACCTGCGTACCCATCATCACCTGCAGCAACGTCATCGCCAGGGCGATTTTTAAGACTTTGCCGAAAGATTTTGGCAGCGCATTAACATCAAGCGGCTTGATTAATGTTTTCTGCGAACGGGCTACAATATATATCAGCAAAGCCACAATAAACAAAGCCAACAACATGTGCAGGGTTATCGTTAATGGCTTGAGGTTGCTGGCGACGACTGTTGCTCCCAGCCAACCCTGGAAGCTGACCAGAAATACAACCGAAACAGCTAGATAAAAAACGGCTTTGTCGGTTTTAATGTAAACCCGCGATTTCCATGCGGTCAGGATAATTAATAAGCCAATCGTTGCGCCGGTCAAGCGGTTAAGGTACTCCGTCCAGGTTTTTACCGGATTAAATTGGGTGTTTTCATAACCAACGGCATAACGTTGATGGTAATCCGTTGGCAGTTGCGATTCTTCCGTCGGCGGTACCCAGCGGCCAAAGCAGGTCGGCCAATCCGGACAGCCCATGCCTGCGCCGGAACCGCGCACGATGCCGCCGACCAAAATCAGAAAATATACCGCGCAGACGGTAATTAAAGCCAGCCGCCGAAATGAACGGGCTGCCTGTTCATTAATCATAAGTTAAAGGGGATGAGTTTTATAGTATTTTGTGTATCGGTTTGTAAAGCGAGATGAGTGTAGCCGGTATCATTCATCAGCAATATGATCTGTATCAAACAACCTTGTTGAGTTAATTGCGCCATGAGCACTTTGCCGACTACTTCCTGATCGTTAGTCGAGATATTAATAACATTGGCCATAGGTTCAGGCAAGCTGTCACAATCGCATATAGCCAGCACCAGTTCGCGTTTAGCCTTGCCCAAATAATGGGTGCGTGCGACGATTTCTTGGCCGGTGTAGCAGCCCTTGTTAAAACTGATGCCGCCCAGTTTATCGAGATTAAGCATCTGCGGGATAAATTCTTCTGAAGTTGGTGGCGTTATCCAGGGCAGGCTGGAACTAAGATCAAGAAATTGCCACTCCGTTGTGCTGGCTGGTTGGTAAGCGCCGGATGAAGTCTGGTTAGACCAATAATCCAATCTGGTTTTCGCCTGAGTTATTAATAGCTGACGTTTATTAATTCCAGGTAAATTCACTGCGATAACATCATGCTGAATTTCCGCCGAAAAGGGCTGCGCGGGTTTATCAGGTTCGTAGACGCCCAGCAGGCACAGCTCACCGGTGTTGTCGGTTATTTTTACATCAGACCTCAACACAAACATTTGCAAGCGTTTCTGGACAATCTCCAGCATTTCAGTCGGCAACACTAAAATAAAATCGTCAGCTTTTTTGACCAGCAGAAACGTTGCAATCACCCGGCCTTTAGGGTTGCACAGCGCTGTATAACTGCCCTTGGTGTCATTAACATCATTAACATTGCAGGTTAGTTGGCCTTGCAATAACTTCGCCGCATCCTTGCCAGTAATTTTAAGGCTACTAAGGTGGGTTAGCGGGTAAATGCGCGGTGCTTTCAGGTTATTTATTTTGGCAAGATTAACGGTAGTATCGTTATTTGATAATGATTGTCCGCTAAGCAAAATAGTTTTCCATTCGAAGTCCATATAGCGTTAAAAGTACTAAAAGTTGAAGTATTATAACGTGTTAATACACGATTAGCTGGCGAATACGACTTAAGGAATGTTACTTAATGCCGATATACAAAAAGAGATGACCTCAAACAAAGAAAGTTCGCCATTTTTTGCAGAAATTAAGCCGTCCAAAAAGCTGCAACGCTTGGTCATGTTATTTTACGCTCTTGCGCTCGCGGCAGGTTTTGCCAATGCCTTGCCGTTAGCGGTAAAACTGGCCGTGGCGGCGGCAATTGTCTTGAGTTTCAAGTTCTCTTACCCAAAATTTCAACAAGACCAGCGTAAGCTCAAGTACAGCGAAAAACGCGGATGGGAGTTGTCTGACGGCGGCGATTACATTCAGGTGGAAGTGCTGCCTTCCACGGTATTAACGACAGTTTTCATTTTTTTGCACCTGCGCCATCAACCTGCCATGGTCATTGCCAATGACTCGTTAAGCGAAAGCGAGTATCGTCAATTACTCGTCAAACTGAAAATGACGGCAACCAATCATTAGAGTTTCGTCCTTCGACAAGCTCAGGACGAACGGTAGCAATTGATTTATATTTTCGGCAAGTCTGTCGAATGCTCTCCTGTGCAAGGTCTCAGAGCAAGAGTGCAATCAAATTATTCAGAAATCGCTTGAATTAAGCTTGTATAATGCCGCGTTTATTTTCAAATTAATCGACTGAGTTTTAAGCAAACCTATGGCCTTACACTGTGGAATTGTCGGCTTGCCGAATGTGGGCAAGTCAACCTTGTTCAACGCCTTAACGCAAGCGAAAATTGCGGCGGAAAATTACCCGTTCTGTACCATCGATCCAAACGTCGGCGTAGTCCCGGTGCCGGACGGACGCATGGACAAACTGGCTGAAATCGTCAAACCGGAACGCATCGTACCGACCACCATTGAGTTTGTGGATATTGCCGGTCTGGTCGCAGGCGCATCCAAAGGCGAAGGCTTGGGCAACCAGTTTTTGGCTAACATCCGCGAGACTGACGCTATCGCCCATGTCGTGCGCTGTTTTCATGATGATAACGTGGTGCATGTGGCAGGCAAGGTCGATCCCATTTCCGACATCGAAGTCATTAATACCGAATTAGCGCTGGCCGATATGGCTTCGGTGGAGAAAGCTTTGATCAGAGTTGGCAAATCGGCCAAGTCTGGCAACAAAGACGATCTAGCCAAAAAGCAGGTGCTGGAGCGCGTTTACCAGCAACTAGATGCCGGTTTGCCCGCCAGAAGCTTGAATTTGAGTGAAGACGACCAGTTATTAATCCGGGATTTATTTTTACTAACCTTAAAGCCCACCATGTATATCGCCAATGTGCAGGATGACGGGTTTGATCACAACCCGCTTTTGGACAAGGTGAGGGCCTTTGCGGAAAACGAAGGCGCGAGCGTTGTAGCGGTTTGCGCGGCTATTGAAGCGGAAATCGCTCAGCTTGAAGACAGTGAAAAAAAAGAGTTTCTGGATGATCTGGGCTTGGAAGAGCCGGGCTTAAACCGTGTAGTCAGGGCAGGGTATGCGTTACTGAATCTATCGACCTACTTCACCGCGGGCGTAAAGGAAGTGCGCGCCTGGACAATCCATACAGGCGATACCGCGCCCCAGGCGGCAGGTGTCATTCATACGGATTTTGAAAAAGGTTTTATCCGCGCCGAAGTCATTGCTTATGACGACTACGTCAAATATAAGGGTGAACAAGGTGCAAAAGACGCGGGCAAGTGGCGACTGGAAGGCAAGGATTATATCGTGAAAGACGGCGATGTCGTGCATTTCCGCTTTAACGTCTGATTAATTAACAGGCAGTACACAACCCGTTTGACATTAATCTTGGCGGAATCTATAATTCCGCTTCTTTATTGACCTCTCACGGTGATGTAGCTCAGATGGTTAGAGCGGAGGATTCATAACCCTCAGGTCGGTGGTTCAATTCCACCCATCACCACCAAATTTAAATTTTAGTACGCTTGAAGAAGTCCATTAAGCCCGCAAGCTGCAAAGCTTAGCGGGTTTTTTATTGCCTTTATTGTCCGTATTAGTCCATGAAAGTTTATTGACATACCGACATTTTAGGCGGTATTTTTGGCGGTATATTCCACTTTTCAAAAGTCCATACCGTCATGAGCCTATCTGATACCGCCATTAAGAACGCCAAAGCCAAAGACAAGCCTTATAAAATCACGGATGAAAGGGGCATGTATTTATTGATCGACACCAAAGGCAACAAATACTTTCGCATGGATTACCGATTTAACGGTAAACGCAAAACCCTTGCTTGGGTGTCTACCCTGAAACCAGTCTCAAACAAGCCAGAGACAAACGGGACACCGCACGGCAACAATTAGCGGACGGCATCGACCCCGGAGAAAACAAGAAAGCCATTAAGCAGGCCAAAGCCACCAACGCGGCCAATAGCTTTGAAGTGATAGCGCGTGAATGGTTTGAATGCAAAATGAGCGAAAAGTCAGACAGCCACAAGAAAAGAACCCTAGCCAATCTTGAGCGGGACGTATTCCCCTTTATGGGCGGTCAAGCCATATCCGACTTAAAAGCCCAGGAACTATTAAAAGTCTTGCGTAAGGTCGAAGAGCGCGGAGCAGTAGAGACCGCCCACCGAGTGCTTCAAGTATGCGGGCAAGTATTCCGCTATGCCATAGCCACCAAGCGAGCGGAAAACGACATTAGCCAAGCACTCAAAGGCGCACTGAAGCCGGTCAAGGGCGGCCACTTTGGCGCGATTACCGACCCATTCCAATTAGGCGCGCTGTTACGTGCCATTGACGACTATAACGGTTCTGTCGTTGTCAAAACCGCTTTACAGATTGCGCCTTTAGTCTTTGTCAGACCCGGCGAACTACGCGCCATGCAATGGCAACAACTCGACTTTGAAGCGAGAGAGTGGCTCTACTTGGTGACGAAGACCCAGGTGCAGCACATTGTGCCTTTGTCAGAGAAGGAGTATATGGAAGCGAGCGAAGCCGAGCGATGTACGACGACCCCTGCGTAGCCGTAGAGGCCGGGCGTTTTGACGGAGTTGGAGCGCAAGCGTAGTGCGTAGTCAAAATGCAAGGCCATACAACACGGCGTCAAGTCATTCGCGCAAGGTCAAAATACGAAGCAAGGCGGAAGCCGATGTTTTGTGTTTTGGGCTGTAGCGGGACGAACGCAGGCCGCCGAAGGCAAACTCGCCACGTCATTTTTCGCTGCTGAAATCGGATTGGACCCCATTTCAGCTTTCGCGAAAAATAGTGGCGCGCTGGTCAAGTCATTATGTTAATCGAGCAGCTTAAACCACTTACAGGTCATGGCCTGCATGTATTCCCCAGTGAACGCACCCCGAACGGCTCAAGATGTATGTCTGATGTGGCGCTACTGGCAGCCTTGCGGCGTATGGGATTTAGTAAGGACGAGGCAACGGTACACGGCTTTAGAGCCACTGCCAGAACCTTACTGGATGAAGTCCTAAACTTTCGGACTGACTTCATTGAGCATCAATTAGCCCACGCAGTCAGAGACCCAAACGGACGCGCCTATAATCGCACCGCATACTTAAAAGACCGTCATATCATGATGCAGGCTTGGGCGGATTACCTGGACGCATTAAAGGCCGGGGCGCAAGTCATACAATTTAAGCGGGCGGGGGGATAAATGCGATTATCCACTGAACCTATTATGTTCGCTTGTGAGTTTCTGGGCAAAAATGTTATGTATGATGATGCTATAGCAAATATTAAAAGCCAAACCAATACGGAATTAGAACACGTCGGCAAAGCCCTTTTAGCGGCTACGGAAAACCCTGATACCAATGATTTTGACGTATTGATAACCTTGATTGTGGCTTGTTTGCGTAACGGCGAGTTTATGCCGGAAGAGTTTAGGCACTTTGTCGCTGATGTTCTTGAAGGTAACCGGCAACGGCCAACTAAGCGAGGCGCGGATAAATATAAGAATTGGGAGCGGGATTACAAATTGTGCAGGGCTGTCCAAGAGGTGGCAAAAACCTATGACTTGCCGCACTACTCGAATAATGAATTTTCCGAAAAAACCACGGCGGCAACAATAGTCGCTGAGGCGTCAGGCTTAAAGATTGACGTGGTGATAAACGCGTATAAGAATTTTAACCATTACAAGCCGGGGGTAAAATAATTGCCATAATTCTACCCCAGGACTGCGAAACATAGACCGCGTAGGATTGGTTTGTCTTTAAACGGATGGAGCAATCTAAAATGCATCAACTACCCCTAACCGGCTACCTACGCCTGCCGCAAATTATCGGTAATCCAAAAGCCGAACCACCCATCCCTGCCATTATTCCGGTGTCTAAATCAACCTGGTGGCAGGGTATCAAAGATGGACGTTATCCCAAACCCGTCAAGCTGAGCGCACGGACAACGGCTTGGAAAGTCGAGGACATCCGCGCCTTGATTGAACAGTTGGCATAAGGGGGCAGGATGACAGGCAACAAAAAAGCCGCCGGGGTAGGAGAACCCCAAGCGACTTCAAAATCATTTAGCGATTGCCATTGTAACCCGATCCATGACGGTTTGAAAGCTACCGTTTACCGGCTGGCCCCTTGGCTGTTTTTCGTGGGGGTGCTGCATGGATAATGCTGTCGAATCCTTTAAAATAGCCATTCAAGCCCAAGGCCTACAACCGCCGGACACGATCCAACCCGGCAAAATGCACAGGTTCCCAGGCTATGACAAAGGCCGCAGCAATGATGCCGGATGGTGCAAATTATTCGACGACTTGCGCGGCGGCGTGTTTGGTGACTTTTTCACCGGCCTAGATGAGCATTGGCAAATTGAAACCGAACGCACCTACACCGCCGAAGAACGAGCGGCCTTCAAGCAGCGCATCGAGGCCGAGCGCCAGCAACGCCAAGCCGAAGAATTGCGCCAGCATGAAGCGGCGGCAACAAATGCGGCTGAATTATTGGCGGCGACTGACGGCGATCCAAGCCAACACCCTTACGCGATCAAAAAAGCCGTCGATTTTGGCCACAAGATCAAGCGTGGCGCATGGCCGCAACGGAACTGGGCCGATGCCTTGCTGATTCCGATCTATGGCACAGATGGCAAAATCTGGACGCTTGAAGCGATCAACCCAGACGGCGAAAAAGACTATCTGAAAGGCGGACGCAAGCGCGGCGGCTTTCATCCGTTAGGCAAAATCAGCGGCGCTACTAGAGTGCTGATTGGTGAAGGCTTAGCGACTGTGGCGGCGGTTCATGCCGTGGATGGAGCTCCAGCAGTGGCGGCAATGGACGCGGGCAATTTATCCGCCGTGGCGCTGGCAGTCCGCAAGCTGGCCCCGGATGCTGAAATTGTTTTGCTGGCAGACAACGACATTAAAACCGATGGCAGCAACCCAGGCTTAAAGGCAGCCACCGAAGCGGCGCAAGTGGTGGGCGGGCGCGTTGCAGTTCCTGAACTGAACGGGCAAAAATGCGACTTTTGGGATTTATGGAGTGAACGCGGGGCGGATGCCGTGCGGGATGCACTGATTAAAATCCGGGACGTTGCGACAGTGACAGTTGCGACAATTGCGACAGATGAAGGAATAGAAAGCCACTGGCCCAAGCCACAACCCCTAACCGCCAAGTTCGAACCCGAAGCCTACCCACTGGACGCCTTGCCGGACACGATCCGGGCAGCGGTTGAAGAAGTAGCGGCATTTATCAAGGCACCGTTGCCATTGGTGGCGGGTTCCGCATTGGGGGCGCTGTCGCTGGCGCTGCAAGCCCATTGCGACATTAAACGCGCTGAACGGCTGACCGGGCCGACAGGCTTATTCATGTTGAGTATTGCCGATTCCGGCGAACGTAAAACCACTTGCGACCGTTTTTTTACGTCGGCGATCCGTCAATATGAAGACGAGCAAGCCGAGCTTGCCGCGCCATTGCTGAAAGATTACCAAGCTGAAATTGCGGCCTGGAATGCCGAGCGGGAAGGCTTGTTATCGGCGATCAAAGACGCAGGCAAAAAGGGCAAAAGTTCACGCGATCAAAAAGACGATTTGATAGAGCTGGAACGATCAAAGCCAGAATCGCCAAGAATCCCCCGGCTGATATTGGGCGATGAAACCCCGGAAAACCTAGCCTATACCCTAGCGAAAAAATGGCCGTCGGCGGGCGTGGTATCGAGTGAGGCGGGCGTAGTGTTCGGGGCGCACGGTATGGGCAAAGATTCGGTTATGCGTAACCTAGCCTTGCTCAATACGCTTTGGGACGGCGGCGAATTGTCGATAGGGCGGCGTACGTCGGAATCCTTCACCGTGAAGGACGCACGGCTTACCGTGGCCTTGCAGATTCAAGAGGCAACCTTGCGGGCGTTCTTTGATAAGTCGGGCGGGATGGCGCGTGGTACTGGCTTTCTGGTGCGGTTCCTGGTGGCCTGGCCTGAATCAACCCAGGGCAGCAGGCCGTTTACCGATCCGCCGGAAACATGGCCCAAGTTGGCGCGGTTTCATCAACGGATTACCGAGATATTGAACACCCCGGCACCGTTGAACGAGCAAGGCGGCCTTGATCCGGCAATGTTGACATTCACCCCAGAAGCAAAGGCGGCCTGGATTGCCTTTCACGATGCCATAGAAGCCGAATTGAAAGCATGTGGTGAACTGTACGACGTGCGGGACGTTGCCAGCAAAACCGCCGATAACGCGGCACGATTGGCGGCGCTGTTTCATGGCTTTACCAACAGCATAGGCTGCGCGGTGGATGTGGATAGTTTCGAGAGCGCCAGCAGAATAGCGGCGTGGCATTTATCGGAAGCCCGGCGCTTTTTTGGTGAACTGGCCTTGCCGGTTGAGCTGGCGAACGCGGCGCGGCTGGATGCTTGGTTGATTGATTACGCCAAACGGGAACGGACATGCCTTGTCAGTAAAAATCATGCCATGCAGCATGGCCCGCTACGCAATAAAGCCAGCATGGACGAAGCAATCAATCATCTTTTTGAGCTGGATAGGCTACAAGTTCGCAAGGATGGCAAACGGGTAACGCTGGCGCTCAATCCTGAGTTGGTAGGGTTTGCTACTGTTATTCCTGCTATTTTTGCTACAGATGGCGGGGTAACAGGGTGAAAAATAGCAAGAATAGCAACTATAGAAGTAGCAAAGTGCTTGGAGTGAAAAACTGATGGCGCTGTCGGCATTGATCCACAAAAGCAAAACTGTACCCGTTGCGACGTTGACACTTGCGTCAATTGCGACACAAGACACCGAAACCCGGCCAACTGTCGCAAAAGTCGCAAGTGTCACAGTCGCAAACCCCACGGAATCAATAAATTGCACTAGTTCCGATCTAATCTGACACAGCTCTTGAAAAAGCGAGCGTTACCGAGTTTGATAAGGGTGTCGAATCCGTAATCAAACTTAACCAGAGGTAACGCTCATGCTACATACTAACAACCCA
>VGVA01000026.1 GCA_016874115.1 Gammaproteobacteria bacterium
CTGATCATCACCACCAATCTGAATTTTGCGGAATGGGTGCAAGTGTTCGGTGACGCCAAGATGACCACCGCACTACTCGACAGGATTACCCATCATTGCGACATCCTGGAAACCGGCAACGATTCCTTTCGATTTAAGCAACGCAAAAAGGCGGTAGAAAACCTATAACCTTACAGTTTGGCTGGAAACTATTCGGCGCTCTTTAGTGGAAACTTTTCAAAGCCGTTTGACACGCCAAGATGACCACCCGCACTACTCGACAGGATTACCCATCATTGCGACATCCTGGAAACCGGCAACGATTCCTATCGATTTAAGCAACGCAAAAAGGCGGTAGAAAACCTATAACCTTACAGTTTGGCTGGAAACTATTCGGCGCTCTTTAGTGGAAACTTTTCAAAGCCGTTTGACATCCCTGTCCCATTCCTAATTTATTGACAGTGAAATCTTGAACTTTTGAAGTCAGTTTGATGGCTTCGAGTTGAGTGGTAGTGATTGGCATGGCGATTATCCAGTGGCACTTTTAGTGGCAGTTCATGCTGGATAATTATACATCAACATGGATATTACTGGACAATGAATATTAATAACTGTATGTTTATATAGGCATTAATAAACATAGATGGACTATATTGGACGTTAAGCCATGTGGTTATTAATCACCTGCCTCATCCATTTTTTTAGTATTCTCTAAAAAACCGTGGATACCACGCTTGGTTTTCGCTACCATCCAATTTTTGAGATAGATTAATTCTTCGGTCTCTTCCAAACCATCCAACGGTTGGCGGTCCCGCAGTAAACGAAATGCTGAAGCCAGCACCTGATACCGGTTGCCGGTAATCCCGGCGCGGCGTAAGCCGACGGTATTTAATTTGAAATGCTTGGCGTAATGCCCGCCGATCATCGTAAACGGCAATACATCCATGCTCAAGCCGGTCGTGCCTTGTACGATGGCGTACGCGCCGACGCGGCAGAACTGATGCGCAACCACATTACCGCCCATAAAGACTTTATCGCCGACTTCCACATGCCCGCCGATGGCGACATTGTTGGCGAAGATAACGCCATCGCCTAGTAGGCAATCATGCGCAACATGGCTGTTATTCATCAAAAAACAGCCGGAACCGATCCGGGTTTCGCCGTTTTCTTTTGATGATCGATGCGCGGTAAAACCTTCACGGAATACGTTGTTATCACCTATTAATAACCAGGATACCGTTTCAGACTGAAAACCAGTGTCTTGCGGCAAATCACCCAACACCACATGCGGGTGCAAAACATTATTCTTGCCCATTTTCACATAAGGCTGGATGACGCAATGCGAACCGATCCGGCAGCCGTCGCCGATACTTACGTGAGATTCAATCACAACAAAAGGACCGATGCTGATGTTCTCGCCCAGCGTTACGTCAGAAGCAATGCAAGCGGTTGGATGGATAGAAAGCGTCATATTAGGGATTAACCTCGTGGATGGTGTTTGGCGTGTAATTCTTGCAAGCGTTCGCGGGCAATGTAAGTGTAAATTTGTGTGGTGGATAAATCCGAATGTCCCAATAATAATTGCACCACCCGCAAATCGGCGCCGTGATTCAATAGATGCGTGGCAAATGCATGCCGTAACGTATGCGGCGACAGTGTTTTATTAATGCTGGCTGTTAGGGCATGACGCTTAATGATATGCCAGAATGCCTGCCGTGTCATATACGCACCGCGGCTGGTGATAAACAGGTAAGAACATTGCTGAGAGTCTAACAGGTTTTTTCGCGCATGATTGAGATAGCTTTCCACATAGCTGAGTGCCACTTCACCGATAGGCACCAGACGTTCTTTATTGCCTTTGCCGATTATCCGCACCACGCCCTGGCGCATACTGATTTGATCCAGCGTCAGATTAACCAGCTCTGACACCCGCAGTCCGGTCGCATAGAGGATTTCCAGCATCGCCTTATCACGGCTGCCCAAGTCAGTTTCCAGGTTTGGCGCATTCAGTAACGCTTCAACGTCTTGCTCGCTTAAGGAATGCGGCAAGGGCCGTCCGATATGTGGCGAATCGATTAATGCGGTCGGATCAACGGTGATGGCGTTTTCACGGATGTGGTAACCGTAAAAGCGGCGTAAGGTCGATAAGATTCGCGCCGCCGACCGGTTGCTGATTCCGTCTTGATACCGGCTGGCTAAAAAAAGGCTGAGATCGGCTTTATTAACTTCCAGCAACGGCTTGGCACTCAGCCATTTAGCAAAAATGTTGAGGTCGCTACCGTAAGCGGATAAGGTGTTTTCGCTCAAGCCCTGTTCCGCCCACACGGCATCGAGGAATTGGTCGATTAATGCGGAGTTTTGCACGGGGTGTAGTTGGCTTCGTAGTCCAACAGCTTTGCCTTAAGCTCCATAAACGCGCCATGCCGATGTCCGTTGAAACCGCCCATGCCATTCACCGCGACCACACGGTGACAAGGAATAATTAACGGGTAAGGGTTATCCCTACAAGCATTGCCGACGGCGCGGGCGGCAGAACCGATATTTTTCGCCAAGCCTGAATAAGTCAAAGTCTTGCCAAAAGGGATTTTAAGCAATTCTTCCCAGACTTTATTCCTGAACGGCGTACCTTGCTTAAGCAGTTTTATGTTAATGGTTTTGTTGATCCCAGGCCAGAACTCCGCCAATTGACCTTCACCATGTGTTACTGATTCCTGGTTTCCCGCATACACCCAGTCAATTTGCGTAATCACATCGCCTCTGAGATGCACTTTTACAGTGACAGCAGGTGTTTGAATACTTTCAATAACTTCGCTGCCTTCGCAGTGATCGACCCAGGTGATGTTAATAGGCATAAATTACTCCAGAATCGTGGATTGGGGTGAGCTTGTAAACCCCAACAAAAACGTTAATTTTCGATGTCAGTGATTCAAAAAATCACGCCAAATTTACTAAATTGACAATATTTTCTGGGCTTCCGTTAATAATCGAATAAAATCTTGTGCATCAGAAAAATAATTTCTAAATGCCATTCGTATCTCTTCATTTGTATCTGCTTTTACCAAAACTACATCTAAATTGGGATTTTCTTTTTCAATTTCAAGTAGTTCTTTAAGTGCGTCTGTCGCTTCTCTAAAGCTTCTAATCTCTAATTCGCCGTTTTCACGAAAAATTAAAATTGAGTTTTTATTTTTAGTAGATTCTGTTTCAACAATATTTAAACCGGTCAATGTTTCAACTAAATGTAATTCTCTGTCTAATTGTTGAAATTCATTAATCAGGTCAGAATTAGTTTTATCAGGATATGGCCCATTAACATTTTCATAAGTTCTAGCTAAAATTTCACTAGCTAACGCCATACAATGAAGGAGTACATGGAAGCGAGCGAAGCCGAGCGATGTACGACGACCCCTGCGTAGCCGTAGAGGCCGGGCGTTTTAACGGAGTTGGAGCGCAAGCGTAGTGCGTAGTCAAAATGCAAGGCCATACGACACGGCGTCAAGTTATTCGCGCAAGGTCAAAATACAAAGCAAGGCGGAAGCCGATGTTTTGTGTTTTGGGCTGTAGCGGGACGAACGCAGGCCGCCGAAGGCAAACTCGCCACGTCATTTTTCGCTGCTGAAATCGGATTGGACCCCATTTCAGCTTTCGCGAAAAATAGTGGCGCGCTGGGTTCGTAGCGTTTATCTCCCTGCTGAAATTTAGGTTGGTTTACTGTAATAAATCCAATAACTTCTACAGCTGTTGCCCAAGCATGTTGTATCAAAGTGCGATATTGTATTTCTAACAATAATCCTTCATATTGCTTTCCATTAGTTGAATTTACATCATACGAATACACATCATGTATACCTCGGTATCCTGTTATTTTTGGTTTTTTTATGTAATCGTATTTATCAGTTTCATTTCGTCTCTTATGTTTAAACCTTGCTTTATGAAAATTTTCTCTAAAAGAGTTTAATTCTGTAACTGATTGAAAAATAATTCTGCAACCCGCAACATCATTCATCCTGGATAATTCCATTTTTGGTAATCGAATTAGTTTATTAAATATGGTATTTCGACGTTTATGTCTTTGGGCAACAATGATTTTTTTACTTTTTGTTTTGTTTCGTAAAATTGCTTGAAAAGTATTTAATACCGCTCTATGTGCAGCCCGCCATTCTTCTATTACGCGTAAATCATCCTGTGTTGCTTTATTCAAGCGAACATTATTACCTGCCAGATTAACTCTAGATTTTGAGCCACCTGGAAAAGTCGAGTTCTTAATATTCTGTAGTTAAGTTATATCCACGCTACAGGTCACATACTCCCAATCATCCTATCCGCAAACTCGCTGCACTTAATTTCCGTTGCGCCGTCCATTAAGCGGGCGAAGTCGTAAGTCACCTGCTTGCTGGCGATGGTGGCATCCATCGCATTAATGATCGCATCGGCGGCTTCCGTCCAGCCTAGGTAGCGCAGCATCATTTCACCGGATAAGATCAGCGATCCGGGATTAACGCGGTCGAGGTTGGCGTATTTCGGTGCGGTGCCGTGGGTCGCCTCGAATACCGCCTTGCCGGTTTGGTAATTGATATTGCCGCCGGGCGCGATACCGATGCCGCCGACCTGCGCTGCCAGCGCGTCGGACAGGTAATCGCCGTTCAGGTTCAGCGTGGCGATGACGTCGAAGTCGGTCGGGCGGGTTAAGACTTGCTGCAAGGTGATGTCGGCTATCGCATCCTTGATTAAAATTTTGCCGCTTGCCAATGCCGCTTTCTGCTCGTTATTAGCGGATTCTTCGCCTTGGCTTGCTTTGGTGCGTTCCCATTGCTCCCACGTGTAAGTATGGTCGGGATAATCTCGTTCAGCCATCGCATAAGCCCAATTGCGGAATGCGCCTTCGGTAAACTTCATGATGTTGCCTTTGTGCACAATCGTCACGCTCTTGCGCTTATTGGCGATGGCGTAATCGATGGCGGCTTTTACCAGGCGTTCCGTGCCTTCCTGCGAGACGGGTTTTACGCCAATGCCGCACGAATCCGGGAAACGTATTTTTTTGTATTGAGCGGGAAAGTTAGACTGCATTAACTGTAAAAACTTTTGGACTTCCTCGCTGCCACGTTCGAATTCGATACCTGCGTAAATGTCTTCGGTATTCTCGCGAAAAATGACCATATCGACCTGATCGGGGCGTTTAACAGGTGAAGGAACGCCTTTAAACCAGCGCACTGGGCGCAGGCAGACGTACAAATCCAGTAATTGCCGCAAGGCGACGTTGAGCGAGCGAATGCCGCCGCCAATCGGCGTGGTCAACGGGCCTTTAATGGAAACCAGAAAATCCCGGCAGATGTCGATGGTTTCATCCGGTAGCCAGGTGTTGAACTGTTCAAACGACTTGCCGCCCGCGTACACCTCCAGCCAATGGATCTTGCGCTGGCCGCCGTAAGATTTTGCCACCGCTGCATCCAGCACCCGCACCGTGGCGCACCAAATGTCCGGACCGGTGCCGTCGCCTTCGATATAAGGAATAATGGGGTTATCGGGGACGATCAGTTTGCCGTTGTCGATGGTGATTGGCGCACCGTCTGCGGGTGGAGTAGGGCGGTTCATGGTAACTCCCGTTGTTATGAATGAATCGGTTTATTAACTGAATTCAATCATAACAAAAGAGTTTAAGTTTGTCGTATGGGAAACGCTATTAATGACACAAACTGGGTTATTAATAATAAACAGCCGGTTTAGCAGTTAATTAATACCGGCCGTTTGTTTGTTTTATCGAGTTAAAAGCAAAATTGCGGTAATTAATACCGACGTAGACATATTAATCCACATCCAATTCTTCCATATCCAGGTTGGTTTTATTCCAGCCGTAATTGAGCGCAATGCTGATTAATAGGGTGATTAAGCTGGCAATGTAAGGTACGGACTGGACGGATAACACCGCAATCCACAATTGACCGCTCAAATTGTCAAAATGCTTAAGGCCGTGCATAAAGGCAATGGCTAAACCGAGCATTATCAACAATAGAATTTCTTCCCGAATGGTCATTAATCCGGTAAACAAGGGTCCTTGGCGTTCGTATTTAGGCGTACGCATGAACGGCTTGCCTTTAATGAACATACCCTGGATAACACCTTTGGCGACGGTATGGGTTAAGGATAAGCCTGCTAACGATGCGCCGATGGATTGCCAGACGGTGCAAGGTACTCGAGCCTGATAGAGCCATAAACTGCGGATGATCTTGAAGGTGAACAAACCGATGGTCGGTATCATGAAGGCATTGACCGGCAGTTCGCTGTTGATCCGCAGGTCGCCGCCAGGAAGAAAATACGATTCCCACCAGTCATAGAAAATCATGCCGGTTAATAACAGGCTGGCGATGGTGAAAAGCAAGGCTAAGGCGTCCGAAAACCACGGCAACCAGCCGGCAACGAAATAATAACGTTGTGCTGAGGTGAGCGGCGATTTTTTTCCCGGAATAAAACTGCGCCAATGACCTTTAATGATCTGCATGGCACCATAAACCCAACGGAAACGCTGAGTCATATAGCCGCCCATGGTGTCCGGCATCAGTCCGCGTCCGAAAGATTCTTTGCAATAGACGGAGTCGTAACCCGCTTCATACAAGCGCAGGCCGAGTTCGCTGTCTTCGCAGATACACCATTCTGCCCATTTGCCGACTTCCAGCAGCGCGGATTTGCGGATCATGGTCATCGTGCCGTGTTGAATAATGGCGTTATATTCGTTGCGCTGCACCATGCCGATATTGAAGAAACCGGCGTATTCCCAATAACAGAACGATTTGAATTCGCTAACGTGCAAATCCCGGTAATCCTGCGGCGATTGCACAAAGCCGACGTTTTCATTATCGAAATAAGGAACCATCCTCTTCAACCAATCCGGTTGCAAGATGTAATCGCTGTCGATAACGGCAATGATTTCAGCGTCGCTGGCGGTTTGATCCAAGGCGTGGTTAATCGCGCCCGCTTTAAAACCCGGCCAGTTTTCCAGGTGGAAAAAGCGGAATTTAGCGCCTAATCTTTTACAGTCTTCCTCAACCGGCTGCCAAACGGCAGGATCCTTGGTGTTGTTGTCCATCACCATTACTTCATAATTGGGGTAATCCAATTTGGCTAAAGCTTCCAAGGTTTTGCGCACCATTTTCGGCGGCTCGTTATGGATAGGCAGATGGATGGAGACTTTGGGGTAAGTAAAATCAGGTTTCGGTTCCAGCGGCTGGAATGTCCGTGCGGTTTTACGATGCCAGATGACTTCGGCAATTTCCAGGCTTTCGATTAAAAGAATCGTCAGCGCCAAAAATTGCATGATGACTATTAATACCCATAATGCAATCGTTAAGGGGGTTTGATATTGCTGCGCGCCGATGGACACCGTCCAGAAAATAAACGATGCTGCAAGGTTGGCCATGATGCCGATAAACACCAAGCCCGGCAGTTTCATGCTTTTACGGGTAAATAGAAACAGGGTAATCAACGCCATACTGAACAAGGCCGCACCCGTTGCCCAGTGTTTCCAGCTCGGCAAAGCAATAACTTCGCCATCCATCGGGAATTTTAACTGCCGTTCGGCGTTAAAGATGCCCCAGTAACCGCCGGCCGAACCTTCGTCCTTCATTTTCCAAGGCTGATCGAAAGCTTCGATAACGTAATAAGCCAGTTTTTCTTGAGCCGCACGATTCAAGAATTCTCTGAGGAATTTGGCTTGGTTAATTTTTGAAGCGATGGCGTGTTTGGCCGGTTGTCCATCCGAAGGCCAGCCGACTTCAGTGATAATGATGGGTTTGCCGGGGAATTTTTGTTGCAACAGGTAATACTTATCAAAAGCATAGTCAACGGCTTCATCGACTGCTATACCTTCCCAAAAAGGTAGAAGGTGGACACCGATATAATCGACTTCCTTGACCAATTCCGGGTTTTCCAGCCATCTATCCCATGTTTCCGAAGTGCTCACCGGTCGCCAGGTGCGCTTTTTTACTTCCCGGATGTAATTTATTAATAACTCTTTGGCGACATTCGGGTTTTCAACCTTTTTGTTCCATGCTACCCGAATGGGTGAATAAGGGATAGGGAATTTGGGGTCTTGCGTAATATTTTTTAACTCTTCTTTGGAAAATTTAATAAATTTTTGTAGTTCGGAGATGCTAAGTTTTTTAGTGGTTTCCTGGAGTTGAGCTTGTGTCGCTTCTTTACGCAGTAAGACCTCATTGCCTACCATCAAACGAACAATTTTACGGTTATCCGTATTGCTAAGTTGGATTAACGTTTCAACTTCTTGATTGTTTTTTTCCAAATCACCTTCTATCCACGCCCCCAAGGTAACATTGAGGTTACGTTTGACGGCCAGTTCCGGTACTTTATGCAAGCCTTTCAGTACACTGTAGGTGCGTACGGCGTGAAACTTGCCTTCAAGCAAGGCCAAATCCTTATCTATGTCTTCCTCTTTGTGGGCGACGATATTATGACCGTCTTCGTCCTTTTTGGTGGGATCGAAGGTCACCCCCATCGTGGTGCTGGTCCACGGTTGTAGCTGCAACGGGTTATTAATGTAACTCCAGATATTAAAATTAATGGCGACCAGTAAGGTCAGAGCAAGTATTATTGCCAGGGTTCTTAACATCAGATGTCTGTAGCCTGTGTTGTTTTGAAAAGGGTATTAATATCGATTCTTGTAAAGAAAAATAGCTTATTTTGCTTAATTTTTCTTTACGTAAATGTCGGTAATCGTGCCGGTAATCATTTCAGCTGCAAACGCGAAAGTTTCCGATAACGTTGGATGCGGATGAATCGTTAACCCGATATCGTCGGCATCCGCGCCCATTTCCAGAGCCAGCACGGCTTCTGCGATTAATTCGCCGGCATTGGTGCCTACCATACCCGCGCCCAGGATACGGCCTGTGGCTTTGTCGGTGATAATTTTGGTCATACCTTCTTTACGGCCGATACTCAAAGAGCGCCCGCTTGCCGCCCAAGGGAAAGCGGCTTTGTCGTAGTCAATGCCTTGCTGCTTGGCCTGATTTTCGGTCAGGCCCATCCAGGCGACTTCAGGATCGGTATAAGCGACTGACGGAATCGTTAAGGCATCGAAGGCGGCCTTATGTCCGGCAGCCACTTCTGCGGCGACTTTACCTTCATGCACGGCTTTATGCGCCAGCATGGGATTGCCGACGACATCGCCGATGGCAAAAATGTGGGCAATGTTGGTACGCTGCTGTTTGTCTACGGGGATGAAGCCATGCTCATCGACATTAATACCGGCCTTCCCGGCATCGATCGATTTTCCGTTCGGTTGTCGCCCTACTGCAACCAATACTGCGTCAAAGGTTTCGGATATCGGCGCGTCCTTGCCTTCAAAGGTTACAGTTAAGCCTTTTTTCTCCGCGGCAATCGAGCTGACTTTGGTTTCCAGCCAGATATTTTTATACTGTTTTTTAATTCGGTTGTGCAATGGCCGGATCAGATCTTTATCGCAGCCGGGAATGATCTGATCCATTAATTCAACCACGCTGATTTCAGAACCCAATGCATGATAAACCGTCGCCATTTCCAGACCGATAATGCCGCCGCCGACGATTAATAGTTTTTTCGGGATGGATTTCAGTTCCAAGGCATCCGTCGAATCCATTAATCGAGGATCGTCATAGGGGAAAGCAGGGATTTTGGTCGGATGGGATCCGGCAGCAATAATGGCTTGCTGAAAGTTGACTGTTGTTGTGCCGCTATCGCCTTCGACACTCAGTGTATTGGCCGACGTAAATTTACCGACGCCATGCACCAAGGTGATCTTACGTTGTTTAACCAGCCCCGCCAAGCCGTCGTTTAAGGTTTTGGTGACGCTGGCTTTCCAGGCGCGCACTTTATCCAGATCGATTTTCGGTTTGTTGAAAGTGATGCCGTACTGTTCGAACTCTTCCGTTTCATGCAAGACTTGCGCGATATGCAGCAACGCTTTAGATGGGATGCAACCGACATTTAAACAAACGCCCCCGATGACCGGATAGCGTTCGACCAGAACAACTTTTTTGCCAAGATCGGCGGCGCGAAAAGCAGCGGTATACCCGCCTGGACCTCCGCCTAGAACGACAATTTCGGTATCCAGGTTACTTGTATTGGTGGTCATTAATCGAAGGCTCCTTACAGTAACAACCGTCTGATATCACTTAAGTTTTGCTTGATATGCGCCATAAAACGGGCGCCTTCGGCGCCGTCGATAACCCGATGATCGTAAGTAATGTCTAATGGCAGCATTAAGCGTGGAACAAATTCTTTGCCGTTCCAGACTGGTTGCATTTTGGCACGAGTGACGCCGAGAATAGCAACTTCCGGCGCATTAACGATCGGCGTAAAGGCGGTGCCGCCAAAACCGCCCAGGCTGGAAATGCTCATGCATCCGCCTTGCATCTCACCGGGCATCAGTTTGCCTTGACGGGCTTTTTCGCTTTTTTCCGCTAGATCAAGGGCTAATTCATTAATGCTTTTACTGTCGGCATTTTTTAATACCGGTACAACCAAACCGTTAGGGGTATCAACCGCAATGCCGATGTTGTAATATTTTTTTAAAATCAAACTTTCGCCGTCCGGCGATAGCGAAGCGTTAAAACTTGGGAATTGCTTTAAGGCGGCAACCAGCGCTTTTATGATAAATAATAATCCGGTCAGTTTGACTTCGCCTTTGCCTTTCTCAGCGTTTGAAGCAACGCGAAAAGCTTCCATCTCGGTAATATCGACTTCCTCATGATAGGTTACCATCGGCAGGTTTAGCCATACCCTGCTTAAATTCTGACCTGTCAGTTTTTTGATTTTATTCAGTTTTTGAATTTCCGTTTCACCGAACTGGCTGAAATCGACAGCGGGAATGATGGGAATGCCGACACTGCCAGATGGACTGACGCCCGTGCTCATCGCCTGTTTGACGTAGTTTTTAACGTCGTCTTTAAGAATCCGTCCTTTACGGCCTTGGCCTTGCGCGATCTTGGCAAGATCGACGCCTAATTCGCGGGCGAAAAGACGTACCGAAGGCGATGCGTGTGCTTTTACCGAAAGACCGGTGTCATTAATGGCTGCGGGCGTTGCTAGAATGGTTCGATCCGCCGGTTTTCCCACGTTGGGGGCCGGGGCTGGCGCAGGCGCTTCCGGCGCAGTAACGGGTTTGGTTTCGTTTGCTGCCGGTACTGCCGGTTCGGGTTGCGGCGCAGAAACAACGGGTGGCGAGGCCGCGCCGTTGACCAGTACCGTTGCCACTAAAGTACCTTCGCCGACTTTATCACCTGGTTTGATTAATACCTGCTGGATGGTGCCGCCTGCGCTCGCCGGTAATTCCATGCTGGCTTTATCCGTTTCCAGGGTGGCAATCGGCTGCTCGACGCTGATGATATCGCCCGGTTTAATTAATACTTCAACGACATCAATGCTGGCAACGCCGCCAACATCAGGTACTTTTAGTTCAATAACATCTGCCATGTTGTTATTTTTATCCAAAGAGTTAGGTTAACCAAGGCGCTGCAGCTTCAGCGTTGATCTGGTATTTGGCTATGGCTGAGGCAACGGTTTTTTTATCGATTTTGCCTAGCTCCGCCAAACTATGCAGTGCGGCCAGGGTGACATGCCAGCGGTCTACTTCAAAATATTTCCGCAAATTGCTGCGGGTATCGGAGCGGCCGAAACCGTCAGTACCCAGCACTACATACGGTGCATTAATAAAGGCGCGGACTTGATCGGCAAAGACGCGCATGTAATCGCTGGCGGCAATAATAGGGCCTTCCGCCTTAGCCAGACATTGGGTAATGTGTGCGATTTTAGCCGGTGCTAAGGGATTCAACCGGTTCCAACGCTCGCAGTGATAGCCATCGCGCGCCAGTTCGGTAAAGCTGGGGCAACTCCACAGATCGGATTCCACTCCCCAGTCTTGGCGCAACAGTTCAGCCGCCGCCTCAACTTCCCGGAAGATGCTGCCGGAACCTAATAACTGTACGCGTGGGTTTTTAGTGTTTTCGCCCTGTTTGAAACGATACATGCCTTTTAAGATGTCGGCGGCAGCGCCTTCCGGCATGGCGGGATGAGGGTAATTTTCATTCATTACCGTGATGTAGTAGAAAATATCTTCCTGTTCGGCATACATACGGCGCATGCCGTCCTGAATAATAACCGCCAGTTCGTAAGCGTAGGTGGGATCGTACGAAACGCAATTCGGTACGGTTGCCGACATTAAATGGCTGTGGCCGTCTTCATGCTGCAAACCTTCGCCGTTTAACGTCGTCCGGCCAGCCGTGCCACCCATCAAAAAACCACGAGTACGTTGATCGGCTGCAGCCCAGATCAGGTCGCCGACGCGTTGGAAACCGAACATGGAATAATAAATAAAGAACGGAATCATGGGCACATTATTCGTGGAATAGGATGTGCCAGCGGCAATCCAGTCGCACAGCCCGCCTGCTTCATTAATACCTTCCTGTAAAACCTGGCCTTTTTTGTCTTCTTTATAGGACATTAATTGACCGGCATCCTGTGGCGTATACAACTGGCCGACCTGCGACCAGATGCCCAGTTGCTTGAACATGCCTTCCATGCCGAATGTCCGTGATTCGTCCGGCACGATCGGCACAATGCGGTTGCCGATATTTTTATCCTTTGTCAGGATATTCAACATTCGGACAAAAGCCATGGTAGTGGATATTTCACGACCTTCGCCGCTGGCTTCCAGCAATGCTTTAAAATCGGCAATGGGTGGAATTTCCAACGGATAGGATTTAGCCCGGCGTGACGGCAACGGCCCGCCCAGTTCTTCGCGGCGTTGCCGCATGTAGGTGAGTTCTTTCGAATCTTGACTCAAGGTCAAATAAGCCAGTTTTTGGATATGTTCCTCGGAAACCGGCAGTTCGTAGCGTTCGGCAAAATGTTTGAGTGAATCGTCGCTCATTTTCTTTTGCTGATGGGCCGTGTATTGGGCTTCGCCGGAGGTGCCCATGCCGTAGCCTTTAATGGTTTTCGCCAAGATCACTGTCGGCTGGCCTTTATGGTTGACGGCGGCATGGAAAGCAGCAAACACCTTCGCGGCATCATGGCCGCCCCGGTTCAGTTCCCAAATGTCGCGGTCGGACCAGTCGGCAACCAGCGCTTTCAATTCCGGTGTATTGAAAAAGTGCTCTCTAACGTAAGCGCCGTCTTTGGATTTATAGGTTTGGTAATCACCGTCAACACAGGCCATCATGCGGGCCACCAACAGTCCGTCTTTGTCGCGGGCTAGCAGGGCGTCCCATTTTTGCCCCCAGATTAATTTGATTACATTCCAGCCCGCGCCGCGGAATTCGCTTTCCAGTTCTTGGATGATTTTACCGTTGCCGCGAACCGGCCCATCTAAGCGTTGCAGGTTGCAGTTAATGACAAAAATCAGGTTGTCAAGTTTTTCCCGTCCGGCCATGCCGATAGCGCCCAGCGATTCCGGCTCGTCGGTTTCGCCGTCGCCCAAGAATGCCCAGACTTTACGGTCTTGATTTTGGATTAATTCGCGGTCTTCCATGTAACGCATGAAACGCGCCTGATAGATCGCCATAATCGGTCCCAAACCCATCGATACGGTCGGAAACTGCCAGAATTCCTTCATTAACCAGGGATGCGGATAAGAACACAAACCGTTGCCGCCCACTTCCTGCCGGAAATTATCCATCTGTTCTTGCGTCAACCGGCCCATCATGAAGGCTCTGGAATATTCGCCCGGCGCGGAATGGCCTTGCGAGAAAATCAAGTCGCCGGGAAATTGTTCGGTCGCCGCGCGCCAAAAATGGTTGTAACCGACATCATACAACGTGGCTGCTGAGGCGAAACTGGCGATATGGCCACCGACATTGGTGTCTTTATTGGCGCGCAACACCATCATCATGGCGTTCCAGCGTATATAAGCGCGGATTCTTTGTTCGATGGCGAAATCGCCGGGAAATTTAGCCTGTTGTTCAACAGGGATGGTATTAATGTAGGCGGTATTGGCGCTAAAAGGGATATCGAAGCCGAAATGCCGGGTCAGACTGACTAAACGTTCGATCAAAAAGTGCGCCCGTTCGCTGCCGTCAATCTCAAGTACCGCTTGCAGCGCGTCGATCCATTCCTGCGTTTCCGCCGGATCGATATCTTCCTGGCCGGTAATTTCTGATAAGTTACTGGTGCTCATCTGTGTTTCTGAGACATTTTTCTGCATGGCATTCATTAATATTTTCCTGGCAAGATCAGCCAAATAGCAAATCCGCTATAGTTTGGGCGGGCGAATCAGCAAATCGGCCTGTTAAGCAGTAGTTATCCTGCCTATTATATACAATTGCGTCTGGAGGATGTAGCTTTTGCTGTTCAGGCGTGTTTTTGAAAGTTATTAAAAATAGGGGAGCAGTGGCAAATGTGTATCGGTTATGACGGGAAATTTCCGACTTAAACCCTAGAATATCTTTTAAGAATGACTGTTTCGGGCGGAATTACCAACAAAAATCGACAATTCCGCCATTAGACATGGTTAAAAAGAATGTCTTGATAATTATTAATCCTTGATAACACCGGCGGCAAACCACGGTCCGGGCGCGGCAGGGTTTCCCGCAAAGGCACGGATCAGCAGCACGGGACGATTGTCTCGCGTATCGCCGCAATCGGCGCTTGGCGTTTGTTCGTCGCTATTCATGAGGATGCTATTAATTTTGAAGTCGCCGTTTACACCCAGTTCGACCGGCTCGGAAGTATAAGGATCGGTTTGTAAACTGCCGGTAACGGCGGGGGCAACCGGCGTATTTCGGCAGAACAGCGAAGCCACCACTTGCCTGATGCCCCCGCGCACGCCGACCGTATCGCCGCCGCCCAGTAAGAGGCCTTTACCTTTAGCGATTAATGCGCCATTTGATGTTCTCCCAGCAAGATGATTTTTGCACCGGACAGGAGCACTGAAAAAATCCATTAATGCATTGTCAATATCGTGGTTAATAGATTGCTTCGATAGTGAAAATAAGCGACCTCCATGCAGATCACAGGCTCAAGACTGCCCCTTCGTTTGCCATAAACAGTGGCCTTTCGGCAATCGATTATGGCGTTCGGGTTGGGTAAAAAGCAGGGACGTCGATTAAATAGGCAGTGCAGGGCTTTACCCAACGGATTTTGCTGTGATGGAAGGCGTTGACCACAGCACGTTAAGCATGGCCGGTTTACACCGCTCTACAACCTGCTGTGGTAATTATCGATAGCGCGGACCGATAATTAATACGTACGAGGCCGGATCTTTAAAACACCTGTGATTAACGATGCACCCAATCCGCGCCCAGGGTGCCTTTTAAGCTGCCGAGATAATGTTTGTTGGTCAGCGTAGTCAGCATGCTTTCGACTTTTTTCAGTTTTTTGGTCAAGTCCTGACATTCCGGCGAACCGTAACGGTCTTTGTCTGTTAGGCATTGATTAATATACACTTTATGCTGTTGCCATAGTTTCAGGTCGCGTTGTTGTTTGGTTTTTAAGCGCTCCAGATACCAGTCGCTGGCTAACAGGTAGTCCAGGGTAAATAAACCGCGGATAGCCGGATCGTTAATGGTTTTACCTTCATACTGACCGTAAGCCATAATATGCAGCAAGGCTTGCAACGGCGGACAGGCGTCATTAATGGAGCTGTCTTCAAAATAATACAAGGCGACCCGTTGTTGCGCTTCGCAGATATTTTTGATGCCATCAACATAACTGACCATATCCTGGGTTTCCGGTTTTAGCATAGCTTCATCGAAAACCGAGGTCGGATAATTAAATACCTTGCCGAAAACGGTATGCACAAAGCGTTCCGTAATGCGGTAACCCAAACGGCTAGCACGAATGGTTTTTCCTTCATATTCAAAATCTTCTAGCTTCTCCAGTTGTCCGTTTTCTATTAAATACTTAGGCTCGCGTTGTTCTACCGGCAAACGCGACCAGATCTCAGGGATTAATAAGCTGATGTCATGGTCGATACGCCGCTGTGCGCCGATATAGCCGGCTGCGGTGGAGAAGCCGTCGTAACCGCATAAAATGAAAGAAACCAGTGCGGTATTGAGGTCGGTCGTGGCCGACAAGGCATTGAACGGCCCTTTAGTTAATGCGCCTTCCGAGCCTGCGCCGGTGGTGGACGGCGATTTTCCAGTCAGGCTGCAGATAAAATCCATAAATAATTCAGGCAGTTCCTGATAATGGATGGGGTTATAAACCGCCAAAGGCCGGATGCCGGAAGCGACATCGACCGGGTTATTGCGACGGCCTGTTAATACCGCATTAACCGAAAAGTAAACCGGTTGGTCGTGACGCAAACCGCGCGCAAGACGGGTCGATAGTTCAGCAATATAGCGTTGTTTAGGGTCTAAAAGATCAGGTCTGGCCTGTAAATAACGCACATTAGCGCTGGGCTTGCCATCAACTAGGCGAGGGTGCGCCGACGATACGAAATATTTGCCGTTCTTGGCATGCGCAGCTTTCCGGATGACTTCCCGCATAGGCTCACTAAACTCCTCGAAGTTAACCACATCTTCTAAAATTTCCCGGGCGTCGCTGGTGGTAAGCGGTTGAAAATTAGATATAAAATTGTTTTTACCGGAAAAGTCCTGTTCTGTTTGCAGATCGGTGCCGCGATGGATGGCGTCGTCCGGGCGTTGGAAAAAGCTTTGCTCGCAATTGTTAGTCAGTTTGATGCTCGGATTATGATATTCCGCATTCAGACCCTTTAGTTTAGCCGCGGGCAAAACGGTGGAAGCGGTAATGTCGTCTTCCATTTGTACTTTTTCCGAGGCAATAAAATCCTGCCGCAATTTAAAAATGCGCCATGCGCCTTTTTGATCGAAACCGACACGCAGATAACTGGCGCGTAGTTTTCTGCCGTGAAATTTCAGTTCGTTGCCCGGTTTGCCGTTGACCAGGTCAACCGAGAAATGCTCGCGCCAGTTCCGTTCCCATTCGGTTTTGTAAAAGCGTTTAATCATTAATACCAGCGACAGAATGTGTTGGGGAATTTCTTCCAGCCATTGATTGTATTCGTCTGAATAGTCGGTAACCGATGGTGTTAATAATTTAATGACGGAACCCAAAGTGCGTTTGCTGCTGAGCAAACTGCGCTGATCGCTGCCATGCAAAGAAGGATCGCGGAAACGGTTGGCAAAGTCGTGATCAAAGATTTTTTTGACGGTGTCCATATCTTTATCGAAATCTTCAACGAAAAAATCGCCGGAGATAACCGCGCCGGACAAGGATTTGGAAATCTCGGATTTGCCGCCGCCGGAAACTGTGCTGGGCTTGTGGCAAAAGGTTCCTTCAGGATAAGTACCGACCAACCGCCAGCTCGGCGCATGGGGATGCCGTTCCAGATTGACACGGAAGCCATTCGGATAGATATAGGTATGATTAATCAATAACTTAATCGATTGTTCCTGGTCGTTTTGCAGCCAACTGATACGTTGTTCCTGAATATTCATCTGCGCATCGGCAGGAACAAAAACAATGTCGGTATGATGAGTGTCGATACCGTAACCCGATTCTTTAACCAGTAGAGTTTGTCCGAGCAGGTTTTTCGCCTGTTCAAACGACGGTTTGGGTGCGAGATCGGATGCGCTGGGGATGTGCAATTCGCCCAAAATAACCCGTGGAAACGCCAACGCGCCGCCGGCGTGTTCTTCTTCGCAATCGCCGTACAGGTTGGCGGCGTAACTGATCTGGGATTTGATCTCTTTCTTGCTGTATCCGAAATAATTGTCGGCAATAATGGTAACGATCACCCCTTGCATATTGCGGCAAACCAGCTTAAAGGGCTTGCCGTTGTTATACAATTCGGCCTCATCTTCCCAACACATGCCATCTTTGCGTTGACGCGGTGTGGCGTCCTTAATGTTTGGCAGACCCAGTTCTTTCTTCCGGCACTTCACTAAGTGCGGCGCTAGAATAATGCAGCCGGTATGGCCGGTCCAGTGGTCGATATCCAGGGCGGAATCGTTCTCCGGCAGGAAAGGATCGCCGGCATTGCCAAAGATGGATTCGACGAAATCCAGATTGGAAACCAGTCCACCCGGTGCAAAAAAACGAACTTCCATGGTTTTTTCCGGAGCTTCCGGGGAAATTCCTGGCAACACGATAGGCCGCAATAACAAGGAAACCCAGAGCTTGGCCGACGCTTCCTGATTAATGGTAAACGGCAACGCAAGCAGATCGTCAGGCGGAATTAATGCCGTCATTAATAAATTGGCGTAGGCGTTGACGGGGACTTCGCTTTTATCGGCGGGTACAGGCAGACCGCCCGCAACAATGTGAAAAACCCCTTGAGTCGTGCGTTTATCGTTCTGCGGATTGTGTAGAACGCCTTGCTGTATGCGGTAAGAATCCAGATAAGCGGAGTGGAATTCATCGGCCTGATAGGGCAGGGAAAGCTCTCTGGCAATGCCTTTTTGTTCAAGAACAAAGGTTTCGCCGGGCAGGCGAATAGCGGCATTAATGCGGTTCGATTCCAGATATTGGTTAAGAAAGTTTTCGATACGTTGATCGGCCGGACAGCGGTATTGCGTTAACAGACGCCGCTGTTGGGAATATTTTTTTAATAAGCCATTGGCAATATTCAAATATTGCCGGTCGTCGTCCAGATCGCAGGGAGGCTGGCCTAAGGCGGCTAATTGCAGATTAATGTGCTGGTGCTTCTGTTGCCGCCGTTCTTTCTTGGCGTTAAATTCTGGCGGCAGGGTACTTACGTTCATAGGTTATAGCTCCACAGCGTGTTCTTGCGAATGATTAATAGCATAGTATTATTCAAAATTAATCGCTCATGCCAAGAAAAATTTAGCGAAAGCCACGGTTTTTTCATTAATGGATCGTTTACGAAGGATGGTTAAGTTGCTGGTTATCGACATGTTAATTCAGCAAAATAAAGGAAAAAGCAAGGTATATGGCCAATTTAGAATAAAAAATCGAATGAAATGTTTGCAAGGGGCAGACAATCGCTCGGTGTTCGAAAATCTTTGACGAACAATACCCCACGTATCACGTGTTGAAAACGCCCGCCGCAGGGTGCAGCAGGCGAAAGCCGTGGTGCGCCGCATGGACGTCAATTAGCAGCACTGCCTTTCAGTTAACGCGCCCTGCGTCTCTTTTGATTAATCGCTTACATGTTTCAACTGGAAAATACAGCGCGCCACAACATGCGGTATGCAAGCAATTCCGGTATAATTTGCGCCATTTAACGCAATACAGTAAGGATTATGTCGAAAATTAATAAAGTAGTACTGGCTTATTCCGGCGGTTTGGATACTTCCGTCATCCTTAAATGGCTGCAAGATGTCTATCAATGCGAAGTGGTCACTTTTACCGCAGATTTGGGCCAAGGCGAGGAAGTGGAACCGGCCCGCGCTAAAGCGCAATCATTGGGTATTAAAGAAATCTATATTGATGATTTACGCGAAGAATTCGCTCGGGATTTCGTTTTCCCCATGTTTCGCGTCAATACCATTTACGAGGGCGAATACCTGCTCGGCACGTCGATTGCCCGGCCGTTAATCGCCAAGCGCTTGATTGAAATTGCCAATGAAACCGGCGCAGAAGCCATTTCGCACGGGGCAACCGGCAAAGGTAACGACCAAGTGCGCTTTGAACTGGGCGCGTATGCTTTGCGCCCCGATATTCACATCATCGCGCCGTGGCGGGAGTGGGATTTAACCTCGCGCGAAACATTAATGGCGTATGCCGAACAGCACAGCATTCCGGTAGAAATGAAGAAAGGTAAGGCGTCGCCGTATTCCATGGACGCCAATTTGCTGCATATCAGCTATGAAGGCCGCGTTTTGGAAGATCCGTGGGCGGAACCGGAAGAAGATATGTGGCGGTGGACGGTATCGCCGGAAGCCGCGCCGGATAAGCCGACCGTCATTGAATTAACTTACCGCCAGGGCGATATTGTCGCCATTGACGGCGTTGTGATGTCGCCTGCCGAGGTACTGGCGCACTTGAACAAAGTCGCGGGCGCTAACGGGGTAGGGCGGCTGGATATCGTCGAAAATCGCTACGTCGGCATGAAATCGCGCGGATGTTACGAAACGCCTGGCGGCACGGTAATGTTGAAGGCGCACCGCGCCATCGAGTCATTAACTTTAGACCGCGAAGTGGCGCATTTGAAAGACGAGTTAATGCCGCGCTACGCTTCATTAATCTACAACGGCTACTGGTGGAGTCCTGAACGCAAGATGCTGCAAACCATGATCGATGCTTCGCAAGCGAATGTGAACGGCAGGGTACGGGTTAAGCTGTATAAAGGCAATGTCATCATTGCAGGCCGCGCCTCCGATACCGATAGTCTGTTCGACCAAAGCATCGCTACGTTTGAAGACGACGGCGGCGCTTACAATCAAAAAGACGCAGAAGGTTTCATTAAACTTAATGCATTGAGAATGCGTATCGCGGCGGCGAAAAAAAGTCAGGCAAAATAGTAGACTGACGCGGTTTTACTTGTATAATCAATCAGCTGACGGTTACGAAATGTAGCCGTCTTGCCATTGGTTTGCCACTAATTAATAGCCCGGTTGCATTGCAAAAGGGCGGATAAATAAGAGCGACATGCAAGAAAAACGCGGCGAAATTGTTAAATATCAAGGGGTTGCGCAAACAATTCCGTCACATCAGCAGTTGATAAAAGTCAACCGGCTGTTGGCGGCTGCCGTTTTTTTTCTGATGACGCTTGTTGTAATCTTCGGTTTTTTTCTGGCGCCAGAAGCTCAAATTGCCTTTAACAAAGCTAAAAATAATCCGGCTATTCCTGTAAAGGAGATGAATCCGGTCATTTCTCCGGAAGTTAATGCGCTGAAAGGCCAATTAATCGGCATCGTCAGCGGTTCCATCGAAAGTAAATTGAATTCCCTGGAACTGAGCGTGAAAACCGGCACCGTTGAAAGTGCGCTAGGAACTATTGCCGAATTAAAAAATGACGTACATACGCTACGAACCTATTCCGAATTGCCCAAAAAAGCGGAAGTAGCGGTTTCCAATCAGGATTTAGCCAAAGAAATCACGCATTTGAAAGACTTGATCTACATGAGCCTAGCTTCCTGCGGTTTGATGTTTGCAGCGGCGGCTGGTGTTTGGGTGAGATATCGTAAGCGTTTGCCGTACAAGGATATTCGTTCGGGATATTTGGGGAAACGCTAAGTATTAAATACGCTTGCCGTGCTTCGTTACAATCATTACCAGCGCGCCACTATTTTTCGCGAAAGCTAAAATGGGGTCCAATCCGATTTCAGCAGCGAAAAATGACGTGGCGAGTTTGCCTTCGGCGGCCTGCGTTCGTCCCGCTACAGCCCAAAACACAAAACATCGGCTTCCGCCTTGCTTCGTATTTTGACCTTGCGCGAATTGACTTGACGCCGTGTCGTATGGCCTTGCATTTTGACTACGCACTACGCTTGCGCTCCAACTCCGTCAAAACGCCCGGCCTCTACAGCTACGCAGGGGTCGTCGTACATCGCTCGGCTTCGCTCGCTTCCATGTACTCCTTCATGGTGCGTTTAAGCCTATCATTAATCTTTCAGACATAAAAAAACCGCCGCGTCAAAAGAAGATCGGCGGTTTTGTAGCCGGTAAACCCCGCTTAAATCTTACTTGGTGCTAACGTATTTGTACAAAGCGTCAATCGCTTGGTCTTTGCCGTAGCCAGCTGTAGTAACGGCTTTGTTTTTCATGATTTCATCCAATGCTTTCGGCATGCCGCCGCGGCCGTTGGTCAATACCTCTTCGAATTTAGCGCGATCCAAAGTCCCTGCTTTGATGTTTTCAGTCAATTGTGGATTAGATTTAATATCGTGGCAAGTGCCGCAGCCGCGACCAAAAGCGCGGTCATAAATCTTTTTGCCGATGTCGGTTTGTTCATCTGCAAAAGCAGCACTGCTTAATGAAATTAACGCCGCGCCTGCTAAAAATCCTAATGTTTTTTTCATGTTGACCTCTCTGGGTGGTTAAAAAAGAGCTTCAGTTTTCCTTAGGCTCATGCATTTTTTATAATTTAGAGCCTAAAGGATAAGAAAAATAAGCAGATATTTCAAATTTTTTTATGCCCCGCCAGCTAATTAACTTTCGTTGGCAATATTATCGACAATTAATATGAACCGCGACTGAATGTTGCTACGGCCCTGTAATTTACCGGTTTTATTGAAGTAATTCATGTGCATCCGGCGCACTGCCGGTAAACCATTCAAGCCGGTTATGCAGAGTTACCACTTCGCCGATAATGATAATAGTCGGTGCTTTTATGGATTGGCCTGCGACTATTTCGGGTAGAGTAGCCAATGTGCCGGTTACGACTTTTTGGTTATCTGTTGTACCTTGCTGGATTAAAGCAATCGGCAAGTTTTGCGGGCTGCCATGTCTGATTAATGCCTGACAGATTTGTTCCAATCCTTCCAGACCCATGTAGATAACCACCGTCTGGTTGGGCAAAGCGAGTTGCGTCCAGTTTAGGTTGACCTGATTGTCTTTTAGATGACCGGTGACGAACACGCAAGATTGCGCGTAATCGCGATGCGTTAAGGGAATTCCTGCATAACTGGCGCAGCCTGAAGCCGCGGTAATGCCGGGTACGACCTGAAACGGAATGCCTTGCGCCATTAATGTGTCGATTTCTTCGCCGCCGCGGCCGAAAATGAAAGGATCGCCGCCTTTCAGCCGCGCCACGCGTTTGCCTGTTTTAGCCAGTTCGGCCAATAGTTCATTAATGGAATCTTGCGGCAGCGTATGCCGGTTTCGTTGTTTGCCTACATGGATTTTATCCGCATCGCGCCGGGCCAGATCGAGAATGTCCGGCGATACCAAACGGTCGTAAACGACGACATCCGCCTGTTGCAGTAACCGTAGTGCGCGGAAGGTTAACAAATCCGCTGCGCCGGGTCCTGCGCCGATTAGATAGACTTCGCCGCTAGTTTGCCCTTCATTAATGCCGTTCAATTTTTCAGCCAGCATGGCTTGGGCTTTTTCCATACGGCCGGCAAAAACCTGTTCGGCAATATTGCTTTGAAATACATTTTCCCAAAAGATGCGCCGCTGTTGAACGGAGGCGAACTGTGTTTTGACTTTTTCCCGGAAAGTTTGCGCTAATTCCGCCAGTTTTCCGTACGCTGGCGATATGGCGGCTTCGATTTTAGCTCGAATCAAACGCGACAATACAGGTGCGGCACCGCCCGAGGAGACGGCAACAATAATTGGCGAACGATCGACAATCGCCGGAAAAATAAAGCTGCTTAAAGTTGGAGTATCCACCACATTAACGGGAATACCCTGTTGCTTAGCCGCATCGGCAACTTGTTGATTTACCGCTTTATCGTCGGTTGCGGAAACAATCAGCCGGTAATTAATAACATCGCTGACTGTAAACTCTTTTTGCCGCAACTGTAATCCGAGTTCCGTTTGCATTGCCAGCACATCCTGATTAAATGTTTTAGCTATGACAGTAAGGCATGCGCCTGCTTGCGCCAGTAAGCGGATTTTTCTGGCGGCGATTTCGCCGCCGCCAACAATCAGGCAAGGTTGATCTTTAAGATTGAAAAATAAGGGAAAATAGTCCACAAATGAGTGATAGGCCCACTTAACAAAATGGTATTATAGACAATCTTGCTAGACAACGAATTACAAATTGGACATGCTAGAAACAATCGTCAGAAATTTTAACCTGGAAGTGGACGCCAGCGGTCTCAACTGTCCCTTGCCCTTATTGCGATTGAAGAAAGCATTAATGGAAGCGGGCAGTGGAGATGTTATTAAAATCATCGCTACCGATCCGGCGGCGCATTTGGATATCGGCGTTTTTGTCGAGCAAGCCGGACACTGTTTGCTGGAGTTCAGCCGTCAGCAGCAAACGCAAATTTTTTTCATCAAGAAAAAATAGAAAAAGCAGTCGTACTCCCTGCAAATTTCATTTATCCAGCGCGCCACTATTTTTCGCGAAAGCTGAAATGGGGTCCAATCCGATTTCAGCAGCGAAAAATGATGTGGCGAGTTTGCCTTCGGCGGCCTGCGTTCGTCCCGCTACAGCCCAAAACACAAAACATCGGCTTCCGCCTTGCTTCGTATTTTGACCTTGCGCGAATGGCTTGACGCCGTGTCGTATGGCCTTGCATTTTGACTACGCACTACGCTTGCGCTCCAACTCCGTCAAAACGCCCGGCCTCTACAGCTACGCAGGGGGCGTCGTACATCGCTCGGCTTCGCTCGCTTCCACGTACTCCTTCAAAGAGTTCTTTAATGCACTGTCAATAGCGCTTTTCGCGAATTCTTGCCTTAATCTGAAGTAGGCAAACTAAAAGCACTAAATAAACTATGTTATATAACACATTAAACTGCGCTATTTCCCACAATTTGTTCTAAAACCCACGTTAGTAGCGGGTCTCAGTGATTCTAAAAATTTGTTAAACTATGTTATTTAGCACATTTAGTCATATTTCCCTTGGTTTTCCCATGCCTTTACCTCGCTGCGTAGCTAAAAAAATCACTCAACACTACCTATGCATCAATATATATAAAACGATTGATGACTTAAATGTGAAAATAAAACAAAAAGATATAGCTGTTTCAGCTCAAAAAAGGCTCTGCTTAAATGTTGGTCGCATAATAACTATTATTGGCATGATTAATGCTTTAATATTAGGGCGCTTTACGATTATGCTAAGCGCTTGTAATTACCGTTATACATTCCCGGAGAGGATTAAATGAAATATTCAACATTAAACTACTGTTTTCTTGCAGCTTTATTGGCTGCCGGCCAGGCTTTTGCTCATACCGGAGTAAGAGATAAGGTTGTCGAAGGCACTTCCATTTATACTGCCTTTAGTTTAACTCACGGTTGCGCTTCCGGTTCTGCAGGCCACCAGCCCGTCCAATCTTATCCCGTTGTTGGTCAATCGGCCGTTTTTCCATACGGAAATAACGTAGTGTGGCGCGACAAGGCGGGCGCCATTATCCAAAAAGGCGGGAACGGTAATGATACCATCAGTGTAGCCACTTTAAGCTTGGGTGTCTCTGGAGTTGATGGCGGCACAGTTTTTAAGACCATAGAAGAAATTGTCAATAGTGAGGGTGTTGTTCAGGGCTTGTTGTGGAAAGACGGCGTTATGGCGCCACAAATGGCCACATTACCGCTATTTAGAGTCACGGCACCAAAAATCGCCAATAATTGCGTGGAAAACTTAAAAATTCGCATTGGTGTTATTAACTACTGTGATGTCGGTAAAACTGCTGCTGATGACGGTAAAGGCCCATATAAAGCGCCAAAAGATCTTCTTAACAAGAAAATAAAGATGGTGAATTCAGAAAAGACAGGCTTTAAACAAAAAAGTCCATCGCAGGTCAGCCAATTTTTTGAAGACATGCCAAAAGGCAACGGCGACAACAACCGCGCGGACTGGTGGTTTACTGCACTCGATGGCGGCAGCATTTACTACAACGATCCGGATGTGTTGCAACCAACTTTTTGGACAACGATGACGGTAACAAACACACCTGAAGATTTGGCAAAATGCACCGACACCAAAACCGATGTCTCCGTAGAACCTAATGGCGCGGCGTTCGATGAAATCCTAAGCCCGGCAAACACTCAGCCATTTGTTCCTGCAAACGCCCAAAATAATTTGTAAGAAATTATTGTTATAAATAATTAATCATG
>VGVA01000027.1 GCA_016874115.1 Gammaproteobacteria bacterium
GAACCGTTTCATCAACTTCTATAACACCGTCAAACCACACAAGGCTTTGAATAATTCAACTCCTTATGAAATACTCTACCAATATTTTAATCAACCACTCTGTAAACAACCCTGAGATTTCTTACATCTTATTCTTTAACTTTTCTTTTCAAGTGCAGATAACCGCTAAAGCCAGCCATGCGTAAAATTATTCATATCGACATGGATGCGTTTTATGCGGCGGTGGAGCAGCGCGATTTTCCCGAATACCGCAATAAGCCCTTAATCGTCGGCGGCAGCCCGTTTTCCCGCGGCGTAGTGGCAACGTGCAGCTACGAAGCCAGACCGTTCGGGATTCATTCCGCCATGCCCGCCAGCCGCGCGTACCGATTATGTCCGGATGCTATTTTTGTTAAACCCCGTTTTGACGTATATCGTGAAGTATCTTTGGAAATCCGCCGCATCATGGCGGACTATACCGATTTAATAGAGCCGTTATCGCTGGATGAAGCCTATCTAGATGTCAGCACCAGCACACAATATGCCGGTTCCGCTACATTAATCGCCAAGGAAATCAAAACGCGGATTAAACAGGTTACGCAATTAACCGCTTCGGCTGGCGTTTCTTACAATAAATTCCTTGCCAAGATTGCTTCCGATCTTGACAAGCCCGATGGTCTGCATGTAATTAAACCGAATCAAGCCATTGTTTTTATTAAACAACTACCCATCCATAAGTTTCATGGCGTCGGCAACGCCACTGCCCAAAAAATGCGCTCGCTGGGCATTCAAAACGGCAAGGGTTTGCAACAACGCTCATTAATTGAATTGCAACAGCATTTCGGCAAGTCAGGCTTGTATTACTATAATATTGCCAGAGGTATTGATAACCGTCCGGTAATCAGCCACCGCTCCAGCCGGTCGATCAGCGTGGAAACCACGTTTGCACAAGATATTATCGGTGCATCTGCCATGCTGAATGAGTTACAACAGCTTTTTGCGAAAGCACTCAACAAGGTTACTACTAAAGAGCTTAAGGCGCGCACTGTTACGGTTAAAATTAAATACCATGATTTTGTGCAAATCACCCGCAGCCGTACGTTGAATCAGCCGGTTAATGCCGAGACGCCGCATACCGGTTTATTAATGGATCTTCTAAAAACAACTGAAATTGACACACGCGCCGTGCGCTTACTGGGCGTGACGTTATCGTCATTTGAAGAAACATTAATCCAGATACCGGTTGCCCAAACCGATCTATTTAACTGACTTTATCCTTATTAATTCTTTACCTTATTAATCCCATGAAAGCGGAAACACGCCCCTTTAATCCGGCTGCCGAATTTTTCACCGATGAACTGTGTTACATCACCGAGCTTTCCAATCACAGCGCCGACCCGGACGTCTCCATCGCCCGCGCCAGAGTCGAATCTGGCGTCACCACGCGCTGGCATCGCCTGCATAGCACCATAGAACGTTATGTCATCCTGGAAGGCGAAGGCTCGGTTGAAATCGGCGATCTTGCATCGCAAAAAGTCGGCTACGGCGATGTGGTATTAATCCCCGCCGAATGCCGACAGCGTATTACCAATACCGGCGCTACTGACTTGATTTTCCTGGCGATTTGTACCCCGCGGTTCAGGCAGGAAAGTTATGAAGATATTGAAGATGGACAGATCATTTAATGGCTTAAGGCGTCACTATCTATTCGCAGGGTCATTAATAAACTGCTATTTACAACCTTTCAAGCAAAATTGAATTGATCTCTTCATCCGTCAACAAAACCGGATTGGTCAACATGCTGTTGCCACGGCTGTTGGAGACGATGTGGGGAAAATCAGTTTCGCTAATGCCGTAAGTATTCAACTTGGGCAGTTCGAGCCTATCAGCCCATTCTGCCAATAAGGTTATTAATGCTAGTTGTGCCGCACTGTCATCCAGTTCCTGCTTGCCGCACAGCAAACGCCCGACTTGTGCGTACTTTGCCAACGCAGGATGCTGCGGTTCTCTTGATTGCAAGGCATTAATATTAACTGCAGTAGCAGCGGAAACCAGCGTACCGCACACCACGCCGTGCGGAATCGGAAAAAAAGCACCCAGCGGCGATGCCAGACCATGTACCGAACCCAAACCCACCTGCGCCAAGGTAATCCCGGATAACAGTGACGCATACGCCATTGCCGCGCGGCCATGACTGGCGGCAGGCTCGCTGCCTTCCCACGCGGCAAAGAAACCATCCTTAAAGGCATTAATGCCGCTCCACGCCAAAGCATCGGTAAACGGATTGGCTTTGCTGGAGACAAAAGACTCCAGCAATTGCGTGAACGCATCCATGCCATCCGCCGCAATTAATGCTTTCGGGCAAGTTTCCAATAAATCGGGGTCAATTACGGCATATTCAGGAATCAAGCATTCATCCCGAAATGACTTTTTAAAACCGTTTGGCCCTTGTACGCTGAGCACCGCGTTTTTGGTAGCTTCGCTACCCGTCCCAGCCGTGGTCGGCACGGCGATAAACGGCACACTGGGGCCGTGATAGGGGATATTAAGACCCACGCCTTCCAAGTGATCCATTACCGAATTGCCGTACGGTAGCAGTCCGGCAATCGCTTTGGCGGCGTCCAACACGCTACCGCCGCCAATTGCAATAACGACATTAATGTTTTCATGACGATATTGTTTTACAGCATCGTCAACCACTGACGGCGATGGCTCGCCGGAAACCGTCGCATGCAGCCAACGCATTCCTTTGTCGGTTAATGCGTTGGTAAAGGTTGCCCAGTGCGGCGAGTTAACAAAAGATTGCTTACCCGTGACGATCAAGCAGGTTGCGCCATAGCCCGCCGCTAACGCGGGCACTTCATTAATTCGACCGCTGCCGAACAAGATGCGCGGAAACCGCGAAATAGAAAATGCGGAAAAATTCATCATGTTCGACTCGTTTTACCCGGCAGGATACAAGCCGACATAAGGTACGCCCTTACGCGGTTCCGCCATCCAATCCGCTACTGTGTCCCGCCATGCCAGATAATGCGCTGTTTGCTTGTGCGCCGCCGCATCGTCCGCCGTGGCGTAGGCTTCATACAATACAAATGAACCGGGGTTGTCCGGCGATTGCAACACATCGAAACGCCGGTTGCCCGCTTCATTAATGGAAGCTTCGTGATTCAGCCGGGTGGCGGCAAGAAAGTCATCAATATATTCCGTCTTGACCTGAACGTAAACGAATGTTACATGCACGTTAACCTCCTGATAGCATTAATAATATTGACTAAAACGTAAATTGATAATTTTTGGCAAGACAGTGATCCAGCCATTTTTGCAGAAAATAATTCAAGCGCCATTTGTAATTCATGATTTCACGGCACAAACTGAAATCTTTGTAGACGCGGCCGACGTGCGGGCGTTTATGGTCGCTCAAAACTTCCGCCAGTTGGGCATCCAAATAAATTCTGATTTTAACGGCCGGTTCTAAGAGCACATCCGGTTCTTCCTGAAAACTGTGACTCAACTCAACCGTCATGGTGTAGGGCGTCTGCTCGATGACCTGCAAATACAAGGCGGTATTATTAGGCGCAATACCTACCGCCTGCTCTGTTACGCCGGACAATCCGGGAATTAATCGAAACAACTTTTCGTAATTAGAAGCGCACACCTGCTCCAAACAATAGGACTTATTAACCGGGTTGAGCAAACTCATGGCGATTAATCTTCCCGGTAACAGGCATACGCGCTGGCAGTTTCCCAGAGGACGACCTCGGTCACTGGAAAACCGCTGGCTTTCACGTGCTGGTAAAGCATTTTGCTTAACACTTCGGCAGTCGGGTGTTCGTCCAGCGCCCAGAACCGTTCGTTTTGGTGCTGCAAGGCGGGGATTAATGGATCGTCCTTATGTAATAAAAAATTATGATCCAAATGCTGATCCACATAGGTTTCTACACAGTTTTTAATGTCGGCAAAGTCGCAGACCATGCCCTGTTCATTCAATTTGTCTGAGGCAACGGTAACCGCCGCTTTCACACTGTGCCCATGCAAATGACGGCACTTACCGGCATGATGCATCAGCCGGTGTCCGTAACAAAAATAAACTTCTTTGGTAATCGTATACATACTGTTAATGATAATGTACGTCTTTAAACTTTAAACTTAATCCTCATCCGGAATTTGCTGTTTTAATTCTTCCGACAGCAGCAAAGGCCCGCCTGTTATCACAATTTCATCGCCGGTTGTCAGATCTCCGCTTACAAAATATCCGCCGGTAGCTGCGGCAAAATGGCTAAGCAACCGGCGGCTGAACGCTTCTGTTCCGGTTTTTGTGTAAACGTAAACTTGGTCAAGATACCAGATCAATGCCGATTCCGGAATCAAAAAACCGTTTTGCCGATTGCCGTTTTCCGGCAACCAAGCCGTAACTTTCATGCCGATCGTCAAACCGGGAGCGGCTGACTTAAAAAAATAGCTCAATCCTTGCCTGGTATTATCGACCAGTGTCGCGCTTGACACCCATATCGCCGGTTGCGCCTTAGTTCTATCGCCTGACGCGGCAATCATGATCGTTGTCTTGTCCGCCAACGCAGACTCACTAATAGGCAGCGTAATCTGTAACAATTGCAATTTACCCAACACAAAATCTTCCAGCACTTTGGACTTTTTCGACAAGGCCCAATCCGCTAAAGTTTTACCCCAATTCACCAGCGCTTCATTGGCAATGGCCAATACTTTAGCCTGACCGGCGGCGACCCCGGCTTGCTCGCTTACGCCCTGTGTTTCTTGATCCATTAAAGACCGCTTCGGAACAATACCGTGTTTGTACAGCTCTTGTTGCCGGTGTAAATGCGCAACGGCCAGTTGTTGTCTAGCCTTGGCGCTGTTTAGTTCCGCCAGCGCCGTCAGATAACGTTCCCGCAATGCCAGCAACGGCTGAATATTAATCACCTTACCCATTGTTTCATACTCGGCTTGATGCTGTATGGGGCTTAACGTCAAAGTTTTGATACCGGTAACCTGCTGTTTAGCTGCATTAATCAGCACCGTCCCTTGCCTGCTATCATCTGTTTTTGGCGCAGCATCGTCGTCTTCGGCAAAGCCGGGATTCATGTTGCATATTGCCGCCAGTAATGCCAATTTTGTGATATTTTTGCCGTATTTGGGGAAAAGCATCGCTTAAAGTTTTCGTTGAGAACCGCCGTAAAGTATAATCGTTAAGTTACCGGACTGATGAATTATTAATAGCAACCGTTCCATCCCAACCGACACTCCCAAAACATGACACACTTGCCGACCGATCTAAAATACGCCAGCACCCACGAATGGGCGCGCCTGGAAGCCGACAACATCATCCGCGTAGGCATTACCGATTTTGCCCAGCAGCAACTGGGCGACCTGGTTTTTATCGATCTGCCGGAAATCGGACGCACATTATCCGCAGGCGAACAATGCGCGGTGGTTGAATCGGTCAAAACCGCATCGGATTTGCACAGCCCGGTTACCGGCCAAGTAATCGCCGTTAATAATGAAATAACCGACGAATTAGAACAGGTGAACGACGATCCCTATAACGCCTGGCTGTTTTGTATTAAGGCTGCTGATCCGGCGGACTTGGACAAGCTCATGGCTGCCGAAGACTATCAACGCATGATTAATGACTGATAAAAAATAATTACTCTGGCAAATACCTACCGAAAATAATGGCAAATCAAAATGAAAAAGGCTTAAAACGCATCCTTAACGCCTGCGTTTTCTCATATTACGGCTACAAAGCCACCTGGGAACATGAAGAGGCTTTTCGCCAGGAAGTGCTGCTGTTTCTCGTCACTACACCGATCGCTTTGTGGCTTGGCGAAACTGTGATCGAAAAATTGTTATTAATCGGCAGCATGGTGTTGGTGCTTCTGGTTGAATTGCTGAACTCAGCGATTGAGGCCGTAGTCGACCGCGTCGGCCTGGAGCGCCATGAATTATCCGGCAGAGCGAAAGACATCGGCTCCGCTGCCGTCAATCTGTCGCTGATCTGGACGGCCGTCACCTGGATTTCTATTTTAATTTACTGAGGAACAGTATGAGCGCATTAATCTGCGGGTCTATGGCTTACGACACTATTATGGTGTTTCATGACAAATTTGAAAACCACATCTTGCCGGAAAAAGTCCATATTCTAAATGTGTCCTTTCTGGTGCCGGTGATGCGCCGGGAATTCGGCGGCTGCGCCGGCAATATCGCTTACAATTTGAAATTGCTGGGCGAAGAAGCCTGTATTATGGCAACCGTCGGCCATGATTTCGAACCCTACACCCAATGGCTGGGGCAAAACGGCTTATCCAGCGAATTCATTAAAGTCCTGGACAACAGTTATACCGGGCAAGCGTATATCACCACTGACGAGGCAGGCAACCAGATAACCGCCTTCCATCCCGGCGCGATGAGTTCGTCACACTTGAATTCGGTGCCGACGGATAGCGATATAAAAATCGGCATTGTTTCTCCCGACGGCAAGGACGGTATGCAATTACACGCCAGGCAGTTCAAGGAACTTAACATTCCTTTCATTTTCGATCCCGGCCAGGGTATGCCGATGTTTAACGGCGATGAACTGAGAGAGTTTATCGATCAAGCAACGTGGTTAACTCTTAACGATTATGAGTCGGAACTGATGCAAGAACGCACAGGCTTATCGTTGGAAGAAATTGCAACAAAGGTCGATGCTTTAATTGTTACCCTGGGCGGGCAAGGCTCAAAAATATACACGGACGGACAGTGCATTAATATCCCTTCCGCTAAACCCAAAGTCATCGTCGACCCGACCGGTTGCGGCGATGCTTACCGCGCCGGGCTGTTGTACGGACTACTCAACGATTTCGACTGGGCAATCACCGGTAGAATCGCCTCATTAATGGGCGCGATTAAAATCGAACATAACGGCACACAAAACCATGTCTTTAGTATGGAAGATTTCAAGCATCGTTACTTCGATAATTTCGGTAACCGTTTTTAAGCGCATTAATACCCTCGCCGATGCTTAAAAACACGGAGCAGCTATTAACCGTCATGGCGCAGTTGCGCCATCCGCAGACCGGCTGCGCCTGGGATCTTAAACAAAATTTCGCCAGCCTGATTCCTTACATAATCGAGGAAGCTTACGAAGTCATTGACGCCATCGAACGCAACGATCTGGACGATTTACGCTCCGAGCTGGGCGATTTACTGCTGCAGGTGGTGTTTCAAGCACAAATTGCCGAGGAAAAAGGGCATTTTAAGTTTGACGATGTCGCTGAAGCTATCTGCACAAAATTAATCCGCAGACATCCTCATGTGTTTGCTGGTGCGGTATTCACTACCGATGAAGAACGGCAACAGGCCTGGGAACAGGCCAAAGCCGACGAACGCCAGGAAAAACTCAAAACACCCGAACAAACTAGCGTTCTGGACGGCGTTGCCGCGAGCCTTCCTGCACTGTTGGAATGCGAAAAAATCCAAGACCGCGCCGCGCATTTCGGGTTCGATTGGGCCGATGTTGAACCGGTACTTGCCAAAGTTCACGAAGAACTTGAGGAAGTTAAAGACGCTTGGCAATCGGGCGATCAGGATCACATTGAGGAAGAAATTGGCGATTTGCTGCTGGTTGCCGTTAATCTGGCGCGGCATCTGAAAGTTAATCCGGAACTGGCGCTAAAACGCAGCACCAGGAAATTTTCCAGACGTTTTCAATACATTGAACAACAAGTGGCGGCTGCAGGGAAAGACCTGAAAAACTGCCCACTTGCCGAGCTGGATGCTTATTGGGATGAAGCCAAGTGCGCGCTGAAAAATCCGGCTTAATTATTAATCCTTGCGAAACGTTATCCCATTAATCAATCGTCGACATCTGGATTAATAACTCGATGAACTCACGGGTATCCTTGCCGAAAATATCGTTGTGTCCATCCATTAATTCTTCCGCCACCCTGATATTTAAATAAGGACTGCGCGGCACCGTCTTTTTTAGATGCGTCAGCATGGAATTACCGAACCGGGTCGATCCGCCATTCGTCTGGTTCGCCCATACATTTTTCAGTTTGCCCAGACTGGCAACCTGCTCCGCTTTCTGGCCTCCCGCCAATGTTAAGCGATGGCTGACCAAAGGCTGGTAATGGCCGACCGTATTGCGGTCGGTTTCGCCTTCATCCAGGGTGGTCCGATACCCGCAATCGTCGCGCTCCACGGTGCTATGGGTTTCGAACACGGTAGCGAATGTTCTGCCCAACGGAAACAGCCAGTCCGTCGCCCTGTCGGTTTCCGACGTTAAAATAGCCAGTTTAGGAGCCTGATCGTCAAAAAACGAACAACGGGACTGCGACATATCGAACGCCGGTGCATAACGTAAGGCTTCAAAGGCCGGATTAAGCAGAACGACCAAATCGCCGAGAAGGAGTACATGGAAGCGAGCGAAGCCGAGCGATGTACGACGACCCCTGCGTAGCCGTAGAGGCCGGGCGTTTTGACGGAGTTGGAGCGCAAGCGTAGTGCGTAGTCAAAATGCAAGGCCATACGACACGGCGTCAAGTCATTCGCGCAAGGTCAAAATACGAAGCAAGGCGGAAGCCGATGTTTTGTGTTTTGGGCTGTAGCGGGACGAACGCAGGCCGCCGAAGGCAAACTCGCCACGTCATTTTTCGCTGCTGAAATCGGATTGGACCCCATTTCAGCTTTCGCGAAAAATGACGTGGCGCGCTGGCCTTTTCTGAGAGATGAATTCGACCGGTTTTTGGCGACTTGTTAAGCATTAATAACGTCACTTCAGCTTTTGTTAAGCATTAACGGGTAAAAATAGCCCTTAATTAGGTTTAAATCCGTTATCGCTGACAACCTTTAATCCGCAAAACGGTTTTCCCAATCGATTAATCGAACATTTGTTTCCGCTTTTTTCTCTTATCTTTTGATTAACAAAAACGTAGCGGAAACAACGTCTACACCTAGGAGCATTATGATGGTTATTAATAGGAAATTTAAGCTTTTCGCTTTGCTTGCCCTCCTCTCCCTGTCACCGTGGGCCATTGCGGCAAACACGCTAAAAGTGATGACTTACAACCAATATATTGGGGCCGATCTGAAACCGATCCTGGAATCCGTTAATCGTAGCGATTTCAATGACGAATTAGTTGCCGCGCTGCGTGGCATGAACGCCAATCGTTTTAAAGACCGCGCCAAACGTCAGGTGGCGATTATTGTACGGGAAAAACCCGATGTGCTGGCGCTACAGGAAGTCTGGCGCTTTGCCTGCCAGGACGCCTTTCAGACATCGGCTCAACAGGGCTGCGCTTATCCCGGCATAGCGGGCGCTTTTACCGACTTTCTTGATGTCCTAATAGCCGAATTGAGCGCCCAAGGCGTCAAATACAAGACCATATCAAAGGTAAAAATCTCGATCTGGACGCCATTAAAGAGCCCAATTTCCCGGCCGGTATCCTTTTTACCATTAATAACAACACCGCCATACTGACCGGCGCGGACCGCACCGTCATTCTGGTAAGAGGCGATCTACAGGCTAAGGCTGCGGACTTCAGTTTGGCATGCCCCAACCGCCGCTCGCAAGACGGCTGCACGTACGATTTATTATTTACCTCACCGACTCCTCTTGGACCGATCAGGCTGCTGCACGGCTTTACCGGCGCTGATGTCAAAGTCTGCAACAAAACTTTCCGCGTCGTTAATACCCATCTGGAACAGCGCGAACCGTCGCGCTTTGTGCAGGCGGATCAGGCTAATGAATTGCTCAAAACGCTCAGGAATACGACCCCCAGAAACCGACCGCTGGTTTTGGTAGGCGACATGAATTCATCGCCGAAGGATGATGAATTTCCGGGCATTATGCCGCCCTACAAGCAATTTATCGACGCCGGTTTGAAAGATGTCCGGAAATTACGAACCAGCACTACTCCGGGCTATACCTGCTGTCAGGCGGAAAATTTATTGAACGTCAAATCGCAACTCAACCGGCGTATCGATTTTATTTTTGCGCAAAAGAACATTAAAAGCGCCACTGCGCGTTTGGTAGGAATCAAACCGGCGGATAAAACGGAGACCAAACCCAAATTGTGGCCGTCCGACCATGCCGGTATCATTGCAGAATTAACCTATTAATCAGTTTGTTAGATAGATCGCTCTCGTCTTGATCTGATCGAAAAGCCATAAGGCGGAATAGGATAGCGTATTCCACCGCATGAAATTAAACATTACAGTGCAATACGGCCTCGCCTATTGCACCCTTGATGGTTAATTAGCTTTTCTGGCCTTCTATTTATTTGCTATCCAGTCTCACGACGCTTCATCTTTTCTGTACTTCTTCTTTACCGGTGCCTAGGCGACGCGATGCGCCCGTTCTTCTTCATGCACATATTCATCCCAGGCTGTAATGAGGCAAGCTGGAAAAAATAGAGTCCAAAGTTCCGATAAAATTAAGAAGAAACGGAGGACAAATGCAACAATTACCAAAAGGAGCTTACAGCCCAGAATTTAGAGATCAGGCAGCTAAGTTACATCTGGAAGAGAATTTGACTATAACCGAGATTTCCAAGCGGCTGTCTTAACCCAAAGGGACACTTAAAAATTGGGTAGCGGCAGCCCGTCAAGGGGAGCTTAATGAAGTCGGTAAAGACCAGAAACCCTTAAGTGAATTGGAGCTTAAGGTGGCGAGGCTAAAACGTGAATTGGCAGAGGTCAAATTGGAGAGTCGAATGCTTTATTGAGAGATAAAAGGCATGACCGGAATCGGCATGTTCAAAGATGTCTTAAAAAACGAAAAATAAACACGGTTAACCCAAGCTGTCCCGGATTAATTCGATTAACTGGGCTTCTTCAATCGGTTTGGTCAGGTAAGTGTCGAAGCCGGCATTAATGGCTTCTTTAATTTTTTCGTTGTCGGCATAGGCGCTGACGGCAACCAGCGTTAAGGTATAACCGCGCAGGCGTAATGTTTTTGCCAGCTCAATGCCGTTCATAACCGGCATATTAATGTCTATTAAGGCAATATCGTAGTTGTTACGTTCGATGAATTCCAACCCTTCCCGGCCGTCCATTGCCGTTCTGATTTTGCAGCCTAAGTGTTCCAGTATGCCGACCAGAAATAATAGGTTGATTTCGCTATCGTCAATGACCAGCACCGAAGCATTGGCAAAATTTATAGTGTCATCGCTGTCTTGCAAAATGCGTATTATGTTTTTTTGGCTAATCGGCATAGGCAGAATCACTTTAAACAGACTGCCTACCCCGGGTTGGCTGGTGACGGTGATTTCACCGTTCATTAATCTGACTAATTCATTGGCGATAGACAATCCCAAGCCGATGCCTTCTTGGGTAAAGTCGTCCGAACTTATCTGCACAAACGGGGAAAAAATCCGTTCTAAATCGCTTTTTTTTATGCCGCAACCGGTATCCGCCACGGATAAATGCAAAACGCCGTCAACGTAAGATGTCGATACCGTTACTACGCCTTCCCGGGTGTATTTAATAGCGTTGTCGATAAGATTAACGATGATTTGCTTAATTCTTTTCTCATCGCCGGTAAACGTGCGCGGCAGGCAGTTGTTTTGGGTGATGAGTTGTAGTTTTTTTTCGTCCGCCTTTAATTTACATACCCGCACCACCTCGCTTAGCAATCTGGCCAGGTTAAAGTCGCCTTTTTCCAGTTTGATCAGCCTAGTATCCATGGCCGAAATATCCAGAATATCATTAATCAGCTTAAGCAGATCGCTTGCGCACTGCCGGATGATACCGACCTGTTTTTTGTCGTCGTCGGTCAAAGTCGGCTTTTTTTCCAACAGTTGGGCGAAGCCAGAAATTCCGTTAAGCGGCGTTCGCAATTCGTGGCTGATTTTCGCCAGGAACTGGTCTTTAGCCTGGTTGGCCTGTTCCGCCGCGGTTTTGGTGTTGATTAATATTTGATTGCGCTCTTCTACGAGGGCTTCCGTGCGGAAATAGCGGCCGGATAAGTGCAGCAATACGATCCCCAACATGCCGGTAAACCACAAGCCGAGAAATACGATCCAACTCATCCGGGCGTACGTTATCACGTAAGTCTCGCTCCAGTCGTGAAAAAACTGTAACTGCCAGGTTTCGTTAAAGATCTGTACAGGCACGGTTTGATACGGCGGAAAATCTATCCGGTCTATATTGGAATAGATATATTTGGGTTCGCCAAATGCATCTTGCCCCCGGCTAAGGGTAATGGCGCAGTTTTCTGTGTTGATACCGCCCAGCGTTTCATGCACCAAGTTAGTAATTTTTATGTTAGCGGCAATAAAGCCGATGGTATGATTTTTTTGTAGATCCGCCTTATTAAGGGGGAAGACGATCTTCAGATTGTCATGCTCGGTTAATACGCCTTGATAACTTTGTTTATTATTGATTTCATATAGCATTTGTCTAATATCGGACGGCACAATCGTGATCGGCGTCATTAACCGGTTGTCTTTGACTGCGCCGTTAAATGCAGTCATGTAGAGTGCAGGAATCTGGGAGTTTTCTTTGAATTTTCCCCAACTGATCGATTCGATCTCAGGATACGGGCGCATGGAGTTTTTCGCCAATATAAGAAATTCGGTGGAATCGGTCGAATCGCCCCTGATGAGATATCCCTTTAATACCTGCAAGGCATAAAAATTCAATTGAATTCTGTTTTTTAAGGCATGCGATAGAATGCCGGTTTTATCCTTTAATTGCCGGGTATATTGCTCGGTGGCGATGGCGTTCAGGTAGTAAAACATGCTGACTACCAGGATAAATGTAACGGCAACAGGCACCCCGACTATTGCCCGTCTGCGCCGCCAAAGCAATTGCGGCTCCGCCAGCATAATCAAACACAGCGGCGTAAAGATCAACACCCCCAAAATATCGCCGAACCACCAACTGATCCAGGCTATAGGGATTTTTGCCGGATTAATGATGCCCAGATAATAAAGCATCGACGCACCGGCGGTCGCGGATATTGCGCCGCTTATCGGCCCCGCCAGCAACATAAAATCGAGAATGACTTTGCCTTCCAGCAAAGCATTGGGAAAGCCGATAATCCGCTGGATTAAATAAGCCCCCGCGGCTGACATTAATGCATAACCCACGGCAGTGGCCGCATATAACGGCAGGTAATGGCTGTTGAAATCGAAATACCAGGCGCTGACGCAGAAACTGCCGATCACAATGGCGGGCAACACCCGGCTGCCGTACAGCAAAACGCAAGCCAGCGCCAGACCGGCGGGCGGCATCAGAATACCGACCGGCTCATTGGGAATTTTAAACAGCAACCCCAACAAGCCCAGTAAAAAATACGCGCCGGTGACCACGCCTATTAACCCGATATTTCTGCCGATTCGTTCCAGGTTAATGCTCAGCAACATTAGTTATGCGCCGGTATTAATAGCTTGCCTGATTTGCCCGGCCAAGCGGCGGCTGCAAGGGTTTAAGCGGTCGCCGTCCTCGCACAAAGCGCCTCTAAACCCTAGATAATCCGGCATTAATGGTAACAACAGCGGAATATCCTGCATACGCAGCGATCCGGCCAAACCGCACAGCAACCGCCGCGACTTGACTTGATGCACAAAACTGCCAAGTTCCGGTAACGGCATAATTTCCGTGAGCGCGCCTTTGCGTTTGTCCAGCGTATCCAGCATTACGCCGTCAAAACCGGATCGGTAAAGTTGGTCGATCATATCGAAATCGACCCTTTCGTCGGCAAACAACACGGCAATTAATGAAACACATTCGGTCAGATCGGCCAGTTTTGCGAGTACGCCGGGTGTTTCCGCAGAAGACCATAACCCGATTTTGACATAATCGACGCCGGTTTCCACCATATCGCAGACTGCCGTATAGATTAATCCGGCGTCCATCGGCAAATCGCCAATGGTGCAGCTGATCGGACAACGGCCATTAATGTCTTCCACAATATCCTTGATTAATGCGGCGGGCAAAGCTCCCAGCGAACCGGCCATGGGCTCTTTCAGATCGATAATATCAACTTGCGCGTCCAATACCAGCCGCGCTTCCGCCAAGGTATTAACACTGGCCAGCATACCGGTCATGTATTGCTATTCCATTTGTGATTTTCGAGAACATCCATTAACCAGCCCCAAGCTTCCAGTTCTTTCTCGCCTGCCGTTTTATCCAGACCGATTTTTAGATAAGCGATTTCCGATTCAATCTTATCCATCGGCAACATACCCAAGCGGCTGATTAATATTGCTGCTTCCAGCACGGAAAACTGCGCCCGGTTAAATCCTTCGAACGGTTTGTGATTTGCTGTGTGTACAACTTTGCAAAATAACTTCGGGCGCAGTTCATCGTCTTCCATATTAATGACTGTCACTTCACTATGCGCCAATGCGCATTCCAGCACTTGGCCATTAATGGCTAGCGCCGGTTTGAGCGGCCAGTCCTTCCGTCCGGTCAAGCAACCGGCAAACACTCGGACATCATCGCAATAATTAATAACGCCGGTTTTGGTCGCCAAAAAGTTATTCAATGTGGCGGACGGTTTGAACGGCAAGATGATTAATTCATCGTCCTGAACGTGAATGCCCATCGGCGCAACATGGACTTTTCCTTCGTTGTTCTGCGTGGTGATTATCGTTTCTTGAATCATTATTTTTTCTGCAATGTCGCGCCAGCCGGTTTAAACGTGTGCAGATCGACCGTTGGTTCACCTTCATCCGTGGCGCAGCCCCAGCCCAACGGTTGATCCTGATTGTAGCGTTTACCCAATTGCCAGGCGATTTCCGCCCGCGCCAGTTCCACGCCCAGATAAAAAGCATGACCGGGATCGTTTTCCACCGCCAGTTTGGGATAAAAATCAAAGGGATCGGTTGCGGTATGAATGCCGTCCCGATTGAACAGATGTACGCCGTCTTCGCTGCACTGAATGCGGTAACTGGGATCGGTAATTTGCCCGGCAAGCTCATTAATTTCCGCCGAGGTGTAAGGAAACGGGGCAGATTCGTGGAGCGACATTAGGCCGTCGTTGATGTGTTTGGGCAAGGTGCCCTGCTCTTTCGCGGCCAGCATAATGCGCCTTGCGCTATCCGCTTCTTTCACGGCGCGACAGGCATGACGGCTGACTTCCGTGGTCAAAATCTGATTAATATTCAGTTCCGAACAAATCCCCAGCAGCAAGGCATTCATCCCTCCGGTATCGGCATGGGTCAGTTCGGTCAGATTGCCCACGCCCATCATGATTTCAACGTCCGGATGCCGTTTCCTGACTTCATGATAACGCACAATGGATTCGGTAAAACCGAAATGGATGGGATCGAGAATCAGGTCGACGATAAACGGCTTTTTCTTTGCCTGCATGAATGCGATAGCGCGATCCAACGAAACCAAATCTTCATGCTTTGCAGGTATTAATATAGGCGTGGCGGACACTTCATCGGCAATCCACAAGGATTTTTCATGCAAACTGAGCAGATAATCCGCACCCGCTTTGCCACCGCGCAACAAGTCATTATCCTGCAATGAATCAATACTGACGGCAAAACCGGCCTGTTTTAAGGCGCGAATCGCTGCTTCCATGTGCGGAAAGGCGGTGTTGGGCAAACAGCCGATGTCGATCACGTCCGCACCTTGTTGTCGGTAGTACGTCGCCCGCTTGAGGATTTCATCGACACTGACCTGCGGCGCATCGACTATTTCTGCAAAAATTTTGATTTTGTAACGGCTTAAATCGGCTTTATGCGCGGCTTTGCCAAAATACAACGGCAAATCCTTGAGTTCGTCCGGCCCTCTTTCCACCGGTACTGCGAGTTCTTGCGCCAACGCATTAATGTCGCCCCGGCAACGGCCCGGAATGATGATGCGGCTAGCGCCAAAGGTGTCTTTGAGCCGCCTTAAGATCATGTCCGTGGTCATTAATGCAGCAACCTTAAGCCCCAGCTGATGCACCGTATAGGAAAACTCCGGCTGCATTCGTTCCAGAATACCCCGCAACTGTTTTTCCGCCAGCTTGCCGGTCAAAAACAGCACATGTTCGCTCATGTTAATTCCGCCAGTCGCCGGTTAACCGCGTCGATTAATTCATCAACGCTATCGACCACGGTTGTGTACTCGAAATTACGCAGCTTATCCGTGCCTTCCAGGTCGATTTTACGCGGATACACCATCACTTTGCCGCCCGGCGCGGTAGTTTCGATTTCCGGTGCGGTATCGCATGGGTAGACAATGCTCGGCACTTTGCACTTTCCGGCCTGGGAGTAAAGATTAGTAACCAGATTATCGGCAATGCCCAACACACATTTGGCGATAGTGTTGGATGTCGTCGGCGCCATGACAAAGGTATGGTAATAGCCGTTGTAAAAATGCCCGACCGGCGGCGACGATGCCGTTTTATCGCGGTACACCGCGTGTTTTGCCCGTACGTCGTCCAGGCTAAGGCCGTACATTTTTAATACCTCCTCCCCTGCCGGGCTGATGTAGACATCCACATCCTGCAAGGTCAGCAAAAAATTCAGGCATTCTTCTATATAATGGCCGGAACCGGTAATCGCCCAGGCCAGACGGGGTTTGCGCATAGCAACAAGCAGTTAGAGATTATTCTTTTTATTATACCTTATGGCCGCATCGCCACGAACACAGGAATTTATGACAACCATTAATAACCGAAGCAAACCGTTGCTGATGGGCATCTTAAACGTCACGCCGGACAGTTTCTCCGACGGTGGTCTATTCAGCGATATTAATGCGGCAGTAAGTCAAACTGAAAAAATGCTGGCAGAAAGCACGGATATCATCGATATCGGCGGCGAATCCACCCGTCCCGGCTCAGACCCCGTCAGCGCTGACGAACAGATCAGGCGGGTGATACCGGTAATTACAGCCATCCGTACAAAATATCCGCAACATCCGCTCATCAGTATCGACACCACATTAGCGGCGGTTGCGGAAGCAGCCATTAATGCCGGTGCTAATCTCATTAATGATGTGTCGGCGGGGCAAAACGACCCGGCAATATTAACGTTCGCCGCAAATAATAACGTTCCGATTATCCTCATGCACAGCCAGGGTACGCCCAAGACCATGCAGGATAATCCTCATTATGACGATGTCGTTAATGAAGTAATTGTTTTTCTCAAAGAAAGAATTAATGCTGCGCTGCAGGCGGGTATTGATAAAGATAAGATTCTCATCGACCCCGGCATCGGCTTCGGCAAGCGCAAGCAGGATAACCTCGATTTATTGGCAAACCTAGACAGAATTGTCGCGCTGGGTTACCCCGTACTTCTGGGAGCAAGCCGCAAACGCTTTATGGGCGCAATCTGCAATGTTAATGAACCCGCCGAACTGGTCACCGCCACTGCCGTGACGACTGCTTTAGGCGTGATGGCAGGCGTTAATATCTTCAGAGTGCATGATGTGAAACCTAACAAACAAGCGCTGGATGTGGCTTGGGCGATTAAACAAAGCCGGTCACAAGCTATTAATAGTTAAGACTTTATGCATGGCAAACTGATACAGATGGAACAATCTCTGGCGCCATCGGTTTTAACGCCCATTAATGATCCGTTTCTAGCGAAACATCAAGTGAACCTGTGGCTCAAACGCGATGATCTGCTCCACCCTATTATCTCCGGCAACAAATGGCGCAAGTTGAAATACAATCTGGATGAAGCACTAACACTGGGCAAAGATACGCTCATCAGCATGGGCGGCGTCTATTCCAATCATCTTCATGCCCTGGCTTATGTTGGTAAGCATCTGAATTTAAAAACCATCGGCTTTATTCGCGGCGAGCGGCCTGAGCCGTTAACACCCACCCTGCAGGATGCTTCCGACTGGGGCATGGAACTGCGATTTATATCGCGTTCCGATTTTCGCCAACTTCGGCAACATCAAAGCCGTGACAGTTTGCCCAAAATGAGCGCCAACGCATACTGGCTGCCCGAAGGCGGCGCAAACAGACTGGCGCTAAAAGGCGTGGCTGAAGTCATCGATGAAATCGACATTCCCTACGATGTTCTTTGCGTTGCCTGCGGAACAGGCGCAACTTTGGCCGGTCTTAGCCAACGGGTACATGAATCTGTATCGGTGTTAGGCTTTGCCTCGCTAAAAACCGGATCGGCAAACAAACCGGATACGTATTCTTTTTTAGCTGACGGCATACAATCCTTGTTAGCGGAAAATAGTCATCGTTTTGACATCATTAATGACTATCATTTTGGCGGATTTGCTAAAACCGATTCCAAGTTAATGACATTTATTATTGATTTTGAAGAAAAAACAGAAATTAAACTCGAACCTGTCTATACTGGCAAAATGTTATACGGAATTTACGATCTGATCGCGCAAGGTTATTTTAAGCCTGGACAGCGTATCATTACCCTGCATACCGGCGGCTTGCAAGGCAACAGAGGTTTTCGTTAATGCAGCGCATTCTTGAACCCGAGTTAATGGAAGACTTCGAGCAAGTCAAAGCCTACGCGGAGGCGGATTTTGCCGAGCCGCACAATGATTTTATCGGACGCTTACAAACGGTCTTTGCTAATCCTGCGTTCGACGGCGCGGTGTTGGATTTAGGCTGCGGTCCGGGCGATGTTACTAAACGTTTCGCCAGTGCCTTTCCATTATGTCGTATCGATGCAGTGGACGGCTCCAAACCCATGCTGGATTACGCTATTAATGCCATTAATGCTCAGATAAAACAACGAATTAACTTTATTCACGGCAGGCTGCCGGATGTTTCATTACTTAATCGTTACGGCGTTATTTACAGCAACAGCCTGTTGCATCATTTACCGGATCCGGCGGTCTTATGGCAGACGATTAAAAAACATGCCCAATCAGGTGCAGTGGTTGTGGTGATGGATTTGCTCAGGCCGGAATCTCAGGAAGCTGCAAAAAATATGGTGAACACGTATGCCACTAACGAACCGGACATCTTGCAACGGGATTTTTACAATTCCCTGCTGGCGGCATTTACCATTAATGAAATCAAAGAACAACTCGATGCCGCAGGTATGCCGTTAATGGCAAGTCAAATCAGCGACCGGCACGTGTTTATCTCTGGCACTCTGTAAGAATTACTATGACCAATCTCGATCTTCCACCCAAAAAACCCATAGAACCCAGCGACCTGCAAAAGCCTGACTATTACATTAACCGGGAATTAAGCCTGCTGGAGTTCAACAAACGTGTGCTTGCGCAGGCGTTGGATGAAAACGTACCCTTGCTGGAGCGGCTAAATTATCTATGCATCAGTTGTTCCAACCTGGATGAGTTCTATGAAATCCGGGTTGCGGGCATTACGCAACTGGCGTCAATCGACCCTAACGCCACCGGTTTTGACGGCTTATCCCCCAATGAGCAATTGGCGCTAATTGCCCATAACGCTCACAATCTGGTTGCAGAGCAATACCGGGTCTTAAATGACGTATTAATTCCCAAACTGCAGGAAGAAAACATTCGGTTTATCCGCCGTAACGACTGGACGGAAGCACAGCACCAATGGCTGCAGGATTATTTTAACGAACAGTTGCTGCCGATTTTAACGCCGGTCGGTTTGGATTCCGCACACCCCTTCCCGCGGATACTCAATAAAAGCTTAAACTTTATCATTTCATTAACCGGCAAGGACGCCTTCGGCCGCAACAGCGGACGTGCCATTTTACAAGCGCCCCGGTCGCTGCCGCGCATCATTCAGTTTACGCCGGATGAAACCCAAAGCAGCCCGCACGATTTTGTGTTTCTGTCGTCTATTCTGCATGCTTTTGTCGGCGAACTATTTCACGGCATGACGGTAAAAGGCTGTTATCAATTCCGGGTAACCCGAAACAGCGACCTGTACGTTAATGACGACGCCATTGACGATCTCTTGCAGGCGGTACAGGGCGAACTGGCCATGCGCAATTACGGCGACGAAGTACGCCTGGAAATCGACGCCAACTGCCCGGAAGAAACCGTCAGTTTCCTGCTCGAACGCTTTGAAATGACACAGGACCGCTTGTTTTTGGTAGACGGCCCGGTGAATTTGAATCGACTACAGGCAATTATTGCCATGGTTGACCGCCCCGACCTTAAATTTGCGCCTTTCAAGCCGGTCACTCCGCCACAACTGTCCAGAAATAAAGACATTTTCGCCGCCATTAAACGGCACGACATCCTGCTGCATCATCCTTTTGAAGCCTTTAACCCGGTAGTAGAATTCATCCGGCAGGCCGCCACCTCGCCCGATGTCCTTGCCATTAAACAAACCTTGTACCGCACCGGTGCGAATTCGCCCATTGTCGCCGCATTAATTAAAGCGGCACGGGCAGGCAAGGAAGTAACCGTGGTGATCGAACTCAGGGCGCGCTTTGATGAAAAAGACAACATCAGCCTGGCGGCAAAGCTACAGGAAGCCGCCGTACATGTCGTTTACGGCGTGGTCGGTTATAAAACCCACGCCAAAATGTGTCTGGTGTTAAAGCGCGAAGGCAAAGAGTTAATTAATTATGTGCACCTGGGCACCGGTAATTACCATCCAAAAACCGCCCTGTTATATACCGATTACGGCCTGTTTTCCTGCGATAAAGAACTCGGCGACGATGTCCGCCGCGTGTTCGTGCAACTAACCAGTTTGGGGAAAGTCAGAAAACTGAATAAATTATTGGAATCGCCGTTCACTATGCACAGCGGCATTATTGAAAAAATCGAAAGGGAAATCGAACATGCCCTGGCTGGCAGGGAAGCAAAGATTATCATTAAAGTGAATGCCATCATCGAAGAACAAATGATTCAAGCGCTGTACCGCGCCTCGCAAGCCGGTGTAAAGATTCATCTGATCGTGCGCGGCATCTGTAGTCTGCGCCCCGGCATACCCGGCATTTCCGCCAATATTAAGGTGCGTTCCATCATCGGTCGGTTTTTGGAACACTCGCGGGTTTACGCTTTTGCCAATAACGGCGACTGGGATGTCTATGCCGCCAGCGCCGATTTGATGAACCGCAACATGTTCCAGCGCGTTGAAGCCTGTTTTCCGATTGAAAGCAAGCGCCTGAAAAAGCGCGTCTTGCACGATTTAGCGATATACTTGGAAGACAATTGCCAATCATGGCTGTTGCAGGCGGACGGCAATTACACGCCGGTCAATTGCCCGCCGGAGCAGGCGCGCATCCAGGCGCAAAGCGTATTGTTACAGGAAATACAAGGCTCATGACTGGACACATCTGTGAAATCGCCCAATTAGGTGCGCCGGTACTGCGGGAACTTTCCGAGCCGGTCGAGCAGGTTAGCAGCCCGGAAATAAGGCAGATTATTCATGACATGATTAATACCCTGACGTCAACCCAGGGTGTCGGCCTGGCGGCGCCGCAAATCAGCCAGCTTAAGCAGATTATCATCGTCGGCTCGCGGCCTACCGCGCGCTATCCGCATGCGCCATTAATGACGCCGACTGTCATGGTTAATCCCGGCTTCGAACCGCTGTCCGACGTTAAGGAAAAAGACTGGGAAGGCTGCCTGAGCATTCCCGGCATCCGCGCCCTAGTGCCGCGTTATAAAATCATCAAGGCGATATTTACCGACCGCTACGGTAACCGCGTCGAGCAGATTTATGAAGATTTTATCGCCCGCGTCTTTCAACACGAAGCCGATCACCTGGACGGTAAGGTTTACTTGGATCGCGTGGAAACATCATTGGATATTATTTCCGAAAGCGAATATTTCAAATTATTCGCTCAATCATAACGTTATTAATCAACGCGAGTAACCTGACAAGCGGCAGCAACCGAGAAAATTCATCAGCTTAATTCCCTATTCCGGCTAAACCAACTATATTTCCCATTAATGCGGACGGTGGCTCGACGTTTTTGACCGCCCTCTGGTAAATCATCTGCCGTCACATCATTTACTATTACGATTTAGGTTTATTAATCATGAATATCTCCGATTTCCGCGTTGAACCTGCCGATTACAAGGCGGATTTCGACGACTTGCGGGCCGTACGGGAAGCCGTGTTCATTAATGAGCAAAATATACCGGAAGCTATCGAATTCGATGCCGCCGATCCGAACTGCCACCACGTTGTCGCCCGCGACAATCAGCATCGAGCCATCGGCACGGCTAGACTATCGCCGGAAGGCAACATCGGGCGCATGGCGGTACTGCCGTATTGGCGCGGTAAAGGCGTCGGCAAAGCATTAATACTGGCCGTATTGGACAAGGCGCAAAAGCTAGGATTTACGGAAGTGTCGCTCAATGCGCAGGCATACCTGGTGGATTTTTATAGGAAATTTGGTTTTCATTCCGAAGGCGATGCGTTTACGGTCGCCAACATTCCTCATCAGCTGATGCGGTCAACGCTTAAACCCTTAGAAAAAACAACGCGACCTGTCCCCAAACAGCGTTCGGCTCTGGTGGAAATCGCCGAATTTAGCTCGATTGATGAAATCACAGCGGCTACGCTGGCATTAATCGGCGCTGCCCGCAAGGAAATACGTCTCTACAGTAAAGATTTGGAGCCTTTTTTATACGGTCGGTCAGATGTGCTTGAAGCCCTCAAGCAATTTGCTATCAACAGCAGCGGCGGTAGTATTTTGATTATTGTGCAGGATACGCTGGCGGTCAGGGCTGACCCGCATCCGTTAATCGACTTGGCGCAACGGCTGCCGTCCATCTTTACCATTCGCACACCCATTGAACCGGCGGACTTGCAATATCCGTCCGCCTATCTCATTAATGACCGAGACGGCTACTGTTTTCGCCAGCAAAGCAGCGTTTTGCGGGGAGTGTGGAGTCCGGTAATGCCGTCGCGGAACCGGCAATTAATGGATGATTTCGACACAGTTTGGGAACGTTGCCGGGTATGTACTGAATTCAGGGCGTTGGGAATTTAATGCACAGGCATTAATTATCGAGTAAATGCCGACTTAACCGGTTTCCCGCTCTTGCTCGACCGGTTTTAACAGTCCTAAACTTTTTTCCACCCGCATGACCGCCTTATTCAGCACTTGCAAGTTGTCTTCTTCGACAATCTGGATACCCATCGTGTAAAAAATCGGTAGCCAAAGCGGATTAATTAATACCGCGCCGATGGCGCTTTTAGCCAATCTTTTTATATTTTTCAAAGGGTTGTAAGATTCCGTCAAAGAACCCATCGGCTGATCGACAAACACCTGGCATATCGGCCTGAGTTTGGCTTGCTCGTGACTTTCGAGGTATTTCATCGAATCGGATAACCGGCGTTCCATCCGGTGATAATTAATGCGCGCCAGGCTGGAGGTAATTGCAAAGGTTAGCGCGACCAGCGGCAGCAAGACTTGCGGCGGCGCAATCGGTGCGAAGGTGGACGACAGCATGACAATACCCAGGCCCAGCATCAAAATATCTTCTCCCCATTCCACATCACGGTCTATGCCTTTAACAATGGCAACAGCGCTGCGACCGGTTTTATCGGTAAAATAATGTTGTTGTTTCATGGCTAACCTCTTATTGCTATTAAGTTTTGATATAACTTGGCCCATTAAAAAGTCAATAACTCATTATCCAACCGGTATTATTTCCTCTTTTGTGAAAGATGTTCAAGACTTGTTCGGCAAGCAGGCAAAGGTATCGTGATCCTGCGCCGCCAGCGCTGCACGACGTATCATTTCCAGGTTGCTGTCGAGTTGCATCATGCCGCCTACGGCAAGCGTCACCACCATCGCCTCAAACGGATAACACAAGTGCGCCTTAAACCTTTGATATAGCTCATTAAATTCAATCTCAGCGGCGCCATGAACCGACAGCAATTCGTGGTAATGCGATAACAGCGCTGTTTCATGTTGGCGGCGCACTTCCGGCAGTAAAGCAGTCGCCAGAAAATAACTGATGTCGCTGATGGCTTCGCCCAACCTGACCATTTGCCAATCGAGAAAACCCGGCTCGTCGTTATGCCAAAACAAATTACCCGGATGGCAATCATGATGCACTAATGTTGGGGTTTTTGCAGACAAGAATTGCATAATGAGCTTGCGGTTTCGCGCATACTCCATTGCCGATTTATGCAAGGAATGCGGAATAATATCGCCAGCTAATTGCAGGCCGCGCTTCATTAACGGCACAGCCAACGCTGTCCCCAAACCGTCTTCCAGGCGGCGCACCGGCCCCGCCAGCCACTGGAAGCCGGGATCCCGTTTGACTTTATGGATGAAATGGGCGTGGCAGCGCGCCAGATGCTCGACGACCGCGCGCGCCTGATTGAACGTCAAGGCATCCCCTGCCCGTCCTGGCAATGCATTTGCTTCGGTGACATCATTAATAACCAACGTGGAACCTTTGCCGAAACGGCTATGCGCCGCCAGCATTTGCGGTTTATTAATGGGAATAACCGGTGCCAGCTCCTTATAAAACTTGACTTCCGTCGGCAACAAGCGCGGCAAGGCGGTAATCGCTTTTGCCCGCCACGACAGCGACGGCAATTTGACAAACCAGCGTTTGGGTAATGTCGTCGGACCGTCGTGTTCCACCTTTAGCCGCACACGTGTCGTCGTACCGACATCCACAGAAATTACTTCAAAATGCTGTATTTTAGTTTTTTTTTGTTCCGGAATTGCCTGCTGATTAACCACTCGTTGCGCCCAATGGGCGGTCAAATGATCCGGCTGGGTGACAATTAATGGGTTCTCGCGGGTGTTGGTCATTATTTTTATAGGTACTGGTAGACGACAGTACTTCAACAACAGTCCAATTGTTAAAGTTAGAACATTATTATAAGTCTAGCACCAGCTTAAGCCCATCATTTAAAGCATTCAATTGCTGAGTTCCAAGTTTTAAAATTTTCTACTGAACTCAACAACTATTGTTATAACAGATTAATAGCTTTTTCACTTAGTTATGAAGTTAACTCTATTTCTTAAATAACTTCAAAAACTCCCCATACCCCTCTTTTTCCAGATCTTCCACTGGAATAAAACGCAAGGAAGCGGAATTAATGCAATAGCGCATGCCGGTGGGTTTAGGACCATCCTCGAAAACATGGCCCAGGTGCGAGTCGCCATACTTGGAGCGGACTTCAGTGCGCGGCAAAATCAATTTGAAATCAGTTTTTTCGTTGATGTTTTCATTGACCAACGGCTTTGAAAAACTTGGCCAGCCGATGCCGGAGTCGAATTTGTCGAGCGAGGAAAACAGCGGCTCGCCGCTTACCACATCGACATAAATGCCGTCTTTATGGTTATCCCAGTATTCGTTCTTAAACGGCGCTTCAGTGCTTTCATCTTGCGTTACGTCGTATTGCAGGGGCGTCAGCTTTTTCTTTAATTCTTCGTCAGACGGCTTTTGGTAGGTTTTTCCGGAATGTTCGCTCATCATTGTCCTCTGTATATCTTCCGCATAGCTGTTAATAACCGCTAAGGATAACCCTAGCACTAGAGCCTGTTGACATTTAAACTAGCCAAATAAAGCTGGCAGCGAGAGCAATGAAAGCGGAATAGCGAGAGGCCAGCTTTTCATAGCGCATCGCAATGCGCCGAAATTGCTTGATCCGGCAAAAGAACCGCTCCACCAGGTTGCGGTTCTTGTACTGCTCCTTGTCATACTCCCGTTGCTGCTTACGGTTGCTTTTAGGCGGGATAACGGCTTTTGCCCCCGCCTTTTCAATCTCGCCCAACACCCCGTCAGCGTCATAGGCCTTGT
>VGVA01000028.1 GCA_016874115.1 Gammaproteobacteria bacterium
GGAAACAGGCGATGATTCCTATCGGTTAAAACAACGGAACAAGATTATCGAAAAAAACTAAAAATTAAGCTTAAGCGGGTCAGTTTTCAATGACGTTTAGCGGGTCAATTTTGGGTGATGATTGACAATATTGATCAAATAATCAACAACTATTTCCACTGCAACCCAGCCCAAGATGCTGACTTTAATTAAGCCGCGTTCTCGACAACTGGGGGGGCAGAACTCTTCGGGATCCTGGTGAGCCCCGAGGGCACGGTGTCTTCGCGGGAATCGACTTTCGGCAGCCCCATTCCTACAAATGGAATGTTGTTGATCGCCAGCACTGCGAGCTTGAACAGCTTGCCGATGAATACAAAGTTATTGCGCCCTATGAAGAATTTTCTTACCCACGAGTTGAGGCCTTTAGCGCAAAGCGTAGAAAAAGTTATTGGAACCTAGCAGCATTAATTCGACAAAACCACCCTCTGCCTGTGCAAATTACTATGCTTAGTAAAGCTGGGGGGACCCAAATCAGATTTAGGGGGGTGCGGGGTACTGGGGGTGCTGCTTAGCGGAAATCGATAAGGGGTATGGGGGTAGATCACTGGCCATTGTTGGAGCAGTTAATCTTGAGCTGGTCGGCTAGTGGTTACGTTCATGAAGTATGTTATTCGCTGGTGAATTAATCATAGAGAATAGGCATAGAACCATGGTTTGCAGTAACTTTTACAGTAACTTAACAACATAATATTTAATTAAACAATATATACAATAGGTTACAATCATATTCGATTCCAGCTCTGGCTCGGGATCACCCCAATCGACAGTCTCGCCACCCTCAACCCGACGTTGTCGTTGCGCATCGGCTTTGATGATACTGGCATCGGTGGCGAAGCCTTCGCCCTTCACCAAGCCCTCAGCCATGCACCGCTGCAAGACTGTTTCAAATAACAACCGAAAGGCCTGACTCTCCCGGAAACGGCCATGGCGATTTTTGGAAAAGGTTGAATGATCCGGCACGGCATCGTTTAGGTCCAGTCGGCAGAACCAGCGGTACGCCAGATTTAAATGGACTTCTTCACAGAGACGACGCTCGGAACGAATCCCAAAGCAGTACCCGAGAATCAACATGCGGACCATTAACTCGGGGTCGATCGATGGGCGGCCCATCGGGCTGTAAAAACTGGCTAATTGCTTGCGAAAGTCGCCAAGATCGAGAAGGCGGTGAATATCCCTCAACAGATGATCTTTCGGTACATGGTTTTCCAGACTGAAACAGAAAAACAGTTGTTCCTGTATACCTGATTGTTGTCCCATCATGCTACCACCTCTCATTCCAATCGGAGATGGACTTATTTTACTCCTCTAAACCTATACATTCAGGAGAGTTTTTCAACACAATCGGCCAAAACCTGCCGGTCGGAGCGAGTTTCCAATTTTAACGGTTAAGGCATCCGTGACCCAGTTGGCTGTCCGGTATTCGGTGAGCAAATCGACATTATCAATGGTTCACCCCGACCCTTAAGCGGTCAATTTCTTCACCGAGAGGATGTCCGCTGTGGTGGGTCGATGGCTTTAATTGTCATTGATTGTTTTAAGAGGCGAAGGACCTTTCGGTTAACTTACTAACCTCGCCACCAGCATCCAATGCAAGACTATTCGGCTTTCCCATCCTTGCGAAGCCAAGAAACGGACTCATGGGCTAATTCGATGCAATTACTTTTACTTTGGCATTATCCGAAACAAAAGGCACATACGTCACGCATATTTGATCGGCTGAGGCTAGCCCATCTTTTATAACCAATTGGTCAGTAGTTTCCCACAGCACATTGACTTTTTTCCTCTGCACTCGACTTTCTTCATTGACAGTCATAACGGTGTCCTCGCCTTGAATCGACGTGCGTGGTAACACGAAAACGTCATCGAATGTCTTACTCTGAATCTCTGCTTTAGCAAACTGTCCGATTTCAAGCGGTGGCTTATCGTCCTGATTGTGTTGATAAGGATTATCGACCTGAACAATCACAAACATTTGTCGGGTAGCTTTGTCGACATTGGCTTCGGTACGCACAACATGTCCGGACCAGCGAAACTCTCGACCGCCTAAGACCGCTTTGACATTGGCCTTTGGATAAACACGCTGCTTATCCGTCGTCTCGCCGATATACGCTCTTGGCAAATCCAATAGGCCGCGTTGCTTATCGGTGATCGGTAATCGCACTTCCACATAATCAGTTGCAAAAATCTTAACGAGTGATGTACCGGGAGAAACGTACTGACCGACGTCGACAAACTGCTCCAAAATGCGCCCGCTATAGGGGGCTTTAATTGTTGTCCGTTGCAAATCCAATTCAATTCTTTGCAACTTTGCCAGGGCAGAATCCACCGAAGCCTTCGCACGGGCTAACTGAGGCTTATGCAAAGCCAAATCTGAGGCTTCCTGATTATTTCTCAACCTGGACCAATTAGCCTCAGCCAATTCGGCTTGCGCCGCCTCCTGTTCAAAATTAAACCGGGCTTCAGCAAGTTCGGCCTGAGCCGATTTCATCGCAAGCTTGTAGTCGGTTTGATCCAATGCAAGCAAGACTTCGCCTTGCTTGAAAAAACCGCCAGGTCTAAAGTTAGGCGAAACACTGATGATTTCCCCCGAAATGCGCGGAATCAGGGTCGTCGTCGTCCTGGGTTCGACTACCCCTTGCGCCTCAATGGTGGGGGTAAATTGCTGTGGTTTCACTTTCACCGTCTCAACGCTCAACTCCTGACTAAGCTTGGGCTTACGCTTAACCTCCACTTTGGTAGCGTAGGTGTAATAAGCTAATGAAACCCCTAAGGCCATTACCAACAGAGGCAGAATTCGTTTAAGAAGTAGTTTCATATTTTATTAGGTTCAACAATTGGGCTACCAAGAGCCAGATACAAATTGACACGATTTTGCAAACGTTGCTTATTGAGCTCAAGCAAATTGCTTTCAGCATCCAAAGCACGGCGCTGGGATTCCAGCAAGGTAACTATATCCGTCAATCCGGTCAGATAATCCGCCTCCGCCAACCTTACAGCTTCGCGCGATTCCGTCACTTCTGAAATTAGAAGCGAATATTGCTGCTGCAGCCATTGGCCTGCCGCCAACGTTGTTTCAACCTCGCGAAAGGCTTGTAATACCACTTCTGCGTAACTTGCGGCTGCCTGCTTGACCCGGGCCTCGGCCTGACTGTGCTCGGTGAATAGCTGTCCGCCATTAAAAAGCGGCTGGGTAAGACTGCCTGCCATATTCCAAATTAAATTTTCCGGATTAAAAATATCGGACAATTTTTTTGTGCTGGTTCCGACACTACCGTTGAGCTGAATGGTCGGTAGCATGTTTTTTCTGGCTTTTATCAGCCTTTGGTCAGTAGCAAAAAAACGTTCGGCCGCCGCAACAATATCGGGACGGCGCTCCAGTAATTCGGAAGGAATACTAGCGGGCACGATCAGCGGAATGTCGGGTAATTGCTGTGTAGTCGTCAGATTGGCTGAAGGGTAACGGCCCAAAAAAAATTCCAGCGTTCGTTTGGCTTCATCCTGAATTTTTAAATAATTTTCCCTACGCCCCTCGGCGCCGAGTAGATTGCTTCTAGCCAACCGCACATCAAGAGGCTTGTATACACCGAGGTTATAACCTTGTTCCACAATATCCAAAGTATGCTTGAAACTTTGTATGGTTTTTTCTGCCAGTTGCAGTTGTTGCGATGCCTCGGTGACATCAAACCAGCTCTTGGCAATATTAGCTGCCAGCGACAATTGAGCCGCATACAAATCTGATTCGGCGGCGGTTTTTTCATGTTCGGTTGCTTCTAACTCATTCCCTAACCTATACCAAAGATCGATTTCCCAGAGAAAATCCAGCGAAACGCCGAAATTGTTGATGGGCCTGGGCGACACCGCGAAACCCGCTGCGTTATTACGCTTATTCCGGCTGGATTTAAAGCCGCCGGTTAACTGCGGCCAGAATTTCGACCAAGCCAACCAAGTTTGATCGTCAGCAACGGCAACCCCTGCCAACAAACGCTGCATGCCTGGATTATGCTGCATGGCTTCGCTTACCAGTTCGTTCAACCGCGTGTCGGAAAATTCATTGACCCAGGACGGCAAGCCGGCCTGCGTCTGACTGGCTTGACTGAGTTGGGAGCTCCATTCTCTTGGAATGGCAACCGTCTCAGGTAGCGATTCCGTCGGACTAAAGTAGCTACAACCTTGCAACATAAAGCCGATTGACACTGACTTAACCCATAGGGCCAAGCCAAAATTGAATTGCGACTGAGGCAATAACTTGATTTTGGGCTCTATTAATTTCATGCGATCTTTTCTCTAAAAGACTTATGCAACCAACCGCCGATATCCTCCAGAATCATATAATTCATAGGCACAAAAAATAGCGTAATAAATGTGGCAAATAACACCCCAAAGCCCAATGAGGCCGCCATGGGTACCAAAAATTGCGCCTGCACATTATCGGTAAACATCAAGGGACATAAGCCCACAAAGGTGGTTAGCGATGTCAGCATAATGGGTCGAAAGCGGATTGAACCAGCTTGACTGATTGCATAACCAATATCTTCTCCCGCCAATTTGCGCCGGTTGATGAAATCGACCATCACTAAACTGTCATTGACGGCGACCCCCATCAAAGCAACCATACCTAAAATGCTGTTCAGCGTTAAATTGATACCCAAGACCATATGCCCGAGCACTGCCCCCAGCAAAGCGAATGGAATCACCGACATGACAATAAAAGGTTGCGTATAGGATCTAAAAGGAATGGCCAACATCGCATAAATACCCAGTAAAGCCAAACTAGTGCCGGAAACCACATTGGTCAGTGATTCGGCTTGTTCCTGAGCCTGTCCTCGCCAGCGGTAGTTGACATCAGGGTGGGCAGACAGCAGGTCTTGCAGCCATTCATCCACATCCTGTTTTAGCGATTCCATCCCCACAGTTTTGAAATCGACATCAGCCGTCACATTCAACGTGCGGAACCTGTCGGCGCGATGAATCACGGCAGCACTGCGTTGCATTCTTATATCGGCGACATCGGCGAACGGCACTTCAATACCGCTGGGTGTGCGTATCTTCATCATTTTTAGCTCGGCCAATGAGCTTCGCTCGGCGACTGGATAACGCACCACGATCCTGACATCGTCGCGACCGCGCTGTACTCTTTGCGCTTCCAGCCCCAAAAAAGCTTGTTGTACCTGTCTGGCCAAATCATCGAGTGTCACGCCCAACAATTCCGCTTCGGGTCTGATACTGAGTTGCAACTCTTCCTTACCTGCTTCATGGCTATTGGTAATCTCCGAAACACCAGGATAGCTCGCAAGATGCGTTTGTAATTTTTCTGCAACATCATTGAGCAATTGGAAATTTTGACCCCGCAGCTCGACATCGACCGGCATGCCATTGCCGCGACGGATTTCACCGACGAAGCTCAATTTTTCCACCCCCGGAATAGTGCCGATCAGGCTTCGCCACTCCGCGGCCAATTCCTGACTGCTGACTTTAATGCTGCGAATTTCGGGGGGGGTAACTTGAAACATCACTTGGGCAATGTGCGATTGCGGTTTGCTGTTGCCACCAGTACTACCCGCGCTGCTGTAAATGGCAATAATGATGCTTTTATTCGTCACCGGCTCGAGGTATTTCCGTTGTAATTTTTCGGCGGCTTCAATCATGGTCTCGGCATGACGCCGGGTAACATCGAAAGGCGTGCCTATCGGCATGGTCAGCGTGGCTCGGACCGAATCACTAGGCGCGTTGGGGTAAAAATTAAAGCCAATCCGGCCGCTCGCCACGAGACTGACTAAAACCATTGCCAACGTAAACAAAACCGATAAGGCCAGGTAGCGGTATTCCAATACCTTGAGCAAAAACGGGGTATAAAAGCGAGCTATTGCCTGTTCCAGGCCATCGGCAAATCGAGTTTGCCAGCGGCCAAATGCATTCGAATCATGACCTGTACTGAAACTTAAATGTTTGAGATGCGCGGGCAAGATAAATTTCGATTCCACCCATGAAACCAATAAAACGCTGATGACAATCATCGGTACCACATTTAGGTTTTTGCCCAACTCTCCGGCGCTATTCATCAGCAAGCCAAAAAATGCGACCACCGTCGTCAGCATGCCGAAAGTGACAGGCACAGACACTTCCTGGGTACCTTTAATAGCGGCTACAGTGCCATTCTTATCTAAGTTCTGTTTAATCCGTGCGTAAATACTTTCACCCGTGACAATGGCATCATCTACCACCAAGCCCAACACTAAAATGAACGCTCCGACACTGGTGTAGTTAATACTGATCCCTAAAATCGGCATCATCGCAAAAGCACCCAAAATTGAAACCGGTATGCCGGCCGAAACCCAAAACGCAATAGACATACGCAAAAATAGCGATAGCACGATAAACACCAGCAACATGCTTTGAATGGCGCTATTTAACAAACTATCCAACCTTATCTTGATGGACTCCGCCTGATCCCGCCAATAAGTAAGTTCCACTCCGGGTGGCATACGATCACGATTTTCCGCAATATAATTTTTCACCTTGCTGGCAATATCCAGCACACTTTGATTACCCGAACGATAAACCTCAACTTTGACGCAACGCTTATGGTTATAAGCCGTTTGCAAGGGTTCCTCTTCAAAACCATCCACAACATTGGCTATATCGCCTAAGCGCAATTGACTGCCATCGTCCCGTGGGCGCAGCACGATATTTGCAAAAGCCTCCCTGTCATACGCTTGGCCCATGGTGCGCAACATAATCTCGCCATTGGTTGATTTGATACTCCCAGCGGGTAAATTTAACGAGGATCGATTAATTGCCTGCGCAATTGCATCGAAGGTCAAACTGTAACGTTGCAAATCCTTTTCCGAAACTTCGATCGCCACCTCGTAAGGCCTAACGGCCGTTAATTGAACTTGCGAAACGCCCGGCAAAGCCACCAAGTCGTCACGCACCCGCTCGCCAAGCAATCGCAATTCTCGCTCCGGCGCATCCGCAGCTACGATAACGCTAATGACTTCCCACTGTCTCTGGGCTATCGCGACAACCGGCTTTTTCATGCCTTCGGGAAAATTGTCTATGGTATCGACGCGGGCTTTAACATCTTCTAGGAGTTTGCGGGGATCATGGTTTTCCCCTACCTCTATATTCACTTCGCCATTGCTCTCGGTCGCTTGCGAATTGATACTCTTGATGCCGTCAAGGTCCTGAATCGCTTCTTCAATTCTGACCAAGACGCTTTCTTCAACGTCTTTGGGGGCGGCCCCCCTAAAGAACACCTTAACCGTAACCAGATCCATTGGGGTTGAAGGATGTGCCTCAACGATAATCTTGCCGAAGGCGGTCATGCCCCACAGCATAATCGCAAGCATAAGCAAATTGGCCGCAACGCTATTACGGGTAAACCAACTGATAAGTGTGTTCATAGACAGGCGTAATTAAAACACAATCAAAATTCAAACAGTCAACCCGATACTTCACGATTGACCAACGATAACGCAACCCTTGGCAAGTCTTAGCCGACCGCCCCTCCAATCGTAAAAATACCCATGGCAATCAAAAGCAGCGCACTTGCCCGTTCCAAACGAGTACGCCAACCAAACAATATTTGTCGGATACGCTCACTGAAGTACGCCATACCCATACCAAACACTAAAGCAGGCACGATGACGGCACCGATGCCGAAGCACAAACCCAAAAAAAAGCCCGACAGGCCGCTACCGGTGCTGGCCGCCGTTACTATCACACTCGTTAAAGGGATACAGGGGGTTGCCGCCATCCCCACCCCCATAAAGAACAGGCCGCTGGGCAATAGCGGGTGATCCTGCAGAGCGATACGTTTACCGCCTTTACAGCCGCTTTTTCGATAGCTACGGTAAAAAATAAGCAGGCCTACCAAAATAGTCGATCCACCCAATAAGCATGCCACCCAAAAATTGTCCAGCATTTGCTGGATAGAGGCCCCGGCAAGGCCGGAAAAAATGCCTAGGGTGCTATAGCTAGACAAGCGACCTAAAGAAAAGGGCAGGATAATCTTCCACGATTGATTAATCCCGCCGTGCTTGGCCAAAAATACCGGACCCAAAAAAGGCAAACAGGTAATCGTGCATGGTCCCATGCCAAATACCAGACCCAAGACGAAAACAGTCGGCAGACTATACAAATGCTGACTCGGCATAATGGCTTGTGAAAAAATGAAAAATAACGCTGTCGCATGGCTTAGGCACAGAGCTGTTGATTCGAAAGCTAAGGACTGGCTCAGTCACAGGTACAACTCTGACATCCACCGCTGACGGCTACCACTTGCGGCGCAATTTCTTGCCTTTCCTGTTTCTCGAATTGGAAAGACTCCAAACCGATGATTGCCGCACCAAAGGCCGTGGTCACTTGCGGAATGGGCGGTATCACCAGCCGTCGCCCCAATTCGTCCTCCAGGGCGGCCACCAATCCTTGGTTTAGTGCCGGCCCGCCATCGAAATACAATAACTCCTCGATACCCACTCTTTTCACCAGTTTGATCGTTCTCTTGGCAATGGAAAAATGAATGCCCTTGACGATTTCTTCCCGGCCATGCCCCATACCCAATAAACCGATAATTTCCGATTCGGCAAACACGGCACAGGTGGCATTTACCGCGGCCGGAGTGCTAACGGCATTGAAATGAAACGGGCCTAAATCCGTTACATCTATTTCTAGGTTGCGTGCCGCCATGTCCAGAAAGCGTCCGGTGCCGGCCGCACAGCGGTCGTTCATTGCAAAATTGGTGACATTGCCTTGCTCATCCAGACTGATACCTTTGGAATCCTGGCCGCCAATATTGATGATGGTGCGTATGGTGCCGAACGGTTTCCCCACTTCTCGGGCCCCAATGGCGTTGGCGGTGATTTCGCTGATAGTTTCATCGGCATCCTGAAACAATTTCCGCCCGTATCCCGTGGTTGTCAGATAGCTGACATGCTGCCGAGTCAAGCCGATTTCGCCGAGCAAAGCCAAAAATGCGTTTTGGGCGTTTTTAAACACCAAGGCTCCCGTGCCGACCACTTTATTGCCAATGATTTGCCTATCCTGGTCGATCACCACGATTTTGATGGCGGTAGAACCGATATCGATCCCTGCAAAATAATTCATCGCTTATTTCTCCTGCGTGCTTTCAAAGACTCCATAAACGCCTCAATCCGTGTGGATAGCTGACCAGTACCACTGGGGCTATAGTCGGTTTCGATATACAACATCGGTATGCCTTCTTTTTCCATAGCTTTGGCGACACTGCGTTGCTCCATTTCGTATACCGAACAACCGGAAAAGGCTTGGTAGATCACACCATCGGCATGAAAGCTACGATACAGGTCGATCAAGCGCCGAATCCTATCGTCATTCATGGTAAAAATCGGACAGGTGCAGGACTTCAGATAACGGTCGGCCACGGCGTCGACCATGTCGTACATAAACCATTCGTCCACCGAAACCATGTCATTTAACAGCCGGTTGGACGAACAGGTTTCATCGGCCACGATCACTCCATCCGCTAACTCGATCATCAAGGGGATTTTCAGATTCGGGAAAACCGGTGGCGAACCCGTAAAGATGATGCGCGGCGAATGCCGTCCGGCCGCGTTAAATCCATTGGCAACGCGCTGTTCGATTTCGCCGCACAACGCTTCGGCGGCCTGCGTCCAACATTCGAGATCATCGAAGAAATAGGCATTGGTCAGCATGAAGATATCTTTGCCCAAAATGGGTACAGGCGTATGTTTGCGCAAATCGTTCAGGCGATGATAGGCAATTTGGGCTTGACCTACTTTTCTGATAGTTTCCTTTAGACCCTTTTTGGTAATTTTCTTACCCGTTATCCGCGTTACTTCCTGAGTAAACTTGCGTACCGACCTTCGCCAGTATTCCCGGCCTTCCTCGCTTTCCTTAACCGGAGGCAATTCCATGTCGTAAACCTGGTAGCCCATTTCCCGCATCATGCCGGCGGCTTTTTTCTTTTGGTCGCAAGTGGTGGGGTTGACGATGGTTTTGATGCCGTCGCTATAGGGGTTGGTTTCGCTTTTCAACATCCCTAGCGAGGCTTTAACCAGAGAGCAGGATTTAGCCGGCATGAACTCGCCGCCGATCTCTTCGTCGGTATAAAAGCCGTTACACATTCTGACTGGGATACCGCCGGCCGCATGAATGATTTCGTCCGGTATTTGTACGCACATCGTGCCTATCGTTTCCTTGCCGGAATGCGTCTTGACGCCATTGCAATACACATCGCGAAATAAGTCGTAGAAATACTGCATGGCCTTGGGATTGCCGGAAAAGCTCTTTTCCACTACATCCAAAACCTCGCTGGCCTCCATGCCTTGATGGCGCGCATGCCGTTGTTGACTGGTTTCGATCGCTCTTTCCTGTGGCTCGGACATCATTGCTTTTTCTCCATGCCCATCCGTTTAACAAAACCGTCTTTGGTGGCTTCAAATATCGGTTTCCCCAAAATATCGACGCGCAAAGCACCTTCCTCAGGACAGGCTGCAACGCATTTCAAACATAAAATGCAATCATCCATAAGAATGTCCTTCTTGGTCACATTGTCGGCGATGGGCTTGATCTGCATGTCGCAGACGCGGTAGCAATCACCGCACACGGTACATTTAGAACCTTCTTTTTTAAGTTTGAACAAGGCGAACTTGGAAAAAATGTAATGAAAAGCGCTCATCGGGCAGAAAAAACAAAAGAAGCGTTTTTTCAAAAAAGAACCTACAAAAAACAAGCCGGTGATGAACATACCTATGGCGGTCAGTATCATTTTTCCAGTACTGGAAAAGTTGATGACCCACTGAGAAAAATCGCCGTTGAACAGCGGAATGACCATCCTGGCCGGGCAGATTTGGCAAAACGGCGTCCCCCAGTCATGCGACAAAAACTGCCCGCCTATCCCCAAGGGGATAAAAATCAACAGCAGTAACAGCGCATATTTAATCAGTCGGAGTTGGTTAAATTGTTCATCCGTATAGCTGCTGTAACGTATGCCCAACTTTTTGCGTAAGCCGGTTATCCAATCTTGAATAGTACCCAAGGGACAAATGAAGCCGCACCAAGCTTTATTCAGCACCACAAACCATAATAAAAACAGCCCTAGGCCGCCCAACACTTCCAAACCTGCCGGACTGAACAAGCGCGACCAGGGCTGCGCTAACTGATGCTGCAAGGGCAGCAGATAACACACACCGGCGGTAGCGCCCCGGTTGTAGCCACAGGCAAAGGTCGGCAGGCTTTGGCCTAAATCGATCGCCAATCGACCGCCATAAACCAGCAATAAGAAAGCGGCCAATTGCAACCAGAAACGAAACCGCCGCCAATCCAGGCGGTCAATGCGAGCTTTAATGTTCATCGAAGCTAATCTCTTTAAAGGGTTTGATCCTGCGGCGGCGGTAAAGGGCCGCACTCACACCCAAGGTTAAAAAACCCGCGCTGGAAAACATCAAGGCTTCCGACGTCCCTTTTGCCGCTTGGATATTGACGGTATAACGCCCCGTCATCGCGACCGAATAATCAACCTGCCGATAAGGCTTGCCGTCCAGTTCGCCAACATCCGGACTGCTAAAGGTCGCAGACACCAAAAACCTGTCATTGTTATGCCGCTGATGCTCGCCACCACGCCCTTCGCGCTGTTGCGACCCATGATCGGCATTATGCTCTTGATTTTCTGCCTGTTTGTTGCCCCAGGATTTTGGCGGGCGCTGTTGCTTGACGGAATCTGCGTCCGGCTTGCCGGAACCGCTTTCCGCAGTTTCATCCGTCGCAAAACTATCCTGGATAATCTGAAAACGGGCCATCCCTTGCTCGTCGGTACGTGTGGTTTTGCTCCAACCTTTTTCGGTTTCCAATTTGACCGTAGCTCCACTAGCCGGTTTTCCCAAGTGCAGGACGCGGAATTTCAGGGTGTTGCCGGATTGAATACGGGTATGAAAATCCTCTTCGGGCAGGCGAAGCCGAATAATATCCAGTGGCGCCGCATCCCATTGATGGGGATTGACCAGCGCTCGATCATAGTTATGTCCTAAACGACAGTTGTGTTTTAACACTTCCGCTTTGGCCGTGGCGATGTTCAGCACCTGATTCGCCAGGACCTGTTCGGTGTAATAGGCGTTATAAAAGCCCTCGTCGGGCATTTTGAAACGCATCCCTTCCGGCTCAAGTACAGGCTCCATAAGATTACCGCCCGCATCTAACAGATGAAATTTTCCGCCTTGAGCTTGTTGCAGACCGGAATCATGCAAACCCGCCCCTTGTTGCAGCCAAAGCTGCTTGACGTAGACGTCATTTTCGATGCTTACCAAACCACCGTGCGAATTGTGCAGGTCTTTCAACAGGCGCCTATCGGCAGGTTGATCGGTAAACCATAATTGCGTGACAGCATAGGCCGAGCTACTTGCCTGCAAACAGGCCACAAAAAATAAAGAGGTACGCTTCATTTTTCTCCTCGATAGCAACAAAAATTCATACCGACGGTTTTATCCGCTCAACGGATTGCGGCTTCCGATATGCCAGCGCGTAGACAGCGGCCATTCGCTCTAATCCGGCTTTTTGGAATGAATCATGTCGGTGGTTATAAAGGCTGGCCCGTCAAAAGCCGCAAGCCACACAATGGCATTCGGCATAAACGGGCCATAATGGATTATCAGAAATCATATTGAATACCGGCCCGGAAGCTGATGGGGCCATCACCGGTACCCGCCAGACCGTGGTAGCTTTGCACATTGGCTGCATTGGCCGAAACCCGCGATGAGTATTTGCTGTCCAACACGTTCAAGATGGTCAACGACGTCGTCCAGTTTTTCCATGTGTAGGCGGTGCGCAAATTGAACAACATCGGCCGCTGATAGGCATCTGTATTCTGGACGTTGGTATAGTAACTACTGATGTAATCCGATTCGAACTCCACGCTCCAGCCCGGCACCGGGTAAACCGTTACGCGGCCGTTGACTTGGTGTTTGGGCACGCTAGTCAGGTTGACGCCTGTCAGTTTAGTGGCGCCCGCATTATATTTGTCCCATTGCTGCCACACTAAGGTATGCGCTACGACGAACTTGATCATTTCATGCGGACGATAAGACAAGGCCGTTTCAAATCCTCTGGCCGTGACCGAACCAGGGTTACCGGTATAAGTGGCATTTATCTTAGCCTGATTGGGCTTTCCTTTAATCGAATTGGGTAATGCCGCCCAACCCGGACAAGAACCGGGGTTATCGCTACACAAAATACTGGCAATATAATCATCGATATTGGTTTCGTACGCTGCGACGTCGTAACTTAACTGCTGATCACGAAAATAACCGCGCAAACCGACTTGCTTAGTAAAACTCTCTTCCGGAGTAAGACCGTAATTAGGGTAAGTCGCCGTCACGTTGGTTGAAGCACCCGGCGGGTACCAACCATCGGCCATGCTGAACCAAAGTACGTGATCCTTTTGGTATTCATAACTAAGACCGCCTTTTTTGATCAGCTTCGAATACGCGTTACTACCGTTGATTGTCTCGCCAGTCGGCAATGTGGTTTGAGTGTATTGCTGCTCGAAGTCTTCATGCCGCAAGCCAAAATTAAAGCGCATGTTATCCAGCGAGGAAAACGCCGTGTCTTGCCCGAACAGACCATTTAATGGGGAAAATTCATACTGAATGAACGGTGCCAGCTGATTGTAGCCGGTCTCGGTGTAGCGATCAGGGGTGGTAATTTTAAACGTGTTTGGAACCCGCTGCAATCTCAGCGAGTTTTGATAACCGTTAAAGAGATCCAAGCCGGTATATACCCGCGATTTGACAAAGTCGAAATCCTGCCGGTAAACGATGTGACCGTTATTGGCAACGTTATCGACCTGGTTGATACTGGCGTTGGACGCGCCGCTGCCGCCGCCCGGGTTCCCATCCATGCCATTTTGATCGCGTCGGGAAAAGGTCAATTCCAACTCCCCACCGGTACCGATTTTCCGTTTATAGGACGACATACCGGTAATGTACTCAAAGTCCTGGTAAAGGTTTTTGGTGGTCGGCCCCGCTTGTTGCCAATTATCAACCCATTGCTGCCTGGTCAGGGCACCAGAATTTTCCACGTACAAATTCGCATGCTCGAATCTTAGCGTCAATGTGGAAACATCATCCGGCCGATAGAACAGTTTGCCGGTCTTATAGAAGCGCTCGCTACTTTCCCTATCCGCCCAGGGGTTAGACTCCATATAGTTTATGCTGGCCGCATACCCCAGATCCTTGGTTATCATGCCGGTTGCCGAACCGCGGGTTCTAAAAAAATCGTAGCCGCCGTACTCTTGCGAAATGGAATATCGCGGGGTTTTCGGCGGTTCACGGGTGATGACATTTATCGCCCCGCCAAAACCGTTGCTGGGATATAAAACCGATCCAGGTCCACGAATGACTTCGATGCGCTCAATCTCTGATGGATTGATTTGATCGGCAAATGTAAAAGTACCGAATGGATTACTGACTATCATGCCATCTAGCAAATTCAGCGTATAACCCTTACCTCCATCCGGGAACCGGATGTTTCTGACGGCGCTTACACCCGGTATACGACTAAACTGCTCGCGCAGGATATCTACATATTTGACCGTGTCCAGTTCCTCCTTATCGATAATGCTGCCGGATATAGGGGTCGTTTTGGTCAATTCGCCCAGTTTGGTCCGTTCCTGCACCACTTTCGAACTCTCTTTGGTCAGCCAATTCTCCACAGGCATTTGCAAGGACCTGGTATCGGTAACACTAATCGGCGCCAATTCTTCAGGCTCTGAGTTGGCGCCCGCGGCAGACTTCGCCTTAGTCGTTTCCTTATTTTGGACAGCCTTTTCGGCCTGCGCCGGCGGAGATGCCGATAAAGCCAATATCGGCAGCGTTAACACAATAGCCTGAGCCAAGAGGGTTTCGTTGACTCTAGCTTTCCGTGCCTTCTTATTATCTTTCATATCATTTTCCTGAAATTAAAAAATATTACGCATGTAGATTTAAAAAAAGCGTCAAACTGAAACTCAACTTCCACCCGCAAATTGAAATCCATTGACGCGACGTCCCCTAGTTAGGCGATTGACAAGAATAAATGTACCGGGATGGCACCGAATTTTGTTCGGCGGCCAGGATAGAAAAAGGGCGCATAGTTGCGCTACGTAACCTTTTCGAGTCGCCAGCCGCTGGACAAAAAGACCAGCCAGCCTGGACTATTTTTCGCAGGAAATCGCCTTAAATAAATCCCGCTACTGCTCGAGCGTCACAAACGCCAGTTTGGAAATACCGGCATGCTGCACCGCCGCCATTAATTCGGCGACCTTGCCATAATTAATCTGATGATCCGCATAGACATGAACGACCTGATCAGGATTGAGGCTTAACGCGTTTTGCAACGAAAGCTCCAATGCATCCAGATTGGCAATTGGGTTTTTATTCAGCGTAATCGCACCGTGCTCATCGATACCCAGCTGCATGGGCTGCTGTTCGGTATCTGGTGTGGTTGAGGCTGTTTTTGGCAATGCCACATTGACGGATTGAGTCAATAAGGGCGCGGTGACCAATAAGATAATCACCAGCACCAACATCACATCCACTAATGGCGTGACATTGATTTCGCTGACGGCATCCTCTGTATCCGACTGAGTTCTGAATCCCATAGTCAATCCTTTTAGCCATTATCCGAAAATGCGATGTGCAAAAAACCGTCGACAAAATTATCCAGCGCCGCCTTATGGTTCTTGGCACTACGCAGAAAAAAGTTGTATGCCAGCACAGCGGGCACTGCGACGGCGATACCGATTGCCGTGGCAATCAGCGCATCACCGATAGGTCCGGCCACCACATCCAAACTTGCAGAACCGGAGGCGCTGATGTCGTGCATCGCATGCATGATGCCCATTACCGTGCCAAACAAACCAACGAATGGCGCGGTGCTACCGATACTGGCCAACATGGTTAATCCGCTTTCCAAGCGCCTCTGCTCATCTTGGCTTTGTTTTCGCAAAGCTTGTTCCAGCAAATTCTCGTGTGACCCGAAGAATTTCAGGCAAGCGGAACTCTCCGGCTGACGCACGTCCGTTAACCAGCGAAAACCGCAGGCAGCGACACGTGCTTTCGGCCCGCTTGTCTGATCAGCGAGATTTTGTTCTGCGTCTTTTAAGTTTCTTGCGCCCCAAAAATTAGAGGCATATTTTTTGTTGTAATAAGTATTTTTAGCAAACTGCCAGAATTTGAACAGAATGAGCGTCCATGTAATCATCGAAAATACTAATAAAGTATACAGCGTGCCATCAATAATGATTTTCGGTGCAATATGAAAAGGCATTATTTCTCCTTATTTTAATTGTCTAGCCTGATTATTTTTTTTCGCCCTTTTCGGGAACATAAACAAAAGAACCATCTTTCATTTGGTAGGTAACACCGGCTTTCATGCCTTCGCCTTCACCAATTTTCCCAGTTGTTTTATATTTCTCCATTTTTTCCCCTTCTTTAATAATCATTTCCATATTCTCCTTGCCTGGATTTTTAACTACGACCACATCGTCCTGATTAAAAGGGTTCAAGGGGTTTTCCATCACAATGATGAACAAAATCGCAATGATGACCAAAAATACGTCGACAGCATTGACGACCGATAAAATAGGATCGTCCAATTCTTCGTCTTCGAGTATGTGTAACTTACGTGGACTTGCCATCATTCCTCCTTACAATTCATTGTTGAGTGCGTGCAATTCCGTCAACAGCCAACGCCGGCGTAAGGTCAAAATCACAAAGGTGATGGATGCAGCGAGTAATGCGGTAATAACTGCCGAGAAAGCCACGACCAAATTTTCGCTGACGGTATGGCTATCGCCTTCGGAAAGCGACAACAGGGCCGGGCCCATCGGTATCATGGTCGCCACCAAACCCAACATCGGCGCAGCCCGAGACACGATCCGAAAAGGCTCCAGTTTTTTCAGAATAAAAATCTCCAACGCTTCGAAGTTGCAATCCTTTACTTGTTGACGATAGTTATCCAAACTCGATGGGTATGCTTTTCCCGAGCTATCTGCTCTAAGACGTTGCAATAACTCCACCAAAAACACACCCAACGCAAAAAAGGCATATAAAAACATGCCGATAATCAGCAGTAAAACAGGGGTTAAAAAGAATTTAGTAACCTCGTATAGTGACAATTCTATAAATGACATGATTCAATTGGTCTCGTTATGTTATTAATGGTAAATCGTTATATTTTGGAGGGCAGTTTCCTAACAGCCCTCACAAGGTCTTAATTGATATTAACTGACCGGCATTAATCCCCGGCTTTTAGGTAATACCTCGTCTTGTCTCTGCTTAAACTGAAATAGCATGCCCGCCAGCAAACTCAATAACACAGGCAACAGATATAGAATTTGCGTCCAGTCCTCTTCCACTGGTTTAGGTTCTTCTTGTTTTTGTAATTGTTGCCCTTGAACATTAACCGTTGCCGCGTCGGCGGGAAGTGCTTGGGCGGCGGATTGTGCAGCAGCCTGGGCCACATCCGGCGCTGCGTTGGCACCGATGCCATATCCTTGGGCCAATTCGGCCACATAAGCTTTAAAGGCTTGATTGTCGGTGTGTACATCGTGTTGTGCCGCAATTTCCTGATAGACCTGCACCAATTCTTTTTTGGTTTGCTCGTCGGCTTGCCAATAGTCTTTTCGAATGGCTTCCAGCATGCGTTCTGTGATCTGCGCCAATGCGGTCGGATTGGATTTTTCGAACCATTCCCGCATTTTCAGGTTGTAACGATCCTTGACGTAGGTTTCGTGAAATTCCTGCCACTGGTCGTTCCGGACAATATTTTTATCCATGGTTTGCCAACCCCAGAAGTTGTTGACAACATCCAGCATTTTTAAAGTACCGGAGTAACCCTCCTTCTGCATTTCCTTCATCCAGTTGGGGTGGTGATACACCGCCCGCAATTCCTTAGCCATGAACTTTTCTGCGGTTTCCAATTTGGTTTTATTGGGATCGCGCATATTCGAAATATACAATTGCGGCGCCTTGCCATCCAGATGCTGCACCGCCAAGGAAATCCCACCCAGATATTCGAACGGATGGTCCATATCCAAAAGCCCGCGTAAATTTGAGGAACGGGAAAACACTGCGGCACTGGTGCCTTTTAAATGCTCGGCATAGGCATTTAACTCGTTGCCTTTGCCGTCTTTCAGTTTCTTGCTCCAATTACCTGTGTCAGGGCCGTAAGCCCAAGACATACGCGACAGATATAGCTTGGCTAACTTGCCGTCGTCTTTTTCCCATTTATCCGAAGCCAAGGTTGCTTTTGGCAATTTGGTGCCGTAATCGCCGCTTTCGTTGCCAAACACCCGAGTCAAGGCAAAATCTTCCGCCTGTTTATCCGCCACCCCTTCGCCCATTAACTGTGCTTTGATGCGTAAGGTATTGCGGCGCACAAAGTTGATTTGATCGGACTCGTTCAAATTTGCCACCATCACGATCGCCTCGTTAAAGCGCTCCATGACATTGGGGAATTGATCGCGGTACAAGCCGGTCAATGAAATGACGGTATCGATGCGCGGACGCCCTAATTCCTTTTGCGGAATCACTTCCATGCCAGTCACTTTACCGCCTTTATCCCAGATGGGTTTTACGCCCAAGGCATACATGATCTGCGCTTCCAACATGCCCATGTGGCGCATGGTTTCGGTGCTCCACATGGTGAAGGTCAGTTTTTCAGGGAATTGACCGTCATGGTTTTTTTTGTAATCGACTATCAGCTCTTCGATCGATTTTTTACCCGATTCATAGGCTGATGGCGTAGGCACTCGAGACGGATCGAAGCCGTACATGTTGCGGCCGGTAGGCACCGCATCGGGGTTGCGGATCGGGTCGCCGCCATAAGACGGGTCTATCCAGCGAGCGGACAAGCCTTTGCTGACACCTTCAATTTCGTGAATGGCTTGTAAATCCACCAAATACTTGCGGCCTAATTCCGCCGATGCGCGCAGCTTTTCATCTGCTATGTCAGCCAATGGCTGGTCGGAAAACACCCACTGGTCAACAAACTTATACGGTTTGGTTTGTTGCAGTTGTTTGTAATCTCCTCTAAACGTTTCCTTGGCATCGATTCCCATTGCCTCGTAAAACGGTTGTCCCAGCATTTGCATGACATTGTTGATCAAATGCCCACGCTCGGCGTCCTTGCCCAAGGTGTGCAAGCCCAGCGGCTGCATGGCCGAGCCCAATTCCTCCAGATAATCCTCTACATCGCGCAATACCGTTTCGAAGTTTTGATTCAAGTCATCGGTCGCAATCTTTAAATCCTTGTCGATATTCATCTTCAAGGCTTGCTCGATAATGGACTGGCGGCTACTGCGTTTTACCGGACCATCGTCCAATGCATGGTATTCACGGATGGTGTCGTTTATTTTCACAAAATCGTCAGACAATCCCGCAGGGGCAAAAGCGGGCGTTTGGTAGCTGACAATCACGCCACGGCCACGGCGTTTGACGTGAATGGCTTCGCCAATATTGTCGACTATATAAGGGTAAATAACCGGAACGTTCCCTACCAACAAATTGGGGTTATCAAAAGCCCACAAGCCACGCTCTTTGCCGGGTGTCCATTCCTGCGAGCCGTGGGTACCGAAGTGGATGATGGCGTTGGCTTTCAATTGCTCGCGTATCCACAAATAACTTGCCAGGTAAGAATGGTTGAGCGGCACTTTGGTGTCGTGGAAGATTTTCTTTTCATCTTCATCAAAATTCATTTCACCGCGGGTTGCCTGAGGCATCATCACCAAATTCCCTAACTTCATTCTAGGTATCACAAACCCACGCTTGCCCTCCTTGTCAGCCAGCCATTTACTCTTTTCCGGTTCGCCAAATGCGGCGTTAATACCTTCACGCACCGAGGCGGGTAAAGTGGCGAACCAGGTTTTATAGGCCTCCAAAGGCAGGAAGTCCCAATGCGCGGTCTTCATCAAGGCATCAATTTCGCCGCGACGATAGCGAGGTCTTAGCATGATGGCTACCGCCTCGATAATTTCCGCTTCACTGGTACTGTTGAAGGCATAGCCTTCGGCTTTAAGTTTTTCAATCAGGTATTCAATAGAACGCGGCACATTCATATTGGAAGCACCTTGATTTTTCTCACCCGGTGGATGATTCCAAAACAACAGCGCCACTTTTTTATCGGCATTGGCCATGGTTTGCAGTTTGGCCAGATTCATGGCTTTACCGATTAGCAGATCCATTTGCTCAGGTATTGGTACCATTTCGCCATCCTCGTTGCTTGACAGAACCACGGGGTCTTGCATGCCTATATATTCGGCATTGGTCAGGGTAAACGGCAATTCAAAGCTGGTCACGCCGGCCAGATCCTGATAGTAGTCGGCACGCTTTCCCTTGCGATAATTGATGACGTTGATCACCGGAATTCCCATGGCCTGATGCCAAGCTTTCCGGCCGTCAGGATTGTTACCCAGGAAGGTATTGACCATCATCACGTTCGGCAGCAATTTGCCGTCCATCATTAATATGGCTTCGTTAACAGGTTCTATTTTGCTTGGCTTGGGATTTGGAAATCCACGATCAGGACCTTTACTGCTATCTAGCACATCCGCTTTGCCACGACCCTGCGCTGCAGTTGGCCGCCCTTTGCCGTTTTTATCCGATTGCCCACTGCCTTGCATAACCGCCGGATCAGCAGGTCTGACTGGAGGCCTAGATCGAAAAAAAACCAAGGGTACACCGCCGGCTTTTTCAATACTCTGTACGGTTTCTGCCAACATGCGCAGTTGACCATCCGAGATGTAAGTTGAAGAAATCTCCATTGCGATAACGGAATTTTCTTGCCATTTCTTACCACTGTGCTTTTCCCACCACGCCAAGTAATCCGGCAGAGCGTCAAAAACCAGATTGGCGAACTCGGGATGATAAATACCGCCATTAGGTAGTTTCATCGGTTCGGCCACCTTGGATACATCGCCGCCGGTCAAAACGGTATTGATGTATTGAAACATCCGCTCATGATTAACGGGTGTACCTGCCGAATAATATTCAAAAAAGCGTTGCGCCACGTCCGGATCAAGATTGACCGGTTTCAGACGTTCCGGTGGATTCATTATGTTGATATTTAGCGTAGGCCGGGAATTAGCTTTGAGTGCATCTGCGGCAATACGCTCAATTTGTGCAATGTCATCGCTACGCGGTGCATCCACAATCAACATCGCCGCATCTTGCATTACCCGTTTTACCCCGGCTTCACCTTCTCGATCGACTTGGGTCCAGGCCAGTTCAACGCCTTCCTTGTGCGCCGCCTGTTCCATCAATTTAAACTTTTGCTCCAACACAAATTGTGTGGAAAGCAGACCTATTTTCACTTGAGAAAAAACCGGAGCCGTCCACGATATAAATATCAATAAGCAAAATAGAGCGTATTTATTGTTATTTTTCATCTGTTTTTATTTTCATTAATTTTTATAAATCATCAGAAACATCCAATCAAAACCGGTCTTCAGATTTTCCTGGCCCTAGTAATCATTCAAACTAAAAATGAGCGGCACGACGACAGAGCTGGCGACAGGCGTATCGCCCCGTTTAGCAGGAATAAATCGCCATTTTTTAACTGCAGTTACCGCCGCTTCGTCGAGGATCTGATAGCCACTGCTATGATGAACCGTAACGGCAGCGCTCAAGCCTTCCTCGTTAACATGAACTTTTAGCTTCACCTTACCTTCCCAGCCGTTTTCTCTGGCTTCCGGGGGGTATATGGGTTTGGGGTTGTATCCGTAATTCGCATTAAAACTCGCTCGGGTAAAGGTTGCGCCTGCTGCATCCGATTCGGTTGTATGCGTGCTCGGGATGCTGCTATTTGGGTGATCGCTCTCGTTAACCTTAGGTACTTCAACAACTTCCGTGGGCGCGAAATCCGCAGCCTGCTGCTGCACAAGCACTGGCTTTTTCTTGACGACGGGTTTATTAATCTTGGGTTTCTTTGGCTCTATTACCTTTTTAGGTTCCGGTAGGGGCGCAGCAGCCGGCGGTTCCAAGCTAGGCTTCGGCACGGCTATGGACATCATCGAAACCTCCATCATCAAAGGCTTGGCAGCTACATCCGGAAAATCATTCTCCTGCAATAACTGCAAGACGCACCAAACATGCACCGATGCAACCAATATGAACAATAAAACCAACATATCACTTGGCTTTTCTTTGCCAACTATTGCCGACGAAAATACCGTTACCTTATTTTTGATAATCGATTTATCAAACCTAACAGTATCGAATAACTTATATAAAAAATTACTTTGATTCTCTTTAAATGAATCATCAACAAATTCCACAAGTCACCTTAATAATTAATACCACGCATAACCAGAGCCAAATTAAACAATATTAAAAAATCAAATATTAATATCGATAACTTGTTCCAAAAAAAGCCCGTAACCTTCCGCAGCACTATTAACAGGCTGTTGAAATTTCAAATTGTTTTCCACTTTGGGTAATAAAAAGTATGGCTTCCACAAAAAGCCTGCTCGTAAGTTGTTGATTGTCCGTTATCCCCAAGCGCTCTTTGTCGAAAAACAGCAGTAATCTGGGACTTTTTCCCACTGATTTGAATTTTTCAACAGCCTCTTAAATTTGTTCCGCCACAGACTTGACTGCCAAAAATAGCTTGATCATTAAAGTTAATGCTTAGATTGGCCGACACGCGCCATCTAAACTAGCAAAGATCAACATGCAAACCTCATGCCATTTTTGCAAAAGATTGTTTTAACAATGTTTTGTTAAAAATAAAAAACCGCTATTAAATGAACTATGTTATTTGACTGACTTTTCGAGCATGAATATGTGAAATCACACACTAGATGCGCGGATAAACAACCTGGCAAAATGTCGGCATTGCTCTCAATTGGGAGGGGTGCCGGTCATGGAACGGATAAAGGCGCTAACGAAAGAAGAGCAAAAGAATTTGCTGGACACCGCTCGCTATGCCCCGGAATCCCGATTTCGGCAACGAGCACATGCTGTTTACTTGTGAGGGAAAGGTTATCGTGTCAATCAACTGGCAGATATTTTCGCAGCAGTGGATCGAGATACCGTTTCAGGCTGGCTAACGGCTTGGGAGCACGAGGTATTGATGGGGGCTACGCGACTATGATCATCCGGGGCGACCTCGCCGGATTAGGAAAGAGAAACTGGCTGCGCTTGAAAAAGACCTTAGTCCGTGCGCCTCGCCTCATAACCAGCACTAAGGCATTGATATTGTGGACATAATCCATCTTTATTTATTCACCCAGGTTGATCATGAGTCGCTTCAAGCTGAAAGCTTCAAAAAAGGAATTTACCTCGTACGCCGGGCTGGCTGTGGTGGGGCAATGCCTGGACATTATCAACGTTGAAGCGGTTGTGAATGGGCAGATACCGGTTTCACAAGGGATCAAGACGTCCGATGTTGTGAAATCGGCGACTGGCCTGCTCAGCATTGGCAAGAGCGACTTCGAGGCGATTGAACCGTTTCGCGAAGGTCGCTTTTTCAAGCAAGCGCTGAACATCCGCAAAGTGCCGGGTAGCGTGTACCCAAAGAGCATAAATGGTTGGTACGGTACTTCCAACATGCCCACCGGTTCACATTCTCGACAATCGATGGCTTTGTTCGCCGTCGTTTGCGGGCACTGTTGCGCAAACAAAAGCACCGACCGGGCCAAGGACATTGCCAGCGCGATCATAAACAATGGCCGAATGCTTTCTTCGCTGATCTTGGGTGTCAATCATCACCCAAAATTGACCCGCTAAACGTCATTGAAAACTGACCCGCTTAAGCTTAATTTTTAGTTTTTTTCGATAATCTTGTTCCGTTGTTTTAACCGATAGGAATCATCGCCTGTTTCC
>VGVA01000029.1 GCA_016874115.1 Gammaproteobacteria bacterium
ATGGTCGCAAAGTCCACGTGCTTTTCCATTACTTGCAGAATGTCGCCCAACATATCGAGTTTGGCTTCACGTTCTTCGGCGGCAAATAGGCTTTCTTTGATCATGGTGGTGTGCATCAATCTAGCGGCTATGTAGATATGCTATTTTAACATGGGTGGGTTTTTCGATGCGCCCCTCTGTCGATTTTTGCGGTAACTGCCCACTGGTGTTATGTACCAGCACGCCAACCTCACCCACATAATAGGTATGGTTCTCTTCCACCTCAAGGTTATATACTGTTCTCAGTAAAGGTGGCCATCCCAAATTCATGTTACCCACTGACCCTTCAGGATAATCCGAAGAATCCCCCTGGTCATCGAGATTAATTTCTACATCTTCCCTTGTTATTTCTAACTTACCGTTATTAAAAAGGACGGCAATTCCTCCGTCTCCTTCAAGGACAGGGCCTGCACCTACCACGCCATACTCAGGGATGTCGCTTCTCATCAGCAGGCCGCCAACTCTTGAGGTGTTAACTACAGCAAGACGGCCATCTTGTAGTTCTAGAACGGCATCCCCTTCATACTCATAAAAAACTTTTATTAAGTCGCGTACTGGCCGCCAAATATTTAATTCATTTAATTTAAATTGGCGGTCTTTGTAGCTTAGGAAACCTTTGACCCTTACAGGATGGTTGCCCGTAGCAACAAAAAAGTCCCTTTCTCTTGTTTTCGTATAATCCTCATTCAAGATGACGTATTCAACATACCAAACCTCTTTATCGTCATACTTAAAAGTTCTGCTGACGCGCTTGTAGCTCGGCTCTCCCTGGCCTGATTCCGGCTTGGATAGCACGTAATCACCCACTTTGATTTGTTCAATCGGTCTTAAGCCTTCTTGGGTATGCACTAAAGTACCCGCGACAAAGCAGCCTACTTCTTTAATATGCTCGGCTAATCTTGTGACCTCATTCTTTACATAACTGATGATGTCGGCTTGGCGTGACGGGGTATGTACCCCGTCACTTACGTTTTGCCGATGGTTATGTGGCAAACCACGACTGAACCCCACGGACGGGGCAACATGCCCCGTCCGGCAAGACACAGACCCTGGTACAACCCCCATTAATCCATTAATTAATCTGCGTTGATAATTATGCGGCCACATTATTGGATTAGCTTATACAATCCATCCAGCACCAAAGAATTAGGACTGACGATTCCAACCACTGTTCGGTTGTCGATAACGGGTGCGCGCACCAGATTGTAGTCGGCAAACAACCGTGAACAGTAACGGATATCCATCTCAGGATGTACAGAAATAACAGGCTTACTCATGATTTCATAAACATTAACCCGATCAGGTGCGCGATCTTTCGCCAGCACGTGCCTTGCGATATCGCCGGATGTTATCAAGCCGTATTCGTCATTTTCATGGCGTTTGTTAACGATTAATACGGCGGTTTTGAGAGACTTCATTTTTTTTAAGGCGTCGTCAACGGTGGCAATGCCGTCGATGGTGCCGAAATCGGTTTTCATCACATCTTTTACGCGGATGATAGTGCGGTTTTCGATCATAGCTTGTCCTCAAGTTCTTGGGTTAAGGTTTCAACCTGGTGCATTACCCCAATAGCGTCTTCGACATCGATTTGGAAAGCGATACCGGTACCCGGCTTGCTGTCGAACTCACCCGCCTTGGCGATTTTTTCCAGAATATGACGGCTCAAGCGTTCCTCAACCAGGAACAGCAGCACATCGCGGGGAGTATCCAACGTTAAACCGAAAAAAGTTTTCGTTTGCTTCATCCCTTCACCGCGAGCGTGATTAATGACCGTTGCGCCTTTCGCGCCATTGGCGCGCGCGGTATCCAGCACCAGATCGGTTTTGTCGTCTTCAACAAAGGTTATGATTAATTTAAAATGCATGTCTAGCTCGTTAGCTGTTAATAAATACGGTTAAGAAGCTGTTTTCTTACTCCACCATTGAGCAATCTGGGCATAGCCCAATACCGTAATGATGGGGAATAAACTGGCAAAAGCAATCAAGCCGAATCCGTCGATTAATGGATTACGTCCCGGTACGGCCTGCGCCAGACCCAAGCCAAGCGCAGTTACCAGAGGCACGGTCACTGTCGACGTCGTTACTCCGCCGGAATCGTACGCCAGACCGATGATCAATTTGGGCGCGAATAGCGTCTGGATGATAACCACCACATAGCCTGAGATAATATAGTAATAAAGCTGCGTACCGGTAACAATGCGGTACGCGCCCAAAGCAATCCCGAAAGCGACGCCGATGGAAACGGCAATCCTAAGCCCTAACGATTGAATGGCGCCGCCGGAAATTTCCTCTGCCTTATGCGAAATCGCCAATAATGACGGCTCCGCAAAGGTTGTCGCAAAACCGATGCTGGCGGCAAATAAATAAATCCATCCGTAAGTTTGCCAGGGAATGGCTTGTTGAAGTGAGCCGACCTGTAAAAATTCCGGCGCTGTCAATTGCGTCGCCATTAATTTGCCCAAAGGGAATAATGCCAGCTCCAATCCTTCCAAAAAAAAGGCCACACCTACCGTAACATACGTCAACCCGATCAGCATTTTTTTTGGATGAGCGACAGGTTTGCGAATAACCAGTAGTTGAAAGGCAATGATAATGCCGACAATCGGCAACATATCCCGGCAGGCATCCAGCAACGTTTGCGCAAAATGCCTAAGCCATTCCGTCATATCAGCATCCCGTAAGCCATCACAAAAATCATCGGCGTTAATGAAGCAAAGGCAATAAGGCCGAAACCGTCTACCATCGGATTGCGGCCTTTAATGGCGGTCGCCAGGCCGATACCTAAGGCAGTCACCAAGGGTACTGTGATAGTGGACGTCGTCACGCCGCCGGAATCGTAAGCAATGCCGATAATTTCCGCAGGTGCGAACGGCGTCATCACCAGAACGCAAATGTAACCGCCGATAATCAGGTAAAACAACGGCCAGCCGCGCAAAATCCGCAGCACCCCGATTAAAATCGCAAAACCCACCGATAACGCAACAGTAATTCTCAAGCCCAGGGCATAATGCAATCTGGCTTCATCGGTATGTTGAATGATGTTAGCTTTACTGGCAATCGCAGCTGCTTCATTAACGACAGCGATCAAAGCGGGTTCGGCCACTGTGGTGCCGAAACCCAAACAAAAGGCGAATGCCAGCAACCAGAACAAACTGCCTTTCCGGGCAAACGCAAAAGCCATCGATTCGCCCAACGGAAACAAGCTTTGTTCCAGACCTTGAATAAACAACGTCAAGCCAAGCACAACCAGAAGCATACCGAACAGCAGATTAATCATGTCAGGTATCGGCTGCTTGATGACCAACACCTGAAAAACCAATACGACGGTCAGGATCGGAGCCAGATCAAAAAAACTGCTAACTAACTGCCTTATAAAATGTTTTTCTTTTGGGATCATGAAAAACTCAATTAATTAATGGCCTTAACAAAAAAGCCACGGCTTTTTTCATCCCGGCAATCTGCTTATTACGGTTTACATCGTTGATAGATCAAAAGCGAATCAAAACCCAGCGCTTTCGGGAAATCCTGTAGTATCGATTACTGCCCTTCCGGCTTTTCTATCGGCTTGGCCGTTCCGCTTTCTTTTATGGCGGCAGCGTCTTTAAGATAAAACTGCTTTAACCGGTTAAATGCCGACCAAAGCGTAGTGTCTATTACCAGCCGGTCGCCGATGGAAACGATGACGCGGGTCAGTTCGGGGATTTTAGTTTTGGTCGACGCCAAATAAATCGGCTGAACGTATAACACAGTATTGCCCATCGGCAGGATAATCATCCGACCCATCTCCACTGTGGATCCCGATTGCCCCCAAAGGGTAAAGTTGGCTGAAATTTCAGGGTTTTGATTAATTAATGCCTCCACTTGCGCCGGCCCGTTTACCTGCACGTCTTTTCCGAATTTGTACACGGTTATGCTGGGTTTGTAGTCTTCTCCGCATTTATTTTTGTCCAGTACGCTAGCCAGTCCGATCATGCTCAGGTTATCCCGGTTGACTGGCGTCATGGGATTAATCAGCACGAATTCTTCGCGATCGTTACAGTTGTCGAAATCCATGGTTTGATAGTAAGGCTTGACCGCCTCATCGCGCACGGTAGCAAATTGCCAGGTTTCGCCCTGCTCGTAAAAGGCCTCCGGCGTTTGCTGGTGGTATTTGGCGAATACGTTCATCTGCAACTGATATAAGTCGCGCGGATACCGTAAATGCTTGCGCAATTCCGGCTGCATTTCGCTCAGGTTTTTAAACAAGCCGGGATAGGCGTTATTGTACGCCTTGATGATGGCGTCGGACGGATCGGCTATATAAAAATCCATATCGCCGTCATACGCATCAACCACCACTTTGACCGAATTGCGGATGTAGTTAAATTGGGCTTTATCGCGTGAAAATTCAAAAGCTTGCGCTTTAGAAACCGGGTATTTGTCCGACAGCGTGTAAGCGTCCTGGATCCAATAAAATCGGTCTTTGCCGACTACCAGATAAGCATCGTTTTCCAAATGCAAAAAAGGCGCGAGCTTATTAATACGATCGGCAATATTCCGGTTAATTTTAACTTTACTTTCGCCGCTGATATTGGTGGAAAAAAAGACTTTTTCATCTTTCAGATAAAACGCCAGTAACGCTTTACGGAACAGGGAGTTAACCGGTATACCCCCTTCGCCGTGATAGGCCTTGCCGATGCCGGGATCGAGGTTGGGATTGGTTCCGGAAATTTCGGCAATCTTCAATTCGTTGGGTATGATGGCGTAATCGTATTGTTGCTCCCCGTAATAGATATCGGGATATTGCACCGTCAGCCCTGCTGTCGACGTCAAATTCAAATCGCGCATATACCATACCAGCGGCTTGTCGCCGTCTTGCGCCGCGGAAGTCATCACTGCGCCGTAGCCGTGCGTGTAGCGTAGATGTTTGTTCTCCCAGTTTTGCGCTTCCTGCGGCAGCTTGCCGGTATTAATTTCCCGCGCCGAAAGATTAACCTGCCGGGTATGATCATGTACGAAATAGCGGTCTTCGTCGACATTCAGAAATTCGTAGTACGGCCTGATTTCCTGGAGCTGTTTGTAACTATTAATCAAATGCTCCCTATCCCAGACCGGAATATTTTCAAAACGTTTTTGACTGCTCCATGTCGTGATATCCTCCGCCGCATTCAGATTAATCGGTTGATTAATCGTTTTGATGTTTTTCAAGTCGTAAGCATCCAGCGTAGCGTCGATGTTGTGTTGAATGAAAGGCCTTTCCGTCTTTACCGGATTCGGATTAACGATGTATTTCTCAATGGCTTCCGGAATAAAATCGACATGCGGCAAGCCCCAGATGAATAAGAAAATCGCCAGCGAAATAAAAAACGGCGCTTTACTGCGATGCATATCCGAAAAGATATACACGCCGGCAAGCACCATCATCGCCAGAAACGATACGATGCCCAGCCAGATTAACGGCAGTTGATAGCGGATTTCAATGGTGCCGGGACCGTAGAACACCGGCTCATGAGAGCTGGTGTAAAGCAGTGAAAACCGCTGCAATAAAAATCCCCATACCACAAATAGCACCACAAAACCCATTAACACGGCAAGATGAACCTTTGCACCAGGATGCAACTCTTTGTTTTGATTAGGCACAAAGATATGTTCCACCCAATAGAGCGCGCCTATCATCACAAAAATTAATACAGCGGTACTTAAGAGTTCGGGCTGGATTAACCGATAAATCGGCAACGACAGCAAATAAAAACTGATGTCATTCCCATACACTGGCTCGGTTACGCCGGAGCGTTCGCCGAAGAAATACAGTAAAGTGGTTTCCCATTGATCGTAGAAAGGAATTGCGATGAAAATAGCGAGTATTAATGAAATCGGCGTATAAATTTTTGCCGAGCCGTACAAAAATCTCTCGGAAAATTTTTGGAATTTCTCATTCTGGTCAAAATTTACAAGCACCTCTTCTTGCGGATTCAATCCCAGATAGCGCGAGGCGATCCAAAAATGAAAGAAAAAGATAACGAAGAAAAACAGCGTCACCCCGCCCGACAGGAAAAATTTGTACAACAGCCGAAGCCAAAAATAAAACTCCAGCTTAAGGGATTGATACCACCATAAATCGACAAATAAATCCAGGAAGATGAAGTGAAAGGCAACAAACAGGATTAACGATAAAACGATAATCCCAAAAATGATGGCGGGTATATTCAAATTCCGCATAGATTCCTCATAGTACAGGTTAAAACTCCAGCGCTTTATTAATAATCGGTTTGCAGCCTGTTGAACCCCTGTTTATCAAGCGGTCATGCGCGCTATTTGCATATATTTATGCCGGTTAGATTAACAAAACCGGCATTGTACTCATTAATGTTACGCCAATTGTTTCATTTCCCTGGCTTTATCGTAATCTACGCCAACGCTGACGATAAAGCTGGTGGCGTCCTCAATATCCATATCCGATTCCACAATTTTGCTTCGATCGACAATCACCGTAAAACCGGAGGTGGGATTGGGCGATGTGGGGACGAACAGCACCACCTTGTTATCTAACCGATTGGTGACATACGCCGGCACCCAAACGCCTTCTTTCGGATATTCCACATAAACGACTTCTTTAGCAATAGTTTGGTCATCGCTGGTAAACATGCCGATGACTTTTTTTACCACACGATAGATGGTGTTTAAAAACGGGATTCTGTCGATGACTGTTTCAAACAAGGTGATGAGTAACGGACGGCCTTTTTGCACGATTTTATGCCCCATTAATACCAGGAGAAAGAAGCTCAGCACGAACACCAAAAAAGTAAAAATGTAATTGTTCACATAGCCATGCACCAAACCGAATATGCTCATTAACAGGTTTTTAATAAATAAAATAATCTCTAAAACCACCACAATGGGAATAACGGCCAGGATGCCGATAATAAAATTGTTGAATATTGTTTTGGTAATCGCCTTCATTTCCTAACCGCCTTATTAATTAATAACTGTTGGTTAATTCTGTTAGCTCTTTATCCTTTGCTAAAAACCCTGACTTGAAATTTAATTGCAATCACACTTCGCTTACCAGCAAATCTATCAATAATAGAACCACTCAATTAATCCGCATCTATCAACATAAGTCTTTGTTAAATATACTATTAATTAATCCGAATTACTCGGCAATAACCTTACGTACAGACCGGCAGATAGTTTATCTATCAATAATTAAGTATAAGCCGATGCCGGAATGACTCTATTGACTTATAACCATTATTTTAATTTCGCCTTGAGCATTTTATTAACTTCCGCCGGGTTCGCCTTGCCCTGCATTTCACGCATAACCTGACCGACGAAGAATCCGAAGACTTTTTCATTTCCAGCAAGGTATTGCTCAATCTGTTTGCTATTGTCCGCAATGATCCGGTCGATAACCGCTTCAATCGCGCCGGTGTCGGTAATCTGCTTCAAACCTTTTTCGTCGATAATGTCATCGGCGCTCGATTCCGATTGCCACATTAATTCAAAAACTTGTTTAGCGATTTTACCGGAAATCGTATCGTCATTAATGCGCTTGAGCAAGCCCGCCAAACGCTCCGAACTGACTGGAGAATCGGCAATATCCAGATCCGCCTTGTTCAATGCGCCCAGCAATTCGCCGGACACCCAATTGGCGCACAACTTTGCTTCGCAACCCGACTGTTGTACCAAAGCTTCGAAATAATCAGCCAGTTGCCGGGATGAGGTCAAAATGACCGCATTTTCGTCATCAAGACCGTATTGCTCTTTGAAGCGCTGTTTTTTAGCGTCAGGCAATTCCGGCAATTGTGCCTTAATCTGCGCCTTAAACGCGTCCGTTATCTCGACCGGCAATAAATCGGGGTCGGGAAAGTAGCGATAATCATTAGCTTCCTCTTTGCCGCGCATGGAACGGGTTTCGTCTTTGTTAGCATCGTACAGACGGGTTTCCTGGACGACCTCACCGCCATTTTCAATTAATTCGATTTGCCGCTCGATCTCGTGATTAATCGCTTTTTCGACAAACCTGAAGGAATTAATGTTCTTGATTTCTGCCCGGATACCGAATTTGTCCTGCCCTTTTGGCCGAACCGATACATTGGCGTCGCAACGGAACGAACCTTCCTGCATGTTGCCGTCACAAATCCCCAAATACCTGACCAGTTCGTGCATTTTTTTCATATACGCGACAGCCTCTTTGGCGGAACGCATATCCGGCTCGGAAACGATTTCGAGCAACGGCGTACCGGCGCGGTTGAGGTCGATGCCGCTCATACCGTGAAAATTTTCATGCAGGGATTTGCCGGCATCTTCTTCCAAATGCGCACGGGTAACCCCGATGCGTTTGTTTGCGCCGTCCACTTCGATATCCAGATGACCGTTGCCGACGATGGGCAGTTCAAACTGGCTGATCTGATAACCCTTGGGCAAGTCGGGGTAGAAATAGTTCTTACGGGCAAACACGGAATAAGGCGCAATCTGCGCATTAATGGCCAATCCGAATTTAACCCCCATTTTGACCGCTTCTTCATTTAACACAGGCAATACGCCGGGCAAACCCAAATCGACTGCGCAAGCCTGAGTGTTCGGTTCAGCACCGTAAGCCGTCGCCGCGCCGGAAAATATTTTCGATTGGGTCGCCAGTTGGGCGTGGATTTCCAGGCCGATGACCGCTTCCCAATTTTCGTTTAGCTGTTCCATATCATTAATCCTACTCGAATCCTTTAGGACTTTGCCGATGCCAATCTGTCGTTAATTGATATTGGTGGGCAATATTCAACAATTTTTCCTCTGCAAAATAATCGCCGATGATTTGCAGCCCAACCGGCTTGCCGGCTGCAAAACCGGCAGGAATCGACATAGCGGGCAATCCAGCCAAATTAATGGCGATGGTGTAAATGTCTGACAAGTACATTTCAATCGGGTTTCCCATTTTTTCTCCGATGCCGAAGGCCGTGGTCGGTGCGACCGGACCCATGATGACATCGACTTCTTTTAAAACCCGCTTAAAATCTTCGCTAATTAATCGACGGATTTTTTGCGCCTTCAGATAATAAGCGTCGTAATAGCCTGCGGATAAGGCGTAAGTGCCCATTAATATGCGGCGTTTGACTTCTTTACCGAAACCTTCGCCGCGGGAACGGGTAAACAGGTCGGTTAAATCCTGTGGATCGGCGCAGCGATAGCCGAAACGGACGCCATCGAAGCGCGACAGGTTGGCCGAACATTCGGCAGGCGCAATAATATAGTAGGCAGGAATCGCCAGTTTTAAGTTTGGCATGTCGACTTCTTTAACAACAGCGCCTAATTTTTGATAGTCGTTAATGGCTTGCTGAATTATCTTGGCGACTTCATGAGCCAGGCCGTCGCCGAAGAACTGTTTCGGCACACCGATTTTCAGACCATTAATATCTTTCGCTAAACCAGCTTGGTAGTCTGGCACAGGCAAATCGACGCTGGTTGAGTCTTTGTCGTCAAAACCCGCCATTGCTTGCAGCATTATGGCGCAATCTTCCGCGCTACGCGCCATCGGCCCGCCCTGATCCAGACTGGAAGCGTAAGCGATCATGCCGTAGCGGGACACGCGTCCGTAAGTCGGCTTCAAACCGGTAATACCGCAGTGCGATGCGGGTTGGCGGATGGAGCCGCCGGTATCGGTACCGGTTGCACAAACTGCTAGATGTGCGGCCACCGCCGCCGCCGAACCGCCGGACGAGCCGCCCGGAACCGCATCCAATGACCACGGATTTTTAACCGGTCCGTAAAAACTGGTTTCATTGGACGAGCCCATGGCGAATTCGTCCATATTTAATTTGCCCAGCATTACCGTGCCAGCCGCCGTTAATTTATCGACCACGGTGGCATTATAAGGCGCGATAAAGTTGTCCAGCATTCGCGACCCGCATGATGTTTTCACGCCCAGCGTACAAAAAATATCCTTATGCGCCATTGGGATGCCGGTTAATAGTCCAAAATCGCCTTGGGCAATCCGGGCATCGGCGTTTTTTGCCTGTTGCAGGGCAAAGTCTTCGTTTACGGTAATAAAGCTATTAATGGATTGAAACTGCAGGATTCTAGCCAGCATGGCCTGTGTCAACTCGACACTGGAAAATTCCTTAGCCCTCAACCCGGCGGCTAATTCTTTAATCGACTTATTATGCACGTATCTTCCTTTATTCTATGACTTTGGGCACCAGATACAGCCCGGCTTCAGTCTGCGGCGCAATAGCCTGGAAGTTATCGCGGTTGTTAACTTCAGTCACATTATCCGCTCTAAGACGCTGACTTTGATCAAGCGGGTGCGCCATGGGCGCTACGTTATCAGCATTAGTTTCGCCCATTTGCTGCATCAGCGCCAGAATACCGGACAGATCCTGTGCATAAGATTCAACATCATCCTGTTGAATTCCCAAACGGGCAAGGTGGGCGATTTTTCGTACATCGTCTGCCGTTAATGTCATTTTTTATCCTATAATCTGCAAATTTAATTTATGATACTTCATATCTTGCCCGAATACCCGCTTGATTGATAAAGTATGCCGATTTAATCCACTTCCCTCGCAGCACAGGTTAATTAATGTTTAAAAAATTTCGCGGCCTGTTTTCCAACGATCTGTCGATCGACCTTGGAACGGCCAATACGCTGATCTATATACCGGGTCAGGGCATCGTCCTCAACGAACCGTCAGTTGTCGCCATTAAAGAAGATAAGGTACGCGGCACTAAAAGCATAGCCGCTGTCGGCACTGAAGCCAAACAGATGTTGGGTCGTACGCCAGGCAACATCACTGCCATCAGGCCGCTAAAAGACGGCGTTATCGCCGATTTTGCCGTTACCGAAAGGATGCTGCGGTTTTTTATCGAAAAAGTCCATAAAAGCAAGTTTTTACGCCCCAGCCCGCGCATTTTGATCTGTGTACCCTGCGGTTCTACACAGGTGGAACGCCGCGCCATCCGCGAATCCGCCTCCATGGCGGGCGCCCGTGAAGTGTTTTTAATCGAAGAACCCATGTCAGCCGCTATCGGCGCAGGTTTGCCGGTTGACGAACCTAGCGGCTCCATGGTTCTGGATATTGGCGGCGGCACCTCGGAAGTCGCCATCATTTCTATTAACGGCATCGTCTACGCCAATTCCGTCCGCATCGGCGGCGACCGCTTCGACGAAGCCATCATTAATTACGTACGCCGGAATTACGGCACACTTATCGGCGAATCCACCGCAGAACGCATTAAAATTGAAATCGGCACGGCATATCCCGGCAGCGAAGTCAAAGAAATCGAAGTCAGGGGGCGCAACCTGGCCGAAGGGGTGCCGCGCAGTTTTGCCTTGAACAGCAATGAAATTCTGGAAGCGTTGCAGGATCCACTGTCCGGCATCATCAGCGCGGTCAAATTCGCCCTGGAACAAACACCGCCCGAGCTGGGTTCGGATGTCGCCAACCGCGGCATTTACTTAACCGGCGGCGGGGCATTATTAAAGGATATCGACCGGCTTATTGCGGAAGAAACCGGATTACCCGTGCACATTGCCGACGATCCGCTGACCTGCGTGGTCAGAGGCGGCGGCATGGTGCTGGAAATGCTGGATAAAAAAGGCATGTCCGCCTATTCCTTTGAATAGTTAACCGTGTATTTTATTCAGATTTATTAACGATGGAGCGTAATTGATTAATTATTAAATCTGCATCTGTCTAATGTTTTGGTTTTTAACAGCCTGAAACGCATAGAATCTTAATATTTTTCACCGTTTACTTTACCGAAACGAGAGTTCCCGCCATCAAACTGTTATTCGCCGAAGGTCCTTCCATTCATGTGCGCCTGTTTGTGGCGGTTCTGGCCTCAATCGCATTATTAACTATGGATCATATCAGCGTACGGCTCAATCCGGTACGAACGACGCTGTCCCATGCCTTAGATCCGATCAAATATATGGTCAGTCTGCCGGTTGAATCCACCCGGAATTTTGCCGCATCGGTTAAATCCTACAACACCTTAAAAGAAGAAAACCGCAAACTGGCTGAAGCAAGCGCCGCCAATAAACTTCGTTTGTTGAAATACGAAGCGTTGGAAAAAGAAAACATCCGGCTGCACGCCTTATTGGAAAACTCCTTCAAACTCGGCGAACAAGTGTTGGTTGCCGAGTTACTATCGGTAAACATTGCGTCTCCTTACGAAAAAATCGTCGCCATTAATAAAGGAACGCGCTTCGGCGTACATCAACAACAAATGGTGGTAGACGCCAAGGGCGTCGTCGGACAGATTTACCGGGCATTACCGCACAGCTCTGAAGTCATGTTGATTACCGATCCGAATCACGCCATTCCGGTGCAGGTTAACCGCAACGGCTTATTAACCATTGCTGTCGGCAGCAGCCAGCCGAATAAATTGACTTTCCCGTATCTGCAAGAGAATGCCGACATCCATCCTGGCGATTTATTAATTACCTCCGGCTTAGGCGGCACCTTTCCGCAAGGCTATCCTGTTGCCAGGGTTGATAATTTCACGCCGCCCGCCAATAAACAGATTACCGCCACCCCGACCGCCGAATTGGACCGCAGCAGGGAGTTAATGATTGTCTGGAGCAACAAAGCGCCCATTTCATTAACAGCGGAAAAACCAGCGGCCCAGCCAACCGAACCAGAGCATAACCAGCCATGATTAATTATTACAGCTTTGGCCGCATCTTAATCACCTTAATCATCGCCATGGGCATGAAAATAGCGCCTATACCGCCCGCGTTGGCGCCTTATAACCCCGATTGGGTGCTATTGGTTCTTATCTACTGGTCGCTGGCGGCACCGGAACGTGTCGGTATTTTTCACGCCTGGAGTTTTGGCATATTAACCGATGTGTTAACCGGACGGTTGTTCGGACAGTATGCCCTGGCCTATTCTCTGGTCATTTATCTTTGCTTGAATCTCCATAAACGCTTGCGCCAATTTCCTATTTTACAACAAGCATTGTTCATCTTTTTTTGCCTGCTGTTGTCGCAGTTATTGCTGTTTTTTATTAAAAATATCAAGCAAACAGCCCAGATGGATCCTTCCATCTGGCTGTCAGTTATCGTCGGCACGGTTTTCTGGCCGCTGGTTTATACGGTATTACGTTTTGCCCGTTTGGCTAAACCCATTGAAACGGATTAATTTGGCAACCATTCCTTTACAATGCCAGAATTAAAAGCATTTAAAGATAATCCTGAAGAAGGCCGCTTATTTCATATCCGGATTTTTACCGCCTTTGCTATTATTCTGTTATTAACTGCCGGTCTGGTCGTCAGGCTGGTTTACCTGCAGGTGGTGGGGCATCAAATGTACGCCACCAAGGCCAAGGAAAACAGCATCAAAATCGAACCCACCGTAGCTCCGCGCGGCATCATTTACGACCGGCGCGGCAATGTGTTGGCTGACAATATACAAACCTACAGTCTCGAAATCATTCCGGAACAAGTCAAAGACCTGAACGACACCTTGACCAGACTAAGACAGATTATCTCCATTCCTGATGAAAAAATCGAACAATTCCATAAGCTTAGGATAAGGCAAAAAAAATACACCAGTATTCCCATTCTATCCAACATTACTGCGGAGGAATTAACGAGGTTTTCAGTCGCCAGACCCTTTTTTCAGGGCGTGGATGTACGGGTGCGGCAACTTAGAAACTATCCTTTCGGCGAATTAACGTCGCATGTAGTGGGTTATGTCGGGCGCATTAATGAAGAAGAAATGAAAGTACTGCCTGTGGAAGAATACCGCGGCTCTACCTTTATCGGAAAATTAGGTATCGAACACTCCTACGAAACCGAATTGCACGGCAAAACCGGATATTCCGAAATTGAAGTCAACGTGCAAGGTCGGCCGCTGAAGACATTAAACGAGGTCGACCCGGTTGCCGGCGCCAATCTGCATTTATCGCTGGATATCGAACTGCAAAAAACCGCCTTCGATGCATTGGAAAAATACAATGGCGCCGTTGTCGCCATCGAAATCGCAACCGGCGGGGTATTAACGTTTGTCAGCAAACCCGGTTTCGATCCTAATCCGTTTGTAGTGGGCATTGGAGCGGCGGCTTACAAAGAACTACAAAAGTCCCAAGACCAGCCCTTGTATAACCGTGCGCTGCGCGGATTATATCCGCCCGGATCGACCATTAAACCGTTTATGGCGTTGGCCGGGCTGGAAAACAATGTTGTTAATACCAGAACGCTGCTGTCATGCCCCGGTTTTTATCAATTACCCAACGATTCCCACCACTACCGCGATTGGCGTAAAGGCGGCCACGGTCCGGTTAATGTCAGCGAAGCGGTCACCCAATCCTGCGACGTTTACTTCTATCGTCTGGCCAGCATGTTAGGGATAGACCGTATGCACAGTTTTCTGTCGCAATTCGGCTTCGGCAAAAGGACGGGAATTGATTTAACAGACGAAAAAGCCGGCTTACTGCCGTCCAGGGAATGGAAATTACGCAGAAGAAATCAGGCGTGGTTTCCCGGCGAAACGGTTATTTCCGGCATTGGACAGGGTTATAATCTGGTCACCCCTTTGCAGTTGAGCAGGGCAACCGCCACACTGGCGAATAACGGAAAAATTGTCGTGCCCCGTTTGGTGGAAAGAGTCGATCCGCCGTCCTTAACCCGGGAAGTCAGAAATCCCGGAGCGACAACTGTTGCTTTACAACCTAACAATTTGAAAACAGTCATTGACGCCATGATTAATGTGGTGCATAGCGCCCGGGGCACGGCGCAAAGAATCAGCGGCGGTATTAATTATCATATTGCCGGTAAAACCGGTACCGCCCAGGTCATTAATATCAAACAGAACGCCAGCTATAATGAAAGCCAGATTGCTTTTAAGCAACGCGACCACGCGTTGTTTATTTCTTTCGCGCCCGCCGAAAACCCTAAAATCGCCGTTGCCGTTATCGCTGAAAACGGCGGCCACGGCGGAGCCGTCGCAGCCCCTATCGCTGCCAAAGTGATTAAACAGTATTTAACCGGAGCCAACCCTTAATCGCCATGAGTTTTGAAAGCCGACGCGAAGAATTCAAAACCCCAACCCTGTTCGAACGGTTGGTCGGCAAACTGCATATCGACATCCCTTTATTAATGAGTTTATTGTTGATTTGCCTGTTGAGTTTTGTCGTTTTGTACAGCGCCGGCAATCAGGATATCGGCTTGTTGTTGCGCCAAGCCGCCCGTATTGGGCTTGCGTTTGGCTTTATGATCGTACTGTCGCATGTCAGCCCGTATCAATTCAAGCGCTACTCCGCCTTATTATTCGGCATTGGCGTGGCATTACTCATTGCGGTGCTGGTGCTGGGACATATCGGTAAAGGCGCGCAACGCTGGTTGAATCTGGGTTTTTTCCGTTTTCAGCCTTCCGAAATGATTAAAATCACCACGCCGATGATGATCGCCTGGTATCTGGCGGACTATACCCTGCCCGTTAAACCGTTTCAATTAATCGTTGCGGGTGTATTAATCCTGATCCCTACTTTATTAATAGCCAAGCAACCGGACCTGGGGACGGCCATCCTGGTCGCCAGTTCAGGCATGGCGGTTTTGTTTTTCGCTGGTATCTCGTGGCGGCTGATCGGCGTTATCGCTGGATTAATAGGCGCCATTACGCCCATTATCTGGAAATTTTTCATGCACGATTACCAGCGCGCCCGCATTATTACTTTATTGGATCCGGAGGCCGATCCTTTGGGCAAAGGCTATCATATTATTCAGTCGAAGATTGCGATCGGTTCAGGCGGCATTTACGGCAAAGGCTGGCTGGGCAGTAAGCAATCGGAACTGGAATTCCTGCCAGAAAGCTCTACGGATTTTATTTTTGCTGTCTTTGCCGAAGAATTCGGTTTATTCGGCTGCCTGGGCTTGTTATTGCTTTACCTATTAATAATAGGCCGCAGCCTGTACATTGCCGCGTTGGCCCAAGACACCTATAGCCGCTTACTGGCCGGCAGTCTGGCTTTTACTTTCTTCGTTTACGTCTTCGTTAATATCGGTATGGTCATCGGTGTTCTGCCCGTGGTAGGCGTACCGTTACCCATGATCAGCTACGGCGGCACGTCTATTGTGACCTTAATGGCGGGCTTCGGCATCCTTATGTCCATCCATACGCATAAAAAATTAATATCGAATTAATAACTTATGAAAAGCCGGAAAACATTATCGCTCTTTATATGCGGTAGCATAAGCCTTATTCTGACCGCCTGCGCCTTTCCTGTTAAAAATAATACCGGCGCCATTAATGATTTTATTAATGACATGGCCGCCAAACATCGATTCGACAAGCCTACCCTTACCGGCTTATTCGAGCAGGTTTCGATTAATGAGGAGATTATCCGCAAGATTTCCAAGCCTGCCGAAGGCATACCCTGGTACAAATATCGCCGTATCTTTTTAAAAAAACCCAGAATCAAGGCCGGTCTAGAATTCTGGCGCAATCATGCCGAAACATTGGCGACTGTGGAGCAACAAACCGGCGTACCGCCAGCCGTTATTGTGGCGATTCTCGGCGTGGAAACCCAGTACGGACAAAATACCGGCAATTACCGGGTAATCGACGCCCTCTCGACTTTGGCTTTTGCTTATCCGCCGCGAAGCGTATTTTTTCTTAAAGAATTAGAAAATTTTTTATTAATGTGCAGGGAAGAAAAGCTTAATCCGTTAACGCCGACAGGATCATACGCCGGCGCAATGGGTGTTCCGCAATTTATGCCTAGCAGCTTCAGGCGCTATACTGTTGATTTTAATAATGATAATAAACGTGATATATGGCATAACCCGGATGATGTCATCGCCAGTGTAGGTCGTTATTTTGCCGAACACGGCTGGAAAAAAGACGAGCCGATAGCTTACCTTTTGCAAGAAAATCCGGATAAAACCATTCAAAATAAAAGTTTTCTTAAGGAAAATTTAAGGTTTCTCACGTCTAATTCGCCTGTCCCAAACATAAGTACACCTTTACTTTCAACCAAAAAAGCGAAAATTAGCGCTTTTGAACAAGAGAATGGCGAAGAATTATGGGCTACATACAACAATTTTTATGTGATTACCCACTACAATCGCAGTCCGCTATATGCAATGGCTGTTTTTCAATTAAGCCTTGCCATCTCTAATCTAAGAGCCTTTTCTTATGATGAAAAAGATATTAATAGCGCCAGTCGTGCTGGTTCTGTGCAGTTGCGCGAATAATCAAGTTCAAACTCCGTTTATTGCCCAACCGGCACAGCCGCCCAAAGCAACCTTGGTAACTTTAGAGTTGCCATCGCCAGCAAATAACAAAGGCCGACATCATTCCGTCGTCAAATTGTCCAATAAACCCTTGTTTGGCGATAAACTTAGCGCCGACAAGCTGGCTCCAGCGCCGGAAGGTTGGCTACCGCGCATCGTCAGCTACATCAAAACAGGCATTGCTTCCTGGTACGGACCGGGCTTCCATGGTAAAAAAACGGCAACCGGCGAAACTTTCAATATGTATGAAATGACCGCCGCTCATAAAACCTTACCTATCCCTTCCTACGCAGAAGTCACAAATCTGGCAAATAATAAAACCGTAGTAGTCAAGATTAACGACCGCGGACCTTATGCAGGCAACCGGTTGTTGGATTTGTCGTACGCCGCCGCCAAAAAACTGGGCATTCAAGCCAGAGGGACAGGCAGGGTTGAAATTAAAGTAATTACTCCGCTGCGGGCATTACCGCAAATCCAGAAAACGGCTGAAAGCGAGAATAAAGATGTCTTTTTTGAACTCGGCAGTTTCGGCAGCCAAAGCAAGGCCATAAAACTACAGGATAAAATCGCCGCAAGCAACCTGCCTTCACCTAAAATCTTAGCGTCGAAGCATAAAAAACGAACGCAATACAGAGTACAAATGGGGCCGATAAAATCGAAAGAAACCGCCGTATCGTTGTCCTACCATCTCTCTAAAATAGGCATCAAAGACCCGCAAATAGTCATCGCAAGCCGCTAATATTAAAACATCGCATGGTACAATACGGTATTATTAATACTATAACCATGCTGACAACATGAATCATTTGAAGAGCCTATTTAACTGCGGTCTTGTAGTCTTACTTTTTTGCTTTTCCCTTTCTCTCCTTCATGCTGAAAAAGTCGGCATATTAACACCAGCCGCACCGGCTATCAGCGCCAGCAGTTATATTCTGCAAGACTATAACACCGGAAAAGTGCTTGCCGAAAGCAAAGCCGATGCCAGATTGGCGCCCGCCAGTCTTACCAAAATCTTGTCGGTTTATGTGATCTTTAACGAAATCAAAAACGGTCACCTCAAGCTTGATGAACTGGTCACGATCAGCCAAAATGCTTGGAAAACATCCGGCTCCAAAATGTTCGTTAATGTTAACGATCAAGTTAAAGTTGAAGATTTGCTAAAAGGCGTGATCATTCAATCCGGCAATGACGCCAGCGTCGCCTTGGCGGAACACGTGGCCGGTAATGAAGCCACTTTTGCCGAGTTAATGAATCAACATGCCGCCCGTTTAGGCATGATTAATAGCCATTTTAACAATGCCGACGGCTTGCCGAACGAAGGCCATTACACCACCGCCAGAGATCTTGCCATCCTGACCACGGCATTAATCAAAGAATTTCCGCAATACTATCCCTGGTTTTCGTTAAAAGAATTTACCTATAACAAAATCACGCAACCGAACCGCAATCTGCTGTTATACCGTGACGATACGGTAGACGGCGTAAAAACGGGGCATACCGATGAAGCCGGTTTTTGTCTTGTCGCCTCTGCTCTGCGCGGCAACATGCGGCTGATTTCCGTGGTCATGGGTACGGAAAGCGAAAACGCCAGAGCAAACGCCAACCAAACCTTACTCAATTACGGCTTCCGGTTTTTCGAATCGCGCCGCCTGTACCAAGGCAATACCGTAATACAGGAATCCCGGATCTGGAAAGGCGAGTCGCAAACCGTCGAACTGGGCCTGGCGGAAGATCTGTTCGTAACCATTCCTCGCCGCAATAACAATGATCTGAAAGCCATAGTAGAAGCCGATAACCTCATAGTAGCTCCCGTTAAAGCCGACGCCAAACTCGGCAAAGTTACCGTCAAGCTAGGTGAAGAAGTATTATCCACAAAGGATTTAATCGCCATCAAAGCTGTGAACAAAGGCGGTATTTTCCGAAGACTTCTCGATAGCCTGTTAATGCTATTTAGGAAACACAATGGGTAACGATATTATTTACCTTAACGGCCAATACCTGCCGTTAAGCGATGCCAAAATCTCAGTGATGGATCGGGGGTTTTTATTCGGCGACGGCGTTTACGAAGTCATCCCTGCCTATGCAGGCCGGTTATTCCGGCTGGAAAATCATTTAGAACGCCTGGATAACAGCTTACGCTCCATCCGTCTGGTTAACCCGCATAGCCATGAACAATGGCGCGACATCCTCAGCCCCTTACTACAGGCAGGACAGGACCAGTCCGTCTACCTGCAGGTTACCCGCGGCGTAGCGCCCAAACGTGACCATGCCTTTCCGCAAACAATCATACCGACTGTGTTTGCCATGGTATCTGGAATTAATCCTTACGCCGATCATGAGCGCGGCGTCAAAGCCGTCAGTATGGAAGACAGCCGCTGGAAACTGTGCGACACTAAAGCAATCACTTTATTGGCAAACGTATTGCTCAGGCAAGCCGCGGTTGATCAAGGCTGCGCCGAGGCGCTCTTATTTAAAGACGGTTATTTAACGGAAGGCGCGGCCAGCAACGCTTTCGCTGTCATTAATGGCGTGTTGGTAACGCCGCCGAAAACACCCGCCATCCTACCCGGCATTACCCGTGATGTCATCCTTGAAATTGCCCGGAACAACAATATTCCGTGCAGCGAACAAGCCATCGCCAAAACCGATCTGAACGACGCCAGCGAAATCTGGGTCACCAGTTCCACCCGCGAAATTATTCCCATCGTGGAATTGGACGGCGGACAAATTGGTGACGGCAAACCCGGCCCGCTTTGGCAAAAGTTTTACCGGCTCTTTCAGGATTATAAACAATCGTTACGATGAGCGACGAGTCGTTACTGCAGTTTCCCTGCCAGTTTCCCATTAAAGTAATGGGCAAAAGCAACCTGGAATTCGATTTGCTGGTCATCGACATCATCCGCCGCCACGTACCTGAGCTGAACGAGCGCACTGTCAGCACCAGACCGAGTAAAGACGGCAACTACCTTGCGGTTACCGTCACCATTCAAGCGCAAAGCAAACAGCAGTTAGACGCCATCTACCAGGATTTAACCGGCCATCCGCACGTATTAATGGCGCTCTAACAGCCAGTTGCACTCCTCTATTCCGGCAAAAGTTATTTTATCCCGGTTGCGCGCTCGTACCGCTAAGCGACAACTTACCATAAATGTATTAACCGCCAAAAAACTCCACCTTTCCGGTATCGATATCGTACATCCCGCCAACAATGGCGATTTCCCCGGCTTGTTCCATCTGAGCCAGTAACTTGCTTTGTGTTCTGATTTGTTGAACCGTTAATTCTACGTTTTTATCGGCTACTTTTTGGATCAGATCCTCTTTATCCCATAAGTTATCGGGTTTTTCCGTTTTGACCTTTTCGACAGCAGGCTGAATTTTCGCCAGCAGCCCGGTCAAATGATCCAGTTCGACATTGGCGCAAGCGCCTTTAATCGCACCGCAATGGGTGTGCCCCAACACGACGATTAATTTAGAACCCGCCAATTTGCAAGCAAATTCCATGCTGCCCAAAAAGTCGTCATTAACGATATTACCGGCAATACGGGCGCTAAAAACATCGCCTAAACCCAGATCGAAGATCAGTTCTACCGACGTCCGCGAATCCATGCAACTTAAAATAATCGCAACCGGAAATTGGCCGTCGCTCGTATCATTAACTTGCTCAAGCAGATTGCGATTGGATTTAAGATTGTAAACAAAACGCTCGTTACCTTCTTTCAGCATGTCAAGAACTCTCTGCGGCGTTAACGATTTCTGGTTTTCGGCAGACGGCGGACGGGCAAATTCGATGGGCGGCAATGTGCCGAAACCTCGGACATTCTCTAACACAAGCTTGATATGTTTATGGTGCGCTTCGTTTTTAAAATCCTGGATAATGCCGTAAACATCGTAATCGATAAATTTCGAACGACTGGCGTCGATCACCACCTCGCTATGGCTGGGTAATGCATCTAACGTTTGCTGGATGTTCGCTTTATTCAAAAATGAAACGTGCTCCGACAATCGAATCACATGTTTATTGCCGATATGCGCTTCTTTAAAATAATGTGACCGCTTAAAATTTTCCAGCAATATGGAAAACAATGCCACGCTTAAACCGACGACTATACCAACCAGAATATTGGTAAACACCAAGCCCAAGACAGTCACCAGAAACGGTATAAACTGATACCAGCCCGAATTATATAGCGCATTAATAGGTGCGCGGCTGACCAGACGAAAGCCGACAACCATTAATATCGCCGCCAAACTGGCCAAAGGAATCTTGTTCAACAACGCCGGCATTAACAACACCGCCATTAACAGCAAAACGCCGTTAATAATGGCCGCCATTTTAGTCCTGCCTCCGGACTGAGCATTTACGGAACTGCGTACAATGACCTGCGTTAACGGCAATCCGCCCAGCATGGCGCAGAAAATATTGCCGACACCCTGAGCAATTAATTCCTGATTCGGCGGCGTAATCCTTTTGTACGGGTCGAGCTTATCGACCGCTTCAACCGATAATAGCGTTTCCAGACACGCGACCACCGCCAAAGTTAAGCCAACAGTATAAACCTGTGCATTAAAGCGCTGATTAAAATCAGGCAAATGCAATTGTTGCAGCAAATTTGGAATATTATCGACGACCGGAATCGATACCAAATGCACCGTCCCAAGTGCCCATTCAGGTTTAAACGATTGCAACAAGGCATTAATAAAAACTCCGGTCAACACCGCCGCCAAAGGCGATTTAATGGATTGAAAAAAATAGTTGCTGCGTAAATTAGGCGCTTCCCACAACAGAATAATCGCTAAAGACGCCAAGGTAATGATTAATGCGCCGGGCTGAACGGCGCCCAGCATGTGGTATAACTCAGAAAACGATGAATAATTATCGGCTTGGCTGAAATCGAAATCCCCCTCGTAATCCATGTCGTAACCGGTCGAATGCGGGATTTGCTTTAAAAAGATGACGATGCCGATACCACACAACATACCATTTATAACGGATGAAGGAAAGTAATAGGCAATTACCCCAGCCTTGAGCAAGCCCAGCATAACCTGTAATAAACCGGCAAACAAAGCGGCCAGTAAAAAAGTCTCGTAACCTAAACTTTGAATGGCGGGGAGAATGATTAATGACAACCCTGCGGCAGTACCGCTGACGCCCAACGCCGATCCGCTTAACGGCGCCACCACCAGACCACCGACAATGCCGGTGATTAACCCGGCAAACAGAGGTGCTCCGGAGGCCAGGGCAATTCCTAGCGACAAGGGAATAGAAACCAGAAAAACGGCGATTCCGGCAGGGATATCGTATTTTAAACTGGCCGTTAACGAAAAATTCTCGTTTGTTAACGTGATTTGATTTGCTTCCGCCATGACGTGAATGATTCTCCAATTAAATGTTGAATGAACAGTTAGCTGATTATTAATGCATTAAATAGCGGGACGCCGTATGACGCCGCCCTTTCATTGAATCTAACACCTGTGACATGAACTTGTCTCCGATATAGTGCGCCATAATGAAAAATCTTTTATTGACCGGCATGTTGTAAGGCTATATATTTTTTGTTAACTCTATTCCCATAGGATCTTTACAATGGAATTTGGACTTATCAGCAAAGTGTTATTTTTCGCCGTCTGGCCGTTACTGATCTTATTAATCGTTTATTTGCTGGATCGCAAAAATTTTAAAGCCAAATGGGAACGGCTCAAGCAAAGCGGATTTTTTTCAAAATAAACCGCTCAATTTCCTTAATTCGACCGTTGCAATGCTCGGTAGCGTTCAAGATCGGCAACGGTATCAACATCCCATTGCGTTGTTAATAACTCAACATTAGGGCACCTCGATTTACTTTGAAAATCAGCCGTTGCTTTGACCAACGACATATAGGAATCTTGATCCCCATGCATCAGGGCAAAAAATTGCCCACTTTTCAGTGGTTTTTATCCTGAAATGCCCTTTTTGGTGCATTTCAGGCGCAGCTTGGTCGTTAAAAGGCCAAAATTCCGCAGGTTTTCAGGCTGCAAAGTCGTCGCAGGTTATAGGTTGCT
>VGVA01000030.1 GCA_016874115.1 Gammaproteobacteria bacterium
CGGGTCGGGCGGATGGTGCGGAAAACGCTTTCGTTCTCCAAAGATGAAAGTTGGCATGACGGCGTGATCCATTGGTTTGTTGTCACCTATAATTCGAGCTTATCACTTAATAGTTAGCCACTACCAAATGGTTTTCTATAATTCGGCAACAGCCGACTGGTCATAGCGCGTGGCGTCGCCAGGCAACTTGTTAAAGGCCGAATGTACCGGTAAGCCGTAGCTGTCCGGATAGTATACAGCCAACAAGTATAGCCCTTCAGGCGGCGCGGTTACTCCCGCTAACGCCCGTTTTTTGGCTGCCAGCACGGTAGCCGCCCAATCTTGAGGCTGTTTGCCTGCGCCGATAGTCATTAATACTCCGGCGATATTTCTCACCATGTGGTGCAAAAACGCATTCGCGCAGATTTCGATGACCACTTTATCGTGATCCCGATAGACGTCAATAAAATATACGATCCGAAACGGACTTCGCGATTGACAGCCTTGCGCTCTGAATGAAGAAAAATCGTGGTTTCCCACCAGCGTTTGCGCCGAATTATGCATTAATTCCGCATTCAGAGGCCGATAACACCATGTGACTTGTTTATCCATTAATGCCGATTTAACCGCCCGGTTAAATATTACGTAGCGGTACAGCCTGGCTATGGCGCTATATCGGGCGTGAAAGCCGTTCGACGCATTTTTTGCCCAGATTATCCGGATATCAGCCGGTAAATATGTATTGCCGCCCATTAACCAGGCATGCAAATCCCGCTCCACGTTGACATCGAAATGTACAATCTGTTCCGCGGCATGCACACCGGCATCGGTTCTGCCCGCGCAAACCACCGTTACAGGCTGGTCGGCTACTTTGGATAACGCCAGTTCCAGTTCAGCCTGAATACTACGCCGCCCCGGTTGCCATTGCCAGCCGGCATAGGCGCTTCCGTCATATTCCACACCCAAAACAATCCGCACTATTCCACTCTGCCAGCGATTAAATAGGTCATTAATTAAGCGCGACGGCGTTAAAATACGAAAAAAACCGGTCATTACTCATGGATTAATACCTTCCAACCCGGTTGGACACGGTTAAACAAGTCCAGCATATCGGCATTCGTCATCCGGATACAGCCATGCGACGCCGGTGTGCCGATTCGATCTTCATCGGACGTGCCATGGATATAAATATACCGCCAGCAGGTATCGATCATGCCATAGCGGTTATGACCGGCTTCCAATCCGCCCAGCCACAGGATCCGGGTCAGAATCCAGTCCCGATTGGGAAATTGCCTGCCCAGATCGGCGTCATAAATTTCACCGGTCGGCCTGCGGCCTTTAAAAACCGTATTAATCGGCAGTCCGTCCCCTATTTTTGCCCTGATGATATGCCAACCTCTGGGCGTACATTCGCTGCCACGCACTTCGCCCGCACCGTTTTTTGCCGTAGACACCTGATAACATTGCTTGATTACGCCGTTTTCAACAAGTAATAATGTTTGCTCCGGGATGGAAACATCCAGGTATGACGCATTAATAATTGCCGGGTTATCATTCATCGTTACAAAAGAACGGTTTACAATGGGCAACATGATTATCCGCCGTGGCATAATAGACGGCGGAAAAAATCATGACGCCGTTCGCGCAAAACAGCGGCAAGCTCGGTTTTATTCCGGTGTCACCTCTGATTTTTCCCGGCTGACGAAATCGGCGTAGGTATTAACGACACTGCCTTTATCTTCGTTTTTCTGCCCGTTGTCGTCGCCATCAGTGGTATTGCTTTCGCTGCTGGCACTACTTTCTCTGTTGAACCGCGAATTCCGCGAACGTCTGCGATTCGGTCCGCGCCGGTTGCGTTTGTTGCCCGATCTCGGTTTTTGTTCTTGATTAACGCCTTCCCCAGTTTCCGGTTCAGCGTTAACGGCGACGATCTCGTCATCAACTTCGACACTCGGCGGATGCTGGACAGGCGGAATGGGTTTGCTGTGCTCAATGGGCGGCGCGCTGACGGCGTCGTTGCGTCTTGACGGCGGATCGATGCGTTCTTTAGGGCCGGTAACCCGTGGATTGGCCGGTGTTAACCGCGGCTCTTGCGGCGTCTGTTGCTTCGGTTCCGGGCGTTGTTGCGGACGATTCTGGCGATTATCGCGCGGCTGCTGACCTCTTGGCGGACGGTTTCCAGAGGTTTCCTGATTAATGGACTGATTACCGCGCCGGTTGTTATTTCTTCCTCTATCTCTATCTCTATCTCTATCTCTATCTCTGTCTCTATCGCGGTTTCTTGGCCTTTCGTCGCCGCCGGTTTTTTTACCGGTGTGCTCGGCCGCTTTTCTGGCTTTCGCCGGTTTGACCCCAAATAGTTTTTGGATGAAACGGTTTATTAAACTGCCGGATTCGACTTTCTCATGTTTGACGATAGGAATTGGCGCGGGCGCGGGCGAATCGTTGAGAAATTCTTGAATTGCGGCTTTTTCCGACTTCGATTTCACTTGCTGAGCAAACTCGGGCAAGGCGATTTCTTCGGTTTTCAACTGCACGTAACTGGGCTTATCATCGGCAGCTTCGCGCTCTTTAATGCGTTCGATATCGTACGCCGGGGTTTCCAAATGCTTGCTCGGCAGGATAACAATATCGACATTCAGGCGGTTTTCGATGGCTTCAATGGCGCTACGTTTTTCGTTAAGCAAAAAGGTCGCGCATTCGATCGGCAAATGCGCAATTACCTTCTCGGTGCCTTTTTTCATCGATTCTTCTTCCAGCAGTCGCAATACCGACAACGCAACCGACTCTACATTGCGGATGGTGCCCTGGCCTTTACAGCGCGGGCAGGTAATTTGCGAGGCGTCGCCAAGCGATGGCCGCATTCTTTGCCGCGACATCTCCAACAGGCCGAATCGGGAAATACGGCCAAGCTGAATGCGGGCGCGGTCGATCTTAAGAGCGTCGCGCAAATGGTTTTCGACTATGCGTTGATTTTTATTGGACATCATGTCGATAAAATCAATAACAAACAAACCGCCCAAATCGCGCAAACGCAATTGCCGGGCGATTTCTTCGGCAGCTTCCAGGTTGGTGTTGAGAGCCGTTTCTTCAATGTCGCTACCTTTGGTGGCGCGCGCCGAGTTAATGTCGATAGACGTCAGCGCTTCGGTATGATCGATCACAATCGATCCGCCCGACGGCAGGGATACTTCGCGGCCGTAGGCAACCTCGATTTGCGATTCGATTTGATAACGGTTGAACAGCGGGACTGCGTCTTGATACAGCTTTACTTTCGATAATAGATGAGGCATCACCTGCCGCAGAAAATTCTGCACCAGCTTGTACGGTTCCTCGTTGTCGATCAGAATTTCGTCGATGTTGCCGCGCAAATGATCGCGCAAAGCGCGGATGATGACGTTGCTTTCCTGGAACACCAGAAACGGCGCCGATTGCTCATTAGTTGACCGTGCGATGGCTTCCCACAACTGCAAGAGATAGTTTAAGTCCCATTGCAACTCTTCGGAGCTTTTGCCGCAGCCTGCTGTTCTGACAATTAATCCCATGGTGTCGGGTATCTCCAGGCTGGCCAGCGCTTCGCGGGTATCGTTACGAGTATCGCCTTCAATGCGCCTGGAAATGCCGCCAGCTTTGGGGTTGTTGGGCATTAATACCAAATAGGTGCCCGCCAGACTGATATAGGTGGTTAGGGCTGCGCCTTTGCTGCCGCGTTCTTCCTTTTCGATTTGGACGACAATCTCCTGGCCTTCCTTGAGATGGTCTTTAATGGCGCTGCGGCGCACCTCGCCTTCCGTTTCGTCCTGTTTTTTAAGATACTGCGGGGAGATTTCCTTGAACGGTAAAAAGCCGTGTTTTTCCGCGCCGTAATTAATGAACGCCGCTTCCAAGCTGGGTTCTACACGGGTGATGATGCCTTTGTAAATATTGGATTTTTTCTGTTCTTTTGAGGGTACTTCTATATCAAAATCGTAGAGTTTTTGACCATCTACCAAAGCAACTCGCAGTTCTTCCGCCTGCGAAGCATTGATAAGCATTCTTTTCATTGTAATTCCTTTGTATGTACTGCTCCAAAAATCAGAATTTACTGATTTAGACTGACTAGGCCTTGAACGCCTACAGCACAAGCGGGGCGCTTTGCCCGCGCTTTTCGTTGTTCCAGTGTCTATTTATGTAAAGTAATAAATGACTTATATGTGTAGTCCCGCCCTGAAGGTGAGTTTTAGCAGCTGGTATCAGATGAGATCAACGATGATTGCGTAGCGATTAATCGGCAAAAATAAATAGTTTCAGTCGTCTATGTAAAATCTGTCTTGGACAGGCTATTAATTCATTCGTCTTGGGTGAATGATCAACCCGAAAATTCTTGTGACAGAGGATTTTGCATAAGGTTTAATGATTAATTCTTTAATGCAAAAATATATATTTAGAGTCCTCTACTGCCCGCAGCATTCAACGGCTTTACCAATGAAAGCCCATTACTTATCTTTGTTCGTCTGCTTTGAGCGCTATTAATATAGCAACGATAGCGCTTTTCTTCAATTTAAACCGTCAAATAAGAATAATAACTGGTATCATTTGCATATGACTACTGAGCAGCAAAATCCGTCCGGCCAGGTGCAATTGATCGAAATTACTGAGGATCATACCGAGCAAAGACTGGATAATTTCTTGATCACCCGCTTAAAAGGGGTACCGAAAAGCCGCATCTACCGCATCGTGCGGAAAGGCGAAGTCCGCGTTAACAAGGGTCGTGTCGACGTTAATTACCGCTTGGCCGCCGGCGATATCGTCAGAATTCCGCCCATCCGGCAAGCAGAAAACACCGCCGAGATCCCGCCTGTCAGCCGCCAGTTAATTAATGTCATTAATAATCAGATTCTTTTTGAAGACGAAAGCTTATTAATCATTAATAAACCGGCAGGCATTCCCGTTCATGGCGGCAGCGGCGTCCAGGTTGGCGTTATTGAGGGCTTGCGCCAGCTGCGCCCGGAATGCCGCTTTCTGGATTTGGCGCACCGGCTGGACAGAGACACCTCCGGCTGTTTGCTAATCGCCAAAAAACGGAGCGCCCTGCGCAGTTTACACGGACAATTCCGTGACGATACCATTCATAAAAGCTATCTGGCGCTGTTAAGCGGGCAATGGGCGCGCAAAAAACTGGTGGTAAACCAGCCGTTGCTGAAAAATGTGAATAAAGGCGGCGAACGGATTGTGGTGATTAATCAGCACGGCAAGGAATCGGAGACCCTTTTCCGTCGGTTGAAATTGTTTCAAGACGCAACCTTGGTACAGGCAACGCCGAAAACCGGGCGCACGCATCAAATCCGCGTACATGCGGCTTATCTCGGCCATCCGATTATCGGCGACGACCGCTACGGCTTGTCCGACTGCAACAAAACTTTTCGCAATCGCGGCTATAAGCACATGTTTTTGCATGCGGAAACCCTGCAATTTCAACATCCGGCGAGCGAACGCACGGTCAACGTTACTGCGCCGTTACCACCCCATTTCCTTGATTTTATAACGCATGAAAAACAGGTTTGATCTGATTGTCTTCGACTGGGACGGCACATTAATTAATACCATCGACTGGATTGTCCACTGCCTGCAACTGGCGGGCGTCCGCCACGGCTGTAAAAAGCCTGAACCGCAAGCCGCCAAAGACGTCATCGGTTTGTGTATCGATAACGCGGTTGCGGCTCTTTATCCGGAAGTCGATACGGAAACCAAGAAACGAATTGTTAGCTTATACAGTCAAACTTATTCGTCAAAGCAACTGAGCCGGGCTGATTTTTTCCCTGGCGTTTATGATATGTTGCTGAATTTAAAGGAACAAGGCTACCGATTAGCTGTTGCCACCGGAAAAACCAGGGCAGGATTAATAGCTGCGATGAAAGCTACCGGTACAGAAGATCTATTTGACAGTACGCGTTGCGCCGATGAAACTGCTTCCAAACCCAATCCGCTGATGTTGCACGAAATTATGGCGCAAACACAGTCGGCTAAAGACCGGACATTAATGGTGGGCGATTCCATTCACGACATGCAAATGGCGCAGAATGCGCAGATTGCATCCATTGGCGTATCTTGCGGCGCAAATTCCATGGAGTCGTTGCAACGTTATAACCCTTTGTTTTGTCTACAACAACCTGCAGAATTACTCAACTTAATGGCTTAAGGTAAGCGAGATGGAGAACCAACCCGAACACCAAAAGAACGCCCAACCAAATCAGCATCTCGGCTGGGAACGTGAAATTGTCGAAAAACTGGCGTTTGCTGCAATTACAGAGCAACGGCGGGCGCGGCGCTGGGGTATTTTCTTCAAATTATTGCTGTGCGCCTATTTGCTGGCTATTTTGGGTTTTTCCATGTATCCGAAGTTTGCCCAAGACATGGGCGTCGGCGGCAAAAATCATACGGCTGTCATTGATGTCGTCGGCATGATTGCCGAAGACCAAAACGCCAATGCCGAAAATATCATCGACAGCCTGCGCAAGGCAGCCAAGGATAAATATACCAAGGGCATCATTCTGCACGCCAACTCGCCCGGCGGCAGTCCGGTGCAATCGGCGTATGTGTATGATGAGATTAGAAAAATTAAGAAGGAAAAACCGAACCTGCCCATCCATGCCGTGGTCACCGATATTTGCGCGTCCGGATGCTACTACATCGTATCGGCAACAGACAAAATTTTCGCCAGCCCGGCCAGCCTGATCGGCTCAATCGGCGTGATTATGGACAGTTTCGGCTTTGTCGAAGCCATGAAAACGCTGGGCGTCGAACGTCGGTTGCTTACCGCAGGCGACCATAAAGCCCTGCTGGATCCGTTTTCACCGAACAACCCGGTTGAACGCGACTACATGCAGGGATTAATTAATCAAGTTCACCAACAATTCATCACTGCCGTTAAAAACGGCCGGGGCAGCCGCTTAAAAGAAACACCGGACATGTTTTCCGGTTTGGTATGGTCCGGGGAAGAAAGCGTCAAGAACGGGATTGTCGACGCGCTGGGCAGCGAGGATTATGTCGCCAAAGAAATTATCGGCGCGGAAACCCTGGTCGATTATACCCAGCAGGAACGCTTGATCGACCGGTTGGCCGGCAAGTTGGGCACGTCCGTCGGTTTGGCTCTAAGCAATCTGGCGAAAAGCTGGTTTTTGCATTAATGATTAAGCGGTTGTTCAGCGTACCCGACGTACACTTTTCCTGTCTTAGCCTATTATTAATGCGTTAACAGGATGTAAACCGTCGGCGGTGCAGACATGAAAATACTGATTTATTGCTTGTTATTATTGGCATTCGCAGGGCATTGTCTGGCAGCGGACGAGTTGATTGTAGCGCGCGTCAGTTTAGACGAGGCCACCCAAAAAATTCTGAGCGACGGCAAATCCAGAGTCCTGGGTGCCAGCGCCGAAACCATCGACGGCAAGGAAGTGCATGTCATTAAGGTGTTAACGCCGGACGGACGCATTCTGCATTTTAAAATCGACGCCGAAACCGGCGCTGTCATTAATTAACCGGCCTAAAGTGTATCCATGCGTATTTTAGTGGTTGAAGACGAGCTGACGCTGTGTAAACAAATCCACGATTATCTGGAAAGCAAGGGCTTTGCCGTCGATACCGCCCATAACGGCAAAGACGGTCAGTACATGGGCAAGGAATACCCCATCGACGCCGCTGTTATCGATCTGGGTTTGCCTGATTTTTCCGGCATTGAATTAATCAAACGCTTACGCAAGGATAATATCTCCCTGCCGATATTAATTTTGACCGCGCGCAGCCGGTGGCAGGAAAAAGTGGAAGGGCTGGAAGCCGGCGCCGACGATTATCTGGTCAAGCCCTTTCATTACGAGGAACTGTTGGCGCGTCTCAACGCCCTGATCCGCCGCTCCGCCGGCAAAGCCCAGCCCGTATTAACGCACGACAATATCGAACTGAATACGGTTACGCAAGAAGTTTTCGTTTCCGGCGAAAAACTGGAGCTTACCGCTTATGAATACAAGGTATTGAAATACTTGATGTTTCGCAAAGGCGAATTAATTTCCAAATCAGTACTGACCGCGCATATTTACGACGAAGATTTCGACCGCGACAGCAATGTGATTGAAGTTTTTATCGGCCGGCTTCGCAAAAAACTGGATCCTGACGGTACCCGTCAACCGATTGAAACTTTGCGCGGCAGAGGTTATCGAATACCTCAATAATGGGTCGAATATCCTATACTTAATAAGTAAAAAAGGACGTTTACCCGACATTCGACAGATAAGTTATTAACTCTTACCTGTACATGGTGATTAATCACAAGTGCGTACAAAATCATTAAGTTTCAGGTTGTTAGCTTCAGAAGGCTTGGTGCTGGCGGTGTTTTTCGCTCTGGCTGCCGTGGTGCTGGAGCAGAGTTTTCGCGACAGCGCGGAAGCCGCTCTGAAAGAACGGCTTCAGGTGCAAATATACGCCCTGTTATCCACGGCGGAACTCAACAACGCTGGTGAATTAACACTGCCCCCCAACCTGCCAGAACCCCGTTTCGTTAACCCCGGCTCCGGTTTATACGCCTTCATCCAGCACACCAATAATAGTCTGGTTTGGCGATCGCCGTCGGCCATCGGCCTGGATGTTCCTACACCGCCGAAAAAACTGGGCGCAGGCAACACTTATTTTCTGGCGGACAATCCGCATCGTTATTTCTTACATTACGACATCATCTGGAAAAACATTGCCGGAGTAGAGAAAGAGTATATTTTTACCGTGGCTGAAGACTCCGACTTTGTGAAACACCAGGTGGAGCATTTCCGGAAACATCTGTGGTCGTGGCTGGTGATAATAGCTATCGTATTAATATTGTTACAGTTTGCTTTGCTGCGTTGGAGCCTGAAACCGCTCAGAATTATTGTTAACGATCTTTACGCCATCGAAAAAGGTGAAAAAACGCTGCTGGATGGGGTATATTCGTCAGAACTGCAAGGACTGGCGGGCAATCTGAACGCCTTTATTTCCCATGAGCGCGCCCATCTGGAGCGCTACCGCAACACCCTTGCCGATCTTGCCCACAGCCTGAAAACACCGCTCGCTATTTTACGCGGCTGTTCCGAAACGTTCAGGGACAACAAAGAAACCGTACAGGAACAGATCGCTACCATGGATAAAATCGTGGAATACCAATTGCAGCGCGCCGCCGCCAAAGGCGAGCATAAAGCCATAAAAAATATCGAATTATCGGCCTTTCTGCATAAAGTCAGTGCTTCGCTCAACAAAGTCTACATCGCTAAAAACATACATTGGGGCATTAATGTTCCAGAACATTGCCAGATTTATGTGGAAGAAGGCGATTTGTATGAAATAGTCGGCAATATACTGGATAATGCTTGCAAATGGTGTCAACACAGTATAAAAATTAATGTGACGCAAAATCCGCGCAAAGACCGACGCAATTACGCCTTATTAATCCAGGTGGATGACGACGGACCGGGCATTCCCGACGGCAAATTGAATGAAATCCTTAAACGCGGTGTGCGCGCCGATGAAAACATTCGCGGCCACGGTATCGGCATGACGGTCGTGAATGACTTGGTCGGCATTCTCGGGGGCAAACTGGAAGGCAACAAAAGCCCGGAACTGGGCGGCATGAGCTGGCGTGTGTATTTGCCGTAGGCAAACGAACGTCGTTACATCAGTTCAATCACCGAATCCAACGAACCCGCCAAAGACGGCATCAACATCATCCCCAATTGGAAGGCATGTTTTTGAATGTTTACGGTAAAGTTGTTCGTCATTAACCATTTTTGCTTGGCTGGCGACTCCGGCATCGATTCCAGCGTATCTTTCATCCTGATTTGCAACGCCAAGGTGGCGGCAAAGTAGATGCTCAATAGTAACAAGGTGAACGTCAGCCCCCAGAACTGGCTGTTGGCGTGACTGTAATTGGCGAAGACTTTAGCGAACGACGAGTTTTCGCCCATTAATGCTTTAGGCCACTGCAGCCACGCCACCATGTGGATAATCCCGAATAATAAAACAATGGAACCCGCCGCCACGCCTTGTTTTAAATAATCCTGCCGTTCCGCTATCAGTTGCAGATCGGGTTCGCCATGATGATCCGCTATCGAAAAAGTCCCGCAAACGGCGACCAGAATAAACACCGGCGCCATGGCCGCCAGTAGATTAATTAAATTAATGACTAAATAAACCTGTCGATGAAAGTCGTCGGCAATCAAAGGCGACGCGCCCAGCGCATCGTACGTGGTGCGATAAATACCGATATAAAGCGCACTGCCGGCATCCGCCTGCACCATTTGCAATACCGTTAAGCTGACAATCGCCAAACCCATAACAATAATGGTTTTGCTTTGCGCACCGCTCTGGCAACAACGGTAAAATAAGGAACAGCTCCACGCCATGGCGGCGAAATAAGCGCAAATCGATAATAGACTGCTGCATTGCCAGAGAATCCGGGCTTTATATTCCTGCATGACCATTGCCGCGGTCGGCGCGGTTTTGCTGATGTTTGCCAGCAGCAATTTTTTAACCTGAAGCGCCGTGTCGTCGTTCGCTTCGAACAAAAGGCAGCTCAGGCAATACACCATCACCGGTGTTAGTCCGATTAATAGTGCGCCGTGTTGATAAAATAACCGTTTCATAGCCTGTACATCGGTCAACTTTGTTTATTAATGACAAGTATAGTCGATGAAAACAAGGTAATTTTTTGCTTTTTACAGCGGCGCTTTATTTCTGTAAGCTTGATATGTAATCCAACCGTAAAGGCTGATCTTACAAAAACGCCGGTTTATGCGTTTGCTGTTCGGTTTTCATGTAATAGAACATTTACATATTGAGGCGCGCTATGAAATTCAGTCCTTGCATCTCAGGAAAATGTACTGAAGGCGGCACCCATTGCGAAGGGTGCGGCAGATCGCACGAAGAAATTGCCGAAACCAAGCAATTGGTGGGCGCTATGGTCAAATTTGCGCAAAAAATGGGATATGATAACCACGAAGATTTCGTTAATTTTGTCGGCAAAAGCATACTGAAAAAGCTTCAAAACCCAAGTTAACGGAAGATTCGGATTTAACAGGTTGTTAAAACGTCATGAGCATAGCAGGATTAAGGCAAAAATGACGCTTAAGAGCAGTTTACGGGTCTAATTGAGCGTATTAACCATTTTTTAACGCGGTATTTGGAAGCGCAATAGTTGTTTAATATCCTGTTCTATTAATGAGACAAATTTGCAATATAGCTGCTTAATTCTATTAATCTAATAGGTAATCGTTAAGCTTATGCAATAAATGGTCATCGAAATATACCCTGCTTAATTAATTTCTGTTTTTCACGTTTTACCCATACATTCTCTTTTCATGAAGTTTAAACGCGCGCCGCTGGCGGCTTATCTTTGCCTGATGCCGGTTTTACTGCTGTTAGGATTTTGGCAACTGGATCGGGCTGAAAGCAAACAGCAATTGCTCAACCGGCAAAAACAACAACAAACAGCGGAAACTTTGTTATTAACCGGCGAATCGCCCGATGATGCCGAGACTTTTTTATACAAACCGGCGAAAGCGACCGGCCGTTTCGACAGCGCTCACCAATTTTTGCTGGATAATCAGGTCTATCAGGGCAAGGCGGGTTATTTCGTGTTGACGCCTATGCTCTTAAAACACGATAAAAAAGCGGTATTGGTTAACCGCGGCTGGGTGCCGGTAGGCACATCTCGCGCAATCCTCCCCGATATTAATGTAACGCAAGAGGAAGTGACTGTAACCGGTCATATTAATCGCTTTCCACGGGTCGGGTTAAAGTTGGGAGGCAGCGAATCGACCGTTAATCACTGGCCCGCTGTTGTACAAGTGATTGATTCCGATTTGCTATCCAGCCGGTTAACCTATCCGGCATTTAGCTTTCAGATAGAACTGGAGCAAACGCAAGCCCACGGCTTTCTTCGCGATTGGCGCAAGCCTGCTGCAATGACGTCTGAAAAACACCTGAGCTATGCGGTACAATGGTTTCTGTTGGCACTGACGCTGACCGTGCTCTTTATCAAATTCGGTACTGAAAGAAAGAATGTATAACAACCGGCAATATCGAAACAGGTTTTACCTGTTATTAATTCTCGCGCTCTGCGTTATTCCGTTTATCTCGGCCTTCTGGCTGGGCGGAAATGACGATTTTCTTAACCGGATCAAAGGCAAGACGACCAACAAAGGCCAGTTGATAACACCGGTAATCACAAGCGAACGCAGCGATTTAGTGGGAATGGACCGTTTTTCCATCGATAATATTAATGAATTAACAGCTCATTGGGTTTTATTAAATATTGTACCGCTCACCGAATGCGCCACGGTGTGCTTGGACGCCATTTATAAAACCAAGCAACTTCGATTAATGTTAAATAAAGATTTAACCCGCACCCGGCGCGCCGTGGTGTTCATGCAGGATGTTAATCCGCAAACGGCAGAGCAATGGCTTAAAGATGACAAGGTGTTGTTGAAAGTCAAGCCTAGCAATTCGTTCAGTCAGAAAATAACTGAATTGCGGCATGGCGCTATTCCTGACGGCATGTTGATAATTATGGATCCACTAGGCAATCTGATGATGCAGTACGAACCGGGCTTCGACCCTTATAAAGTAAAAAAAGACCTCACCCACTTGTTACGGATTTCACAAATCGGTTAATAGCTTACATGTATAGAAAAATAACCTTCGTTGGCCTGCTGCTCGCGTTTGCCGTTATGGCGGCTGGCGCACTGGCCAGATTACAGCAAACTGCCCTGTTGTTTGATTTTATTACGGCGCAAAGCGCACATTTTCAAGCCGCCATCGGCTTGACCGCTATCGCTGCCCTGCTGTTAATACTGTCCTGGTGGCAACGGCACTGCCATCTTCCGGCCATGATGGGCGCATTGTTGTTAAGCGCATTAATGGCTTCGCAGATTGCTTTAGGCATCGGCCTTTTAAAAACGCCCGGACAGCATCTTTATCAACTGGGTCATTTAATGACCGGCATGGCCGTGCTGTGGTCGATCTACTGGTTGCATCTGCGCACCGCACCGGGACTTACAAGACTTCACAAAACCAACGGTCCGCTGTGGTTTAGCCGGTTTTCGATCGGATTATTGTTACTGCAGATTGTGCTAGGCGCGTTGGTTGGAATTTACCAGGCTGGCGCGGCTTGCCCGGATTTTCCGGCCTGCAACGGCCAATGGTTACCGGATGCGGATTATACCGGCGTTATTAATATCTTACGTGCGGACGGCGGCGATATAAGTATTGAAACACTGGTTGCGCTGAATTGGCTGCATCGGGCGGTTGCTTTGGTCTGCTTTGTCCTGTTCAATGGCCTTATGCTGGTGGCTACTGCCGTTAAATATCCGACAGCAATCAGAAAAGCCGGACTGTGGCTGAGTTTCCTGTTATTCGTGCAAGTCGGCCTTGGCATTATCGGTTTTAAATTCGCCATGCCCGAGTGGATTAATATCGCTCATACTCTGTTTGCCGCTCTGCTGATGCTGCCGCTGATCGCCATTGGTTTTTACAGCCGCTTCGGACAGCCGGAAACCGACGTTGTCGTTTCGCGGCCACAACCGAAACCGGCAATTGAAATTCCTTCACCCATACCTACTCCGATTCCTGCTCCGATTCCGGCGCCAACGCCCAAACCCGAAGCCAAAGCAGTTGTTACCGAAACGACAGACATTTATGTAGAACCTGCGCCGGAATCGCTTTATCTGCGCCTTAAATCGCAGCTTGGCCGCACACGCGCCGGACTGGGCGGGATTCTCAGCACATTGCAGATCGGCCAGAAGGCCGTTAATAAAGATTTGCTGGAAGAACTTGAAGACGGTTTATTAATGGCGGATGTGGGCATTGACGTCACCACCAAAATCATTAATAACCTTAACCAAAGTCTGGAACGCCATCAACTGAACGATGCCGCCGCTTTACGTTCAGCTTTACAAACAGAATTGTTGAATATTATCACACCCTGTAACAAGCCCTTGGTGATTCCCAAAAAAGACGGCCCCTTTGTTATCCTGGTTGTCGGCGTCAACGGCGTCGGCAAAACCACTACCATCGGCAAGCTTGCCAAACGGCTGCAGGCGCAGGGTCATAGCGTCATGCTGGCGGCGGGCGATACCTTCCGCGCGGCGGCGGTCGAGCAATTGCAGACCTGGGGCGAACGCAATAATATCCAGGTTGTGGCGCAGCACACCGGTGCGGATTCCGCCTCGGTTATCTTTGACGGCATTCAATCCGCTCAGGCGAAAGGCATTGACGTATTAATCGCCGATACCGCAGGACGGCTGCATACCAAAGACAATCTCATGGAAGAATTGAAGAAAGTCAAACGTATCATGGGCAAACTCGATGAAACCGCGCCGCATGAAGTGTTGTTGGTGCTCGATGCAGGCACCGGACAGAATGCGCTCTCCCAAGCCAAACAATTCAATGAAGCCGTCGCTTTGACCGGCCTGGCCTTGACCAAATTGGACGGCACCGCCAAAGGCGGTGTGATCTTTGCCTTAGCCAAACAATGCGGCATTCCTATTCGTTTTATCGGCGTGGGCGAAGGTATCGACGATCTTCAGGATTTTAACGCGGAAGCGTTCGTTAATGCCTTGTTTATTAATGATTAATGGCGTCGATGATTAAGTTCGAGAATATTTTTAAGCGCTATCCCGAAACCGGTGACGTTCTGAAAAACGTCAGTTTCGAATTGCGTCAAGGCGAAATCGCCTTTCTGACCGGTCATTCCGGCGCGGGAAAAAGCACGATATTGAAACTGATCGGCTTGATGGAGCGCGCCACGCGCGGCGACATTGTGCTGGATGGGCAAAAACTCAGCACCATTAAAGAACGTCACGTGCCTTACGTACGCAGAAAACTGGGTTTTATTTATCAAGACTACAAGTTATCACCAGACCGCACAGTTTTCGATAACGTCGCTTTGCCGTTGGTGATTGCCGGTTACGGCCATCATGAAGTGTCGCGGCGAGTGCGCGCCGCCCTGGATAAAGTCGGCCTGTTGGGTAAAGAAAGAAAATTTCCGGTCGGGCTGTCGGGCGGCGAACAGCAACGCGTCGGCATCGCTCGGGCGGTCGTTAATAAGCCGCCGATGATTATCGCGGATGAACCGACAGGTAATCTGGACCCTGAATTATCTACCGAAATCATGGCCTTATTTGAACAATTTCAAAATGTCGGCGTAACGATATTAATCGCATCACATGACATTTCATTAATAGAACGGATGAACCACCGTGTCCTACGATTAAACCGGGGCGAATTGGTAGCCGGTTAAGTATGAAACAAATCGACAAATACCCGCGCAAACCCAAGCCGCCAAAACCGGACGTAAAACAAACCGAACGGGTGGGCGGCAATGTCCGCGACCGTCTGATCGCATGGCGCGATCAACATGCGCAAGCCCTGTTTTCCAGTCTTAGCCGCTTGTTTTCGACGCCGTTCAGCACCACCATGACCGTTGGCGTTTTGGCTGTCGCTATTGCGTTAGCTAGCGGCTTCTACCTGGTCGTCGTTAATCTGCAACAATTAACTTCAGGGTTGGAAGCCAGCAACCAAATCTCCTTGTTTTTGCGGGAAGAAATTTCCGAAGCCCGCGCCGCCAAATACGCAGACGGCATTCGTAAAAACCCGGCGGTTAAACACGTTAAGGTTATTACCAAAGATCAGGCAATGACGGAATTTAAACGTTTCAGCGGCTTCGGCGAAGCTATCGACGTACTGGAAAAAAATCCTTTGCCGATTGTCATAGAAGTTTTACCCAAGGATGCGCTGGTCGATAAACCGGCGTTGACGCGGCTGTTTGAAGAATTCAAACAATCGACTGAGGTCGATTTCGCCCAGATGGACATGGCCTGGGTGGAACGATTGCAATCCATAGTTGCTACCGCCCGCTTAAGCGCGTTATTAATCGCCATATTGCTGGGTTTCACTATTTTTTTTATCGCCGGTAATACCATCCGCCTGGAAATTCACAACCGCAAGCAGGAAATCATCATCGCCAAATTGGTCGGCGCGACCAACGGCTTTATCCAACGCCCGTTTTTGTACACCGGATTCTGGCTTGGCTTTCTATCCGGCGTATTCGGCTGGTTTATCGTAACGATCATCCTGCTGATTTTACGCTCATCGGTTGAGAATCTCTCCGGTCTGTATAAAGGCGCTTTTCATCTGATGTTTTTCAGCTACACGGAAACACTGCTGTTGCTATTAATGTCGAGCGGGCTGGCAATTTTCGGCTCATGGCTGGTGTTGCAAGTACAGATACGGCAATTAAATCCTGAATAATATCACGGCTTATCTACACTATTTTCGTATTCAGTTGCCTTATTAATGAATTCTGTCAGGCTGCTGTCGCCATTAATATAATTGCTTTATTGGATATGAAATTTAATGACCGGCGAGACCGCGCACATGGAGAGATGGAACAACACCCTGCGTCAGAGGGTGGGACTCAGTGTGCGCAAAACGCTTTCGTTCTCCAAGTGTGTAACCTAGCATGACAGCATGTTTCATTGATTTGTCGTAACCTATAATTCGAGCTTATCATTGAATGTTTAGCCACTACCAAATTCGATTGATTGCAAATACCGATACCGACCGGCATTAATGCGAGCTTAATTCCCCCTTCACTACTCTGAAAGCATTAATTTATAACTTAGCTTTTACGGACTGATAAATTTGCTCCACCTGCTGGTCGATACCGTCAGTTGCTTGCGCTAACTCTGACAGTTTGTTTTCCACAAAGCTACTGTCTTTAATACTCACGGTATTAATCAAGACATTCAATACCGATATTTTCAGCGCACCGTAAGCCGCCATTAATGCCGCGCCGGCATCGCTGACCACATTAGGATTACCCATTTCTGCTGCAACTTTAGACAATCGGATGATTTCGGCGCAGGCACGAACGCATTGCATCGGTACATCTGTTACCTCTTTTAAGACGGATTGAATGGCTTCGCTACGCACTGCTTTTTCCTCTTCCGTTTCTTTCGGCAAGGCGTATTGCGCTATTAATCGATTAAAGGCATCGATATCCTGTTGTATCAAATCGATTAATTGACCGCGTAAAGTTTCGGCTTTGTCCAGTACGGATTGCATTTCGGCTTCGACATCGGCGAATTTCGGCTTGCCGATGGTGAGATTGCACACCATGCTGACCAAGGCCGCACCTTGTGCGCCCATTAATGCCGCCACACTGCCGCCGCCGGGCGTGGCGGATTGGCTGGCGAGATTATCGAGGAAGGTTTGGATACTATGATTTTGGATGTTGGACATTAGGCTGTGGTTAAAATTATGGTTCGATTTGGAATCTACCAAGTGTTGAATAATAGTCCGTTCGTCCTGAGCTTGTCGAAGGGCGAACACATAAAAATTAAGGTACATAATAAAAATGTAATTCAATGAGTTCGCCCTTCGACAAGCTCAGGACGAACGTTTTTTTTATTATTCCCGCCGCCAACTGGTCGTGCCGTCTGGCTTATCTTCCAGAATGATGCCTTGCTGTTTCAGTTCGTTACGGATTTGGTCGGCTAATGACCAATTTTTGGATTTTTTGGCTTCTAATCTAATTTGGATTTGACGTTTAACGCTTTCATCACCGTAAATAATATTGGCTGTTACGAAGTCGGATACTTCTACTATTTCATTAACATTCGCATCAACAAGCTGGCCTTCAAAATAATCATCTGGATTGCTCTTCAAAACTCCTAACACATTACCTAAATTTTTGAGGTTAAAAGCCAATAGTTTTGCTAAATCATTATCAACTTCTTTTGATTTATTCAATGCCTTGGCAATTTCAAATAAAACCGCTATTGCAACTGGGGTATTAAAATCGTCGTCCAACGCATGATTAAAGCGTTTCTCATATTCCGGCAATACTTCACCCTTATCAGCAGATATATTGCGCAATGCTGTGTACAGTCGTGTTAATCCAACTTTAGCATCATTTAATTGCTCATCAGAATAATTCAACGGGCTGCGATAATGACTTTGCAGAATAAAAAACCGTATAACTTCCGGCTTATATTGCTTAAGCACCTCGCGCACCGTAAAAAAATTCCCCAGCGACTTCGACATCTTCTCGTTATCCACGCGGACAAAGCCGTTATGCAGCCAGTAGTTGACGAAGGTTTCGCCCGTTGCGCCTTCAGATTGGGCGATCTCGTTTTCGTGGTGGGGAAACTGCAAGTCCATGCCGCCGCCATGAATGTCGAAGTGGTTGCCCAGGCAGCAAGTGGACATCGCCGAGCATTCGATGTGCCAACCGGGACGGCCATTGCCCCAGGGTGAAGGCCAGGACGGCTCGTCCGGTTTCGCCATTTTCCACAGCACAAAGTCCAGCGGGTCGCGCTTGGCAGCGTCCACGTCCACCCGCTCGCCCGCTTGCAAGTCAGCTAGGTTTTTGCCCGACAGCCTGCCGTAGCCGGGAAACTTCGACACCGAATAAAACACGTCGCCGTTCGTGCCGATATAAGCTAACCCCTTATCTATTAATGATTTAATCATGCTGAGAATATCATTAATGGATTGGCTGGCGCGGGGTTCGATGTCGGGCGGCAAAACATTTAACGCCCGCTCGTCTTCGTGCATGGCATTAATGAAACGCTCCGTCAGCATGGTAAAGTCTTCCCCGTTTTCATTGGCGCGATTAATGATTTTGTCGTCAATATCGGTAATATTACGGACGTAGGTTAAGTCATAACCTTTGTGCCGGAAATAACGGGCGATGGTGTCGAACACCACCATGACGCGGGCATGGCCGATGTGGCAGTAATCGTAAACAGTCATGCCGCACACATACATGCCGACTTTGCCGGGTACGCGGGGAATAAATTCTTCTTTTTTGCGGGTTAGGGTGTTGTAAATTTTCAAACAGTCATCCTGATAATTAGCTTAATTAATGGCTTTACCAATGATGCCATTAATTGTTATTAGTAGAATCTAACCAGTTCAGAGCTTCTCATTCAAGCAAAAAACTCATAGAATCTATTATTTTACTGGAGAGTTGAGCAATGCGTACGCTTATCCTGTCAATTTTATTATGCTTTACACCATTAATGGCTTATGCCAAGGAAATCAAGATGTCCGAAAACAACACCGTAATTTTGACCACATCGTTAGGCAACATTACGATCAAATTGAATGCCGAGAAAGCCCCGGTTTCTACGGCGAATTTCTTAACGTATGTTAAAGAAGGTTTTTATAACGGCACGGTGTTTCACCGGGTAATTAAAGGCTTCATGGCGCAAGGCGGCGGCTTTGACACTTCTTATAGTCAGAAAAAAACGCACGATGCTATTAAAAACGAAGCCGATAACGGCCTGTCTAACAAGCGCGGCACCATTGCCATGGCCAGAACCAACGACCCTAACTCCGCCACCGCGCAGTTTTTCATTAATTATAAAGATAACAGCTTTTTAGACCATACCTCCCCTACTCCCAGCGGCTGGGGTTATGCAGTATTCGGCGAAGTTATTGATGGCATGGATGTGGTCGACAAAATGGCCGATGTACCAACCGGGGTTAAAGGCGGCATGCCGGATGCGCCGACAACCGACATCGTGATCGAGAAAGCCGAAATCGCTCAATAGCGTTTGCCACTTATAACACATTAATTCATTAATGATTTCTACGGCTATGTTTTGAAAGAAGAAATCCTATTTATTTCCGATCTTCATTTAGCCTTGGACAAGCCTGACATTACCAAACGTTTTGTCCGGTTTCTGGACACCCGCGCACCTAGGGCGAAAGCGTTGTACATTCTGGGCGATCTGTTCGACGCTTGGGTGGGCGATGACGATTTCACCCCGCCCGGCAGTACCGTCAGAAAAAAACTCCGGCAACTGGCCGATTCCGGCACGGACATTTTTTTGCAACTGGGCAATCGCGACTTCCTGCTGGGCCAAGCCTTTTGCGAAGCGGCGGGTTGCACTTTATTACCCGATTACGCCGTCATTGAGTTATTCGGCAACCCAACATTATTAATGCACGGCGATCTGTTGTGTACCGATGACCTTCCTTATCAAGAGTTTAGAATAAAATCGCGCACCGCTGAATGGCGCGACAACGTACTCGGCAAGCCGCTTATTGTTCGCCTGCTGGCGGCGCGCTGGTATCGCTTAAGCAGCTTTTGGCATAAACAAAAAAAATCGCAAGACATCATGGACGTCAATCAGGACACGGTCATTAACACCATGACCGAATACCGTTGCTACAATCTGATTCACGGCCATACCCATCGCCCCAACGTACACACCTTTACCATTAATGACCGTCCAGCACGTAGATTTGTGCTGTCCGATTGGTCGGCTGCAAAAGGCGAAGCGCTGGTTTGGCGCCAAAACAGCTATAGCATCGAAGCTATTTGACCTGATTTTTCACAACCGTAAATTCGCTTACTTAACGAATTCGAAAATACAAGGCGATTGTCCTGCATTAAAAGTTGACTTTTACGGCAAAATCATCGAATCTAGTAAGTGGCGTGAATTGTCCTGTACTCGAGGAAAAAATTTAAAATCACCCCAAAAAAACTAATATATTAGTCTTAAAAATAATCAATATTTTGTCTAACTAACAAGATATCAGGAGAACTTAAATATGAAGAAGCCTCTTAAAAACTGGCTACTTGCATCGAGTGTAGCGGTATTGGTCGCTGCACCAGCGATTTCGACTGCAAATAGCGGAGTGGAACAACTGACAAAAAACCCGAATAACTGGGCAATTTGGGGTGGTAACTATGCTGGTACCCGTTACAGCGAACTTTCGGACATTAATGTAGACAACGTAAAAAACCTGCAACCGGCTTGGTCTTTCTCAACAGGCGTTTTACGTGGTCACGAAGGTGGTCCACTGGTTATTGACGATATTCTTTATATCCATACGCCGTTCCCTAACACGGTTTATGCAATCGATCAAAAATCCCAAGCCGTTATTTGGGAATACACACCCACTCAAGACGCTGACGTGACCATTCCGGTCATGTGCTGTGATACCGTTAACCGCGGTTTGGGTTATGGCGACGGCAAAATCTTCCTGCAACAATCAGACACCGTGCTGACTGCATTGGATGCCAAAACCGGTAAACGCGTATGGAGTGTACAGAACGGCGATCCGAAACTGGGCATGACCAACACGTCTTCACCTTTTGTCGTTAAAGACAAAGTATTTACCGGTATTTCCGGCGGTGAATTCGGTGTTCGCGGCTTCATGGCTGCTTACGACATCCGCACCGGCCAATTAGTATGGAAAGGCTACAGCATGGGTCCGGATTCTGACACTTTGATCGAAGCTGGAAAAACAACCACTTGGGAAAACGGCAAAGTAACTCCAGTAGAAAAAGACGCCAGCTTAAAAACCTGGAAAGGCGACCAATGGAAAATCGGCGGCGGCACCACCTGGGGCTGGTACAGCTACGATCCGCAATTGAACCTGATGTATTACGGTTCAGGCAACCCTTCTACCTGGAACCCTGTACAACGTCCTGGCGACAACAAATGGTCCATGTCTTTGTGGGCGCGTGATGTCGACACCGGTAAAGTAAAATGGGTTTACCAAATGACGCCACACGACGAGTGGGATTTCGACGGCATCAACGAAGTACCATTAGTCGATCAAGAAGTTAACGGCAAAATGCATAAAACCATCGTGCATTTCGACCGTAACGGCTTCGGTTATACATTAGACCGTGAAACAGGCGAATTGCTGGTTGCCGAAAAATTCGATAAATCAGTCAACTGGGCAACTCATGTCGACATGAAAACCGGTCGTCCGCAAGTGGTATCCAAATACTCTACCGAGCAAAACGGCGAAGATGTTAATACCCAAGGCGTTTGCCCTGCAGCGTTAGGCAGCAAAAACCAACAACCTGTGTCTTACTCTCCGCAAACAGGCTTGTTCTATATTTCAGGCAACCACCTGTGCATGAACTACGAGCCTTTCGCAGTTGATTACAAAGCAGGTCAACCATACGTTGGTGCGACTTTAACGATGGAACCAGCTGGCGCTGATGCTATCACCGGTGAAAAAGACGGTAGTACCAACTTGGGCCAATTCACTGCTTGGGACGCCAAAACCGGTAAAATCGCATGGTCAAACAAAGAACAATTCTCTGTTTGGTCCGGTTCTGTTGCAACCGCAGGTGGCATTGTGTTCTACGGTACGCTGGAAGGCTATTTGAAAGCCGTTGACGCGAAAACAGGTAAAGAGTTGTATCGTTTCAAAACCTCGTCCGGCATTATCGGCAACGTTAACACTTGGAAATACAACGGCAAACAATATGTCGGCGTATTGTCAGGTATCGGCGGTTGGGCTGGTATCGGTATCGCGGCTGGCCTTGACACCGGTAAGTCGGATTCCGACACCGAAGGTTTAGGTGCTGTAGGCGCGTACAGAAGCTTAAGCTCTTACACCAAACTGGGTGGTACATTCACTGTGTTTGCATTGCCCAATTAATTAATTAATCTATCCTGATTAATAGTTAGAGAAACCCCGGTCGCAAGACCGGGGTTTTTTTATGTCTTATCAATTAGTTATAAGAAATATAAGAGCCTTTAAAATACCCATATTAAAATTAATAGGCTCATAATAGGCATTTCGGATAAAACTGAGACATAAATAGGCAAAAGTTTTCTTATGAATGTCATGCCGCTGCGACGAACGGAACCGGCCTGTGCAGCTAATTTTTGCCAATAACTGGACTGGTTTTTAGTTATTTGTCAAACAGCTTTGAAAAGTTTCCAATAATTTCCGTTAAAGAGCGTCGAAAAGTTTCCAGAATCAGGCTGTGCCTTGTTGTTCTATTTGGTCAGCCGCCTCTATGAAAAGACATTTTTGGTAGTCA
>VGVA01000031.1 GCA_016874115.1 Gammaproteobacteria bacterium
TACCGAGACCGCGCCGATGCTGAAAACAGTTTTGACGAACTCAAAAACCATTGGGGCTGGGGTGGCTTCACCACCCAAGACCTGAAACGTTGCCGGTTCATGGCCAGGATCACCGCATTGGTTTATAACTGGTGGAGTCTATTCGTCCGGCTCGCCGACCCCGACCGACATACCGAAGCCATTACCAGTCGCCCCTTGATGCTCTATGGCATCGGCAAGCAGACGCGTCACGCGGGACAAACCCGACTAACCGTCAGCAGTACCCACTCCGAGGCGGTAAAAGTTGAACAGTGCTATCGCCGGATTGCCGCATTCTTCAAAGAGCTTTGGGCAACTGCGGAGCAGTTCAATGCCCAACAGCGTTGGTGCCGGATATTAAGTTTGGCGCTAGTAAAGTATCTTCGAGGTCGGCAATTACATCCACCAGATTGCCTTCCCGCACCTGCATAAGAGGCAAACTGATCTTTTTAGGTTAATGCATTAGCGCAGGGTCTGGGTCGGGGAGATTAGCCATTTGACGTAAAATCCAGGCTTGCCGCCGCAATAAATACGCCGATGGCTGCGCTACTTTTAGCTTGATGGGATTAGGTAAGGACGCAGCGAGCAGGGCGGCTTGCGATCGGCTAAGCCTGCTGGCGCGAATCTTAAAATAACGCTGACTGGCCGCTTCGACGCCGAAAATGTGATCGCCGAATTCGGCAATATTCAGATAAACCTCCAGAATACGCTCTTTGCTCCACAGCATTTCGATTAATAACGTAAACCAGACTTCCGCGCCTTTGCGTAAAAAACTTCGTGCTGGGGTTAAAAACAGGTTTTTAGCGACCTGTTGCGAAATGGTGCTGGCGCCCCGTAAATGATGGCCTTTACGGTATTGATTAATGGAGGCTTCGATGGAGTCTAAATCAAAGCCGACATGGTCGGGAAAACGCTGGTCTTCAGCCGCCATTGCCGCGGCGCCGGCAAACGGGGAGATTTTCTTTTTGCCGACCCAGCGATAGCTGATAGGTTTAAAAGCGCCTTCGTCTACTAAATCATCAACATGGCGATAGAGCATAAAAGCCGATGTCGGCGGCGGCAGCCAGCGCAGCAAGACGCAGACAGCAACTGATAAAATGATGAAACCGGCAGCCGCGATAAAAAAAGCACGGCGGATTTTATTAATGAAAGAACGTTTTTGCTGGTTCCAATGTAATCTAAAGGCAGGCAAACTGAGCAGTTTGAAGTTATTAACGATTATTTAAGCGTCAGCACAAATGAGGGGTGCGGTTACATGAAAGCCATACAACCGCTATCAAAATTCAGCTATTATATTAATAAGCTTGTGTTTTTTCTAAATTTCCTTTTTTATCGATCAAGATGTTCCAGCTTTTGCCGCCCGTTTCCAGAAGGACGTCATACTCTTCACCGGCACCATTGGGATTTACAACCAGAACTGCATCTTTAATGTCGTACTCTTTAAATTCGGCTTTTAATTTTTCTTTACTATCGGCGAACATTAAATCGTCGGCAACTATAATTAAACCCGAAACAAAATAATGCCCGTTCGGACGGAAATAATCGACGAATTTTTCTTTTTTGTCGCCTTCGCCTTCTTCGTAAAAGACTTTAAGCAATTCCTGGGAAAAATGAGATTTTTTTTCCGCCGAGATATTCAGTGCGTTAGGATGTTTTTTGTAGATCTGATCCATAATATTGGCAGGGATGGCGTCTTTCTCAATTTTCTCCGCGCTTACAGAAAAAGAAAATACAATCAAACAGATACCGATTAATATATGTCGCATTTTGGGTATAACCTATGTTTTGGAAGATAACGATTAATTGTGCAAACAATGCATTAATTAACACGTGTTTAGCTATTTACTATACACCATGATGGGTTGTTAACACAAAACTAAACGAGTGAAGCCAAAGTCGACAAGGGCAAGCTGAAGATGTTATTCGCTTTTCTGTCTTTGTAGAGCGTCGTATGCATAAAGAATTTATCGAAATTACAGTGACCGATACCCCGAAGCTTTGGTGTGTCTATATGATTCAATGCAGCGACAACTCTCTCTATACCGGCATTACCAACGACCTAAAACGCCGGTTTGAACAACATTGCGCAGGGGCGGGCGCAAAATATTTCCGGGGACGGCAAGCAGTTGCCGTGGTATATGCGGAATACGGACATAGCCGCAGTACCGCCAGTAAGCGCGAGTATTATATTAAGCAGTTGAAAATTAATAAAAAAATAAAGCTTATCGCGAGTCCTGACAATACAATCGACAGCAGTCGGACGCCTGTAAAAAATTAATCGAAATTTTCATCTAAAAAGCGGTTTTTTAATCCCTTAAAAACAAATTTCATATATAATGTTGCGCAAATATAACAAATTGTCGTTTTATTGCGTAAATCCAACATGGCGAAGAAAAAAACAGTATCTTCCTTTGAGGAGTCGTTAACGGAGTTGGAGCAACTGGTAGGCAAGCTGGAACGCGGCGATCTGTCTTTGGAGGAATCGCTACAGGCTTTTGAGCGCGGTGTACATTTGACGCGGACCTGTCAAAAAACGCTGGCGGAAGCGGAGCAGAAAGTGCAGATATTAATCGGCAAAAACGGCAATCAGACTTTGGAGAATTTTGCTAATGAGTAGCGCGTTGAAAGAATTTATGTCGCTTTGCCAAACGCGCGCGGAAAAGGCGTTGGAGCAGCGTTTGCCCCCTCAAACGATTTTGCCGCGCAAACTGCACGAAGCGATGCGTTACTGCGTATTAGGCGGCGGCAAACGTATGCGGCCAATGCTGACATATTGCACCGGGCAGACCCTGGGGATTAATCTGGATGAGCTTGACGGCGTTGCCTGTGCGGTAGAATTTATCCATGTGTATTCATTAATCCATGACGACTTACCGGCCATGGACGACGACGACTTGAGACGCGGCAAGCCGACCTGCCATATCGCTTACGATCAGGCGACGGCAATTTTGGCAGGCGATGCGTTGCAGGCATTGGCTTTTGAAGTGCTGGCGCACGATCCAACAATTAATGCATTGCCGGAAAATCGCTTAGAAATGCTTACTGTGCTCGCAAAAGCCAGCGGTTCGCAGGGCATGGCGGGAGGCCAGGCCATCGATCTGGAGTCGGTTGGAGCTAAAATTACATTGCCTGAACTGGAAAACATGCACATTCATAAAACCGGGGCGTTAATCAGGGCGAGTGTGAAGATGGCAACGCTGGCGCAGGCCGGGATCGATCAGGAAGCCAGGACTAAATTGGATCAGTACGCCAAATGCATCGGCTTATCGTTTCAAGTAAAGGACGATATTCTCGATGAGGAAAGCGATACGGCAACGTTGGGAAAAACGCAAGGGAAAGACAAAGAAAACGATAAACCCACTTATCCGGCATTACTGGGTATGGCTGGCGCTAAATTAAAAGCGCAGGAATTGCATGAAAAAGCCATCGAAAGTTTGTCGATTTTTGGCGTGGAAGCCGATTTATTGCGTGATTTGTCGTTGTATATTATTCAGCGCAATCATTAATAACTCGTCATGATTTTGTAATGTTATGTTGATTAATTAATCAGTTAACAAGATGGTGAGCCTATGAAACAAGCACCCAGACGCAGAAAGATTGACACACCATATGCCTCTGAACCAATAGCTAAAGTCAGCGAATTGCCTTTAAAGGTGATGACAACGCAAGGAATCAAAAAGAATATGAATGCGCCGGGCCAACCTTCGTTACTGTCTCGTATTGCATATCCGTCAGACGTAAAACGGCTCAAAAAGCCCCAGCTCAAAGCCTTATGCAAGGAGTTGCGTGAATACTTAACGCAGACGGTGAGCGTATCGGGGGGGCATTTTGCGGCGGGCTTAGGGACGGTCGAGCTGACGGTAGCGTTGCACTATGTATTTGACACGCCCAAAGACCAGCTGGTGTGGGATGTGGGTCACCAAGCCTATCCCCATAAAATCCTCACTGGCCGCAAGGACAGGATGACCACCATTAGAACCCGAGACGGCGTCTGTGCGTTTCCGTCCCGGACTGAGAGCGAATACGACGCCTTTGGGGTAGGGCACTCCTCCACCTCCATCAGCGCGGCCTTAGGCATGGCCATTGCCAACAAACTCCAGGGCAAAGGCGACCACATGATCGCCATCATCGGCGACGGCAGCATCACCGGCGGCATGGCCTATGAAGCCATGAACCATGCCGGTTCCATTGACGCCAACCTCCTTGTTATCCTCAACGACAACGACATGTCCATCTCGCCCAACGTAGGCGCGATGAACAACTACCTCACCAAAATCCTATCGAGCAAACTCTACTCCTCGGTACGGGAAGAAAGCAAAAAAGTCCTGAGCAAAATGCCCTCCATGTGGGAACTGGCGCGGCGGACAGAAGAACACATGAAAGGCATGATCGTGCCGGGCACCCTGTTTGAAGAACTCGGCTTCAACTACATAGGACCCATCGACGGTCACGACATCAACATGCTGGTCGAAACCCTCGAAAACCTCAAACACATCGAAGGGCCGAGGTTACTGCACATCGTCACCAAAAAAGGCAAAGGCTACGCCCCGGCCGAAAAAGACCCCTTAGCCTACCACGGCGTCCCTGCCTTCGACCCCACCTTAGACAGTCTGCCCAAAGCCAAACCCAGTAGCCCCAGCTACACCGACGTCTTCGGCGACTGGCTGTGCGACATGGCCAAAGCAGACAGCCGTCTGCTCGGCATCACCCCCGCCATGCGCGAAGGCTCGGGCTTAGTCAAGTTCTCCGAACAATACCCCAGCCGCTACTTCGACGTCGCCATTGCCGAACAACACGCGGTGACCTTAGCCGCAGGCCAAGCCTGCCAAGGCATGAAACCCGTCGTCGCCATCTACTCCACCTTCCTGCAACGCGGCTACGACCAACTAATACACGATGTCGCTTTACAGAACCTCGACGTCCTCTTTGCCCTGGACCGTGCCGGCTTAGTCGGCCCTGACGGCCCCACCCATGCCGGCAGCTTCGACTACAGCTACCTAAGCTGCATCCCCAACATGATTATCATGGCGCCTAAAGACGAAGACGAATGCCGCAAAATGCTCACCACCGGCTTCAAGCACGAAGGCCCTGCCGCCGTCCGCTACCCCAGAGGCAAAGGCCCCGGCAAGGCCATAACCCACGACCTGACCGCCCTGCCTATCGGCAAAGGCGAAATCATCCGGCAGGGCGAGAAGATTGCCATCATCGCCTGGGGCAGCATGGTCAGCCCAGCCGAACAGGCAGGCCAAGAACTCAACGCCACCGTTGCCAACATGCGCTTCGTCAAGCCAATCGACGAAGAGCTGATACTCAATCTAGCTAAGACCCACGACATCCTGGTCACTATCGAAGAGAACGCCATCCCCGGCGGTGCGGGCAATGCAGTCAACACATTGCTGCACAAACATAAGATACTCAAACACACCCTCAACCTCGGCCTACCGGACTGCTATGTCGAGCAAGGCACACGCGAGCAGCTTTTGTCGCATTGCAGGCTCGATACAAACGGGATTTTGCAGCAGATTGAGGAGTTTGTGGAGCGCTAAGTACAAAAATGGATAGATTACGTAAAAAGATTCGTGATATTCCCGATTTTCCCAAGCCGGGTATTATTTTCAAGGATATTACGCCGTTAGTGAAAGATCCGGCTACGTTGCGACTGTCTGTTCATCAATTAATCCAGCCCTTTCTGGGTCGCGATATAACAGCGGTTGCAGGAATGGAAGCGCGCGGCTTTATTTTCGGCTCACTTGCCGCGTGGGAGTTGGGGTTGCCGTTCGTCCCTTTACGCAAGCCTGGGAAATTACCCTACGATGTGCAAAGCGTGGATTATAATCTGGAATACGGTTCCGCCACGTTGGAAGTCCATATTGACGCCTTTGACAGTAATGACCGCGTGTTATTGATAGACGATCTTCTGGCTACCGGAGGGACAGCCAAAGCCAGTTGCGAGCTAATCGGAAAAACCGGAGCCAGCGTAGAGGCTTGTGCGTTTGTTGTTGAGTTGGATTTTTTGAATGGACGGGGAAAATTAATGGACTATGAAGTTTATTCATTAATCCATTATTAATTTTTCACTAAAACAACAGCTTTAAGACAAGGTTGATTTATTTATTGGATATCGACTCCGGGTTTGCCGGCGTTTTCAGCGTAGCATCAGAAGACTTGGTTGATAATGGGTTGGCGGTAACAGCATTATTACTTTGCGGATTAATGGCTGGTGTTGCAGATTTTCCGTTGGTGCTGACAGGTTCGTTTTTCTTTACAGAAGGTTCTGTATCTCCCAACAATTCGGCGTCTAAGTCATTCAAGTTGGATGAGCTTTTACCATCCGCTGCCAAGTGATTGCGCCATTGCAGAAACGATTCTCTAGTAAATACATAAGGATCAAGCGCTGCTTCATCAATGAATTTAAGCGAACCTTCCGCATTTGCCCGCGTATTAACCATGGATAATGCCTGGATAGGTACGACCGGGCTTAAATAAGTGGCAGGGTTGGCGGCGGCGTCGAATACGGCTCCGGGAATACCGCGTGTGGTAATAGGGCCTAAAAACGGCAGGACGATGTAAGAACCTTGCGGCACACCCCAGACAGCAAGGGTTTGCTCAAAATCTTCGTCGTTCTGTTCAAGCCCGACGCTGGTGGCGACATCGAACAATCCGGCCATACCTAACGTGGTATTCATTAATAAACGGCCGGTGTCACGTCCGCTTTGTTCGAATTTGCCTTGTAAAACGTCGTTCAGGACGACATTAATGCCTTTTAGATTATTAAAAAAGTTGGATACGCCGGTTTCCACGAAATCCGGGGTTACAGCTTTATATACATCTGCAACCGGTTTGGCGACATAGTCGTCAACCTTATCGTTAAAGGCATAGACTTTTCGATTAATGTTTTCGTAAGGATCGTCCTTCTGACCGGTTGTGACCCCTTCTTTTGTGGTGGCGCAACCGGTAAGGCCAGCCATCAGGCTGATTGCTAAGCACAATAAAAGACGATTTGCCGGATAATTATTAGACGCAAGCATAAGAATCTGATAATAATTTATTTCTTTGAGTAATTCTCAATTTTTTCATTGATTTTTGCTATTAAAGCATCAAAACCTTCACGTTGCAAAATAGATGTATAGTCGGATCTTTTCAACGCTAAATCACTGACGCCGTTGGCAATGATATTAATGATCCGCCAATTGCCGCCGTTGTCTTTTAACATATATTCGAATTTAACCGGCTTATCATCGGGTATATTCAAGTGATAATGGATAACGGCATTACCCAGTTTGGTTTCTCCTTCATTATCGAAGGTAAAATTTTCACCGGAATAGTCGTTGAAATTATGAGCATAAGAAGCCACGCTCAAGCGACTGAACACATCAACGAGCTGTTGTTGTTGCGTTTCGCTAAGTTTTTCCCATTCTTTGCCGACCACAATCCGAGCGATTTTATTCAAATCGTGGCTGTTTTCGACCGGTGCTTTCAATTTATCGTAACGGCCTGAAAAACCGAGCTTTTTGCCGTTTTTCATGACATTAATCAGTTCGTCCTGAAACGTATCGACAATTTTTTTGGCAGGAGAAGCGCTTTTTTCTACCGCTAGTACGCTCGTGGCCGCAACGCATAAGCAAAGCAAAACCCATCGCTTAATGAACGTATTATTTAACATATCTTTATCTCCATTTCTTTAATTAACTGGCGCAAGCCTGTTTTTATTCGACTCTGATTGGGATGCCTGAAATGGTTGGCGTATGTTTGGTGGTGGCGTACTGCGGAGCTGGTTCCGGCACCATATCGCCATCCGTTCTAGGACCTCTTATAGCGGTTATTAAGCCTTTCAGAGGATTCGCCAACATATCTTCGACTGCGGTCGCTTCATAACCACAATGCGCCATACAGCCTGCGCATTTAGGGTTTTTGACAGTGCCGTATTTTTCCCATGGAGTGTCAGACAATAATTCCTGGAAACTGTTCGCATAACCTTCATCGGCCAGCAAATAACAGGGCTTTTGCCAGCCGAATACGTTGCGGGTGGGATTGCCCCAAGGTGTGCAGTTGTAGCTTTGATTTCCGGCCAGAAAATCCAGATAAAGCGACGAATGATTAAGTTTCCATTTGCGGTTTTTACCGATTTTAAAGATGCCGCGGAACAGTTCTTTGACATCCGTGCCTTTAATGAAAACATCCTGGCGAGGCGCATGTTCGTAACTGAATCCAGGCGCGATAGTGATGCCTTCCACGCCTAGTTCCATGCAATAATCGAGGAATTCCGCGACTTCCGGGGCTTTTTCGCCTTGAAATAGCGTACAGTTAACGGTGACTCTGAAGCCTTTACCCAGCGCCAGTTTAATAGCTTCTACGGCGCGTTCGAATACGCCGTCCTGGCAGACGGAGGCGTCATGACGCTCTTGCATGCCGTCTAAATGGATGGAAAACGTTAAATAGGGAGAAGGCTTGTAATCGTCAATCCGTTTTTTCAGTAGTAATGCGTTGGTGCATAAGTAAACGTATTTTTTACGCGCAATGATGCCTTCTACGATTTTGGGCATGTCTTTATGGATTAACGGTTCGCCGCCCGGAATCGACACCATGGGTGCGCCACATTCGTCGACCGCTTGCAGGCATTCCTCAACGCTCAGGCGTTTGTCGAGAATGTCGTCGGGATAATCGATTTTGCCGCAACCGGCACAGGCTAAATTACAGCGGAACAGCGGCTCGAGCATCAACACCAAAGGATACTTTTTTGCACCCTTCAGTTTTTGTTTCATCAAGTAACTGGCGACAGTTAATTGTTGGCGTAAAGGAACTCCCACAATATTCTCCTGTTAATAATAATCTATGAGGTTTGGCAATCTGTGCAGGTTTGTTGCCATAAAGCGACAACAGGTATAGTTTAATTAAACACTTAAAATTAATGGTAAAAATGAAATCTTTAGTTTTCCTTAAGGATCCATTAATTGCATTAACAACGCTATAATCAAAGACCTGAAGCACCCCTGCGCATCGAGGCTATAGGCTGCATATATGCAATACATGCCTTTTAATTTTAATCAATATAACACAGAATATTATTATATTTAGCAACAAAACAACATTTTTTTGCAAAATACCAACAAAAAGTTTATTATTAATCACAATAAATCTTCATTACGGCCTTAATGAACACCCAGTAATATGCGTGGAACCCGGTTATCCTTAGACAATATTGAGCAACTTGACGCGTTGACTGACGATCCCTTCCAAATGTTGTTGCTGGAAGAGGTATCCAGAACGTTTGCGTTAACGATCCCGCAATTGCCCGATAGTCTGTGCAAAGCAGTCGCCAATGCGTATTTACTGTGCCGGATAGTCGATACGATTGAAGATGAAGTATCGTTGACGCCGGAGCAAAAACATCATTTTTGCCATGGTTTCATTAATGTCGTTAAGACAGGACGCGGGGCGGAAGTGTTTGCTAAAGAATTGGCTCCCTTACTGTCGGTTGGAACCACATTGCCTGCCGAGCATGTTTTAATTAATGTGATTCCCAGGGTTATCCGCATAACTCACCAATTCGATCAGGAACAAATTGCCGCACTTTCAATCTGTGTGGAAACCATGGCTGAAGGTATGCCGTTATTCCAGGCGGAAAATATGCATAGCGGTTTACCCAAGATGGCCGATATGGATCGCTACTGCTACTACGTGGCCGGATGTGTCGGTGAAATGCTGACGCGTTTGTTTTGCCATTACTCGCCGGAAATAGCCGCGCATAAAGCTGAAATGCTTAAGTTAGGCGTATCCTTTGGCGAAGGCTTGCAGATGACTAATATCCTGAAAGATATCTGGGATGATGCGGCGCGCGGCGTGTGCTGGCTGCCGCAGGATATTTTTACCGAAACCGGTTACGATCTGAAGCAGTTAACAGCCAAAACTAACGATGCAAATTTTCGGGTCGGATTGGCGCATTTGGTCAGTATCGCTCACGAACACCTGCATAATGCCCTCCGTTACACGCAATTAATACCGAGCCATGAAACCGGCATTAGAAATTTTTGCCTATGGGCGCTGGGAATGGCCGTATTAACCCTGAAAAAAATTAAACAAAATTTAGGTTTTGTTAAGTCTGAGGACGTTAAAATTTCCCGAAACAGTGTCAAGACAACAATATTGGCGACCAAGATTGTTGGTCGAAGTAATTATTTATTAGATTTGTTGTTTGGTTTTGCAAGCCAAGGCTTGCATGAGCCGAACTGGATATACGTCCCCGTATTGAAGCTGCGATAGATATTTAGAGGATTAACAATGTTTACCGATGCAAATACAGATTTACAGTCTGACGTACATGACAGTACCGCTACCCCGATTGTTTTTAAGGACGTCCAATTGGACGGCGCCATTAAAAAAGCGCAAGATAAACTGTTAAGCTTGCAACACCAAGACGGTTACTGGTGTTTCGAACTGGAATGCGACTGCACGATTCCTTCCGAATACATCATGATGATGCATTATTTGGGCGAAATCGACGAAACGTTGCAAGCCAAAATGGCGGTATACCTGCGTTCCCGGCAAAACGAGGACGGCAGTTATCCGCTCTACACCGGCGGTGCTGGCAATATCAGTTGCAGCGTCAAGGTGTATTACGCTTTGAAATTGGCGGGCGAGGACATTCATGCGCCGCACATGGTCAATTTACGAGAATGGATCCTAAAAGAAGGCGGCGCGGCCAAAGCCAACGTATTTACCCGTATCGCTCTGGCTATCTTCAAGCAAATTCCCTGGCGCGGCGTACCTTATATTCCGGTTGAAATCATGCACTTTCCGCGTTGGTTTCCGTTTCATCTGGATAAGGTATCGTATTGGTCCAGAACAGTCATGGTGCCGCTGTTTGTTCTGTGCTATTTCAAGACGGAAGCGAAGAATCCCAAGAATGTCGATATTTTGGAATTATTCGTGACGCATCCGGATAAGGAACAAGATTATTTTCCCAATCGGAGTTTGCTGAACAAATTTTTTCTCGTGTTGGATAAGTTGGGCCGGACGGCCGATCCATTAATACCTAAAAAGATCCGAGCAAGCGCCATCGAAAAAGCCCGCCTGTGGTTTACCGAACGGTTGAACGGCGAAGACGGTTTAGGCGGCATTTTCCCGGCCATGGTTAATGCGTATGAAGCCATGTTGTTGTTGGGTTATCCGAAAGATCATCCCGATGTGGTCATGGCGCGCAAAGCGATCGACAAGCTACTGGTGGTGCGTGAAAACGACGCCTATTGCCAGGCCTGTTTATCGCCGGTTTGGGATACTGGATTAGGCCTGTTGGCTTTGCAGGAGGCCGATAAAAACGCATGCCGTGAAAGCATGATTAAAGCTTACGATTGGCTGAAATCTGTGCAGTTGTCCGATGAGCCGGGCGATTGGCGCGTCCGGCGGCCCGATTTGAAAGGTGGCGGCTGGGCGTTCGAATTCGCCAATCCGCATTACCCGGATGTGGACGATACGGCGGTGGTCGGTTTCGGCATGCTGGATTCCGGCTTGCCCGATCTGGACGAATCTATTCATCGCGCCGCTAACTGGATTCAAGGGATGCAGTCGAAGAACGGCGGTTACGGCGCATTCGATGCTGACAATACCTATTATTACCTAAACGAAATTCCGTTTGCCGATCACGGTGCGTTGCTCGATCCGCCGACCGCCGACGTCAGTGCGCGTTGCGCGATGTTTTTGGCGAAAGCGATTGCGCAATCGGCGGATTCTAGCGATCCGGCAATTCAACAACGTAATGTCGGTTATCAAAAGGCGCTGGATCGCATCATTAATTATTTGCGGAAAGAGCAGGAAGCCGATGGCGCCTGGTTCGGACGCTGGGGCACCAATTATATCTACGGTACGTGGTCGGTCTTGCTGGCGCTGGAGCAAACTACTGTTCCGAAAACCGATCCGATGTATACGAAAGCAGTAGCGTGGTTGAAGAGCATCCAGCGTACGGACGGCGGCTGGGGCGAAAGTAACGATAGCTACGAAGATTCGGCGTTGCGCGGCAAATTCGATATTAGTACGGCTTTCCAAACTGCCTTTGCCGTTATCGGATTAATGGCGGCGGGAGAAGTGCATAGCCCGGAAGTCAAAGCCGGAATCGATTACCTTTTACGCAAGCAACAGGATGACGGTTTCTGGAACGATCCTTGTTTTACCGCACCCGGTTTCCCGCGGGTATTTTACTTAAAGTATTATGGTTACGATAAATTTTTCCCATTATGGGCTTTGGCCAAATACCGCAATGAATTGAACAAGCCGTGATTACGGGAATTGTTATCGCTTTGGCGGAAGAGCTCGGTACACTGATACCGAAAAAATTAAAACAAGGGGAAACCTTTCGCTTAAACGATAACATGATAGTCATCTATTCCGGTGCCGGTGCAAAAAACGCCCAGGCGGCAGCTGAAACATTGGTAAGAAACGGAGCTGTCCGCTTAATCAGTTGGGGGTGTGCGGCAGGTTTAACTGCAGAATTGAAACCTGGGACATTAATACTGGCTGATCAGTGTATCTCAGCGGACGGAACAAAAATTGATACGCACCCTGTGTGGCGACAATCTGCCGAATCGGTTTTGGCAAATTTACTGCCGTTAAAGGGAGCGATCACAGCAAGTGATCAGGTCGTCATCGCAAGTCAGGAAAAAAAAAGGCTTGGTCTCGCTATGAAAGCAATCGCATTGGACATGGAAAGTTCAGCAATAGCGCAGGTTGCTAAATCCCACCATCTGCCGTTTCTAACGGTGCGCGCCATCGCTGATCCGCAACCGGCGGATTTACCGATAGCGGTCATTAATGCGCTTAATGCGCAAGGCCAGGTAGATATAAAAAAATTGTTGCTTTATTTGCTTGTTCACCCTGGCGAGCTGCCCTTATTAATCAAATTAGGCTGGTATTTTAAAGCAGCAAAAAAGACTTTAAAGCAAGTGGCATTAAAAATTGATAAGATAAGGGATTTTGCAATATCGACTGAGTCAACCGCATAACTATATTAATTATTAATCCTTATGCCTACATTGTTAATGCGGTTTTTTAACTGGAGCGAAAACCAAATTTTGCGCTTTCCTTGGACTATTATTCTGGTAACGGTCGCTCTAACCGGAATTAGCCTGTTTTACACGTACAATCACTTGCCGATCGATGCGAATACGGCAGACATGTTATCCCCCGATTTGCCGTTTCAGCAAAACCGTAAGCGCATAGAAAAAGCTTTCCCTCTTGATGCGGCCACACTGTTAATGGTCGTCGATGCCGATACACCGGAGGAAACATCGCAGGCTGCGTTGCAATTGGAAAGCATACTTAAAAAGGAAAGCGATCGTTTCTATGCGGTTTTTATCCCCACTGAAAACGATTTTTTCCGTCAGCAAGCATTGTTATTTATGGATCAGGCCGACTTGGACGACCTGTCGAAAAAATTGACGGATGCGCAACCGTTCATAGGGCATCTTGCCCAGAATTACCATATCGGCGGCTTGTTCGACATCATCGGCAAAGCGCTGAATGAGCACGAAGAAGGTTTACCTATGGACATGAACCCTTTGCTGCTCGCCGTCGATACAACCATTGCCAATCAAATGAGCGGCAAACCGTCACGATTATCCTGGCAGAATCTGCTGGCGGAAAAACAGTTAAATACGGAAAGCAACCGATCCATAGTTATCGCCAAACCTAAGCTGCATTTCAACCAAGTATTGCCGGCCAACGTGGCGGTAACCGCAGCCCGCGCGGCGGCAAAAACCGTGATGCAAGAGATACCCGGCGCCAAGGTGCGAATAACTGGCGAGATTGCTTTAGAGCATGAAGAAATCGAAAGCGTCGGGTTAAATACTGTATGGTCTACGTTGGCATCGTTATTCTTGGTTTTACTGGCTTTATATATCGGATTGAAGTCGGTCAGATTAATGTTTATTACGTTAATCGTATTAATTTTAGGATTAATTCTGACGGCCGGATTTGCCGCCGTTTCGGTGGGGCATTTGAATATCATTTCTATTGCTTTCGCTTGCCTGTATATCGGATTAGGGGTTGATTACGCAATCCATGCTTCATTACATTATCGTGAGGCACGGTCGCTGGGGATGGCGAATGACGAGGCCATCCGTTTTGCTTTACGCGATGTAAGCTACTCCTTATTTTTATGTGCGTTCACAACATTGTTTGGATTTATCGCCTTCATTCCTACAGATTATGCAGGTGTTTCCGAACTGGGCATAATTTCAGGTGGTGGTATGGTCATTGGTTTGCTGATAGCGTTGGTGTTATTGCCAGCTTTTTTCAGTGTCTGGCCCGTTAAAAACCCTACAGCTATTAAATCCAAAATTGTGCCAAAGTGGGTTATTACCTTTCCTTTCCGTTATTCTAAAAGTATTCGCATCACTTCCGTTTTATTTGCCATTGCCTCTGGCGTTGTATTAACCAAATTAACCTTTGACTCCAATCCAATTAATCTGCGCGATCCGAACAGTGAGTCTGTCTCGACCATTAAAGAATTGCTTACTGCTAAAAATGATTCGCCTTTTTCATTAACTGGCTTGGCGAATAGTCTGGAAGAAGCAAACAACAAAGCGGACCGATTTGCTAAGCTACCGTCCGTACACGATGTGATCACATTATCCAGTTTTGTACCTGACAATCAGGAAGATAAGCTGTACACGATTGAAGATTTAAACTTGATTCTGGGCGGTCAGCTAGAGAATTTTAACAGCACCTTGGTTGAAACCGACCGCAGACAAGCGTTAATTAAATTTAACGAAGATCTGAAAAAAGCGATTAATGAGCAATCTAAAAACGCCCCGCTTGCCACCGTGCAGCAATTGCAGCAACGGGTTGAAGCATTTATTAATAAAACAGACAGTCAGGCAAATTCCGCTGAAGCGTATATTCAATTAGAAAAAAATATGCTCAGCCTGTTGCCGTTTACGCTGGAGCGGTTAAAAACCAGCTTAACCGCAACCGCATTTGGCTTGGAAGACTTACCGGATTACCTGACGCAACATTGGCGCAGCAAAGATAATCTCTATAAAGTATTTATCACGCCGGAAAAAGATCAAAATAAGCTGGAAAATTTGAAAGAATTTGTCCGAGAAGTGCAGAGCGTTGACGATACCGTCTCCGGCTTGCCGGTAGCGGATCAGGCATCGGGCGATACGGTGGTAAAAGCTTTTCTCGAAGCCTTCGGCGGCGCATTAATAGCCATTATGGTTTTATTACTAGTCATGTTTAGAAGCGTTAAAAAAACCGCCTTGGTGTTACTGCCTTTGTTGTTGGCTGCGGCTATGACGGGTGCGGCCAACGTATTGCTCGAGAATCCTTTCAATTTCGCTAACATAATTGCCTTGCCGCTGTTGCTGGGCATGGGTGTTGACAGCGGCATCCATGTGTTGCAACGTCATTTATCGGAGTCGTGCGGCGAACACGATCTGTTACAAAGCAGTACGGCGCGCGGCGTTGTTTTTAGCGCAATCACGACTTTATGCAGTTTCACCAGTCTGGCGTTTACCACGCATCGTGGTACAGCCAGTATGGGTTTGTTATTAACTATCGGTATATCGTTGACTTTATTGGCGGCATTAATTGTGTTGCCTGCATTTAGCGCTCGTATGGCAGCGCAGAATAATACTTAAAATATTGAGGTAATTTTAAAGATGGCTTTCAGTATCGCCGAACTTTTCGCTCAACATAACAAAGATAAATTCGATCTTTACGAACAATATCTTAACAACCAGATGGTGCGTGTGTTGAAAACCATCGGTTATGATCGCCATTACAAAAGCGCCAAAGGCCAATATTTGTATGACGAAGACGGCAATGAATATCTCGATTTGCTGAGCGGTTTCGGCGTATTTGCCTTGGGCCGCAATCATCCGACCATTGCCGAAGCATTGAAGGAAACGCTGACGCTCGAACTGCCGAATCTGGTGCAACTGGATGTTTCGGTATTGAGCGGACTATTGGCGCAGGAGTTATTAAAGACCACGCCGGATAACATTAATAAAATGTTCTTTTGCAATTCCGGCACGGAAGCGGTGGAAGCAGCTATTAAATTTGCCCGTTTTACCACCAAACGGGAAAAAATCGTATACTGCGAACATGCCTATCACGGCTTGACGATGGGTGCGTTGTCGCTGAATGGCGAAGAAATTTTCCGCCAGGGTTTCGGTCCCTTGCTGCCATCATGTGTGGCGGTGCCGTTTAACGATTTGGCAGCGTTGGAGCAGGCGCTGAGCACTAAAGATGTGGCGGCTTTCATTGTTGAACCAGTGCAAGGCAAGGGTGTCAATGTGCCGGACGATAATTATCTGCCGGAAGTCGAAAGGCTGTGTAAAAAATACGGTACATTGTTTGTTGCCGACGAAGTGCAAACCGGTTTAGGCCGCACCGGAAAATTCTGGGCTATCGAGCATTGGGGCGTACAACCGGATATGATCTGCATCGCCAAAGCCTTGTCGGGCGGTCACGTGCCGGTCGGCGCAGTAGCGATGACGCAAAAAATTATGGACAGCGTGTACAACCGCATGGATCGCGCCGTTGTACATGGTTCGACCTTTGCCAAAAACAACATGGCCATGGCGGCAGGTTTGGCGACATTACATGTTCTGAAAGAAGAAAATCTGATCGAAAAAAGTGCCGTCATTGGTAACGACATTATTGCCTCCATTAATGCCATGGCGACGAAATACGAATTCCTCATGGAAGCCAGAGGGAAGGGCATGATGATTGCCGTCGAATTCCATGCGCCGAAAAGCCTGAAATTGAAAGCGGCCTGGGCGATGCTGGAAGCGGCTAACAAAGGCTTATTCTGTCAAATGATAACGATTCCTTTATTTAAAGAACATCGTATTCTGACCCAAGTCGCCGGACACGGTATGAACGTCGTCAAATTATTGCCGCCTTTGGTGCTGACCCCAAAAGATCGCGATCACATTGTTACGTCGTTTGAAAAAGTCATTGCCGATACCCATGAAATTCCCGGTTCAATCTGGGATTTGGGTAAAAATCTGGCGAGTCATGCCTTAAAAGGGAAGAAAGCGTCGTGATGAAGAAAATAGTTTTAATCGGTTTTGCCTTTATCTTATTAATCGACAGTAATCTTGTTTCTGCCCATGCAGTCGTTACTGATCATACGTTAGCGTTTGAACAACCAAAGGTGAATGAACCAAAAAAAATAGAGCTTACTTTCAATTCAAAGGTAGAGTTAGGATTATCCCGTGTCTTTTTAGTCAGTAAAGGCGATAAGCATACCTTACTGAAAATCAGTAAAGGTGAAAAACAGGGAAATGTGGTGGTTTCTATTCCTCCATTAAGCGCGGGAGATTATGCTTTACTGTATAAAATTTTTGCCGCAGATGGTCATTTGACCGAAGATGTTATTTATTTTGCAGTTAAACCTTAGAGCGTGTAGTTATAATGGCTGGTATAGCAGATTTTCTTGATTCTCTCATCGGCGGCTTCGATCTAATCTGTTTTTGTTTGATGATCGGTGGGCTGTTTTGGGGGGCATGCATTTTGCGTCCATGGCGTCGGCAAATGGATTATTCTCAAGAGTTTTTGCAAAAAACCGTCACTTTAATTACGCAAGGCGGTTTGTATTTGGTCGGCGCGCAAATTTTTAAAATCATCTTGAAAGTCTGGTTGATGACGGCATTGTTAAATCAATGGCCGTTTCCCGAATTTGCCGAAACTACGCAATTTATTGGCGGATTGGTTCGCACATTTTTTATCTTGGCGCTTACTATCTATTGCCATTCCAAACTTCGTCATCATCTTCATTCTAAAGCGCACTGGTTAGCGGCTTTAGCATTAACCGCACCGATGTTGATTTCTGGCGCGTGGCTGGTTCATGCGGCTGGCCGTTTTGAAGATCAATTGTACTTAATGTCGCTGACTGTATTACACCAAATTGCCGCCGCAATCTGGATTGGCAGCGTGTTTCAATTGGTTATGCTCTGGATTTTGCGGCATCAAGGTAAAATTCCTGCCGTGTTGTGGCCGCAATTATTAAAAGAATTTTCACCGTACGGCATAGGCGCTGTCGTGGCAATTCTGGCAACAGGATTACCTATTGCTTTTAAGTACATTAATACCTGGAACGGTTTGTTCGGCACCGGTTACGGCAATTTGTTAACTGTGAAATTTATTTTATTGAGCATGGCTCTAGGTTATGCTTGGCTTAATCGTTCTGCGGTTACAGCTTACAGTTTTCATGGTAATGATTTCGAATTAATCAAGCGTGTACCGTACTATATTGAAGCAGAAACATTCGTATTAATTACCTTGCTGTTTACAGCGGCAAGTTTGGCGTCACAACCGCCGGCAATCGATATTCCCAATTTAACCGCTACCTGGCAAGAAGTACTGGGAACCTTTAAGCCACAAATTCCACAAACCCAATCGCCAACCCATAGCGCATTAATTGCCGGAGAAGCTGGTCGAGTTGCGATTGTGGGGAAAGTGCCCTCAATAGCAGCAACCGAATGGTCAAATTACAACCATAATATTTCTGGTATTTTTTTGACCACTATGAGCTTGTTTGCCATGCTCTCGTATCTTCGGCAATTGACCGTATTAACTCCGGTTAATAAAATTTTGAAGTTTACCCAATATTGGCCGATCGGTTTCGTACTGTTAGGAATCTTTTTATTTTTCCGCAGCGATGCCGAAACCTGGCCGCTCGGTCCCATCGGATTCTGGGATAGCACTTTCAATAATGGCGAAGTATTGCAACACCGAATCGCTACATTGCTGGTATTTACTTTAGGCATAATGGAGTTACGGGCAAGGCTGAGTAAAAATGCCAGTGCAACCTTGATCTATTCCTTTCCGGTACTGTGCGCATTCGGCGGATTAATACTATTAACGCATTCGCACGTGGGATTTCAACCGAAGAGCGCCTTTCTCATTCAGGTTGGTCATACGGCGATGGGTGTGTTTTCATTACTACTGGCATGCGGCCGCTGGCTTGAATTGAAGCTGGATAACCCTGGTAAACAAATCGCTGGATTTGTATCAGTCGCGTCGTTATTCGCGATTGGATTGATATTAATGTTTTACCGAGAGCCGCTTTATTAATAACTATGGCAGACGATAAAACATACCGATTATTAGACGCTATTAATAACCCGGACGATATCCGGTGTTTAAGAAAGCCCCAGCTCAAAGCCTTATGCAAGGAGTTGCGTGAATACTTAACGCAGACGGTGAGCGTATCGGGGGGGCATTTTGCGGCGGGCTTAGGGACGGTCGAGCTGACGGTAGCGTTGCACTATGTATTTGACACGCCCAAAGACCAGCTGGTGTGGGATGTGGGTCACCAAGCCTATCCCCATAAAATCCTCACTGGCCGCAAGGACAGGATGACCACCATTAGAACCCGAGACGGCGTCTGTGCGTTTCCGTCCCGGACTGAGAGCGAATACGACGCCTTTGGGGTAGGGCACTCCTCCACCTCCATCAGCGCGGCCTTAGGCATGGCCATTGCCAACAAACTCCAGGGCAAAGGCGACCACATGATCGCCATCATCGGCGACGGCAGCATCACCGGCGGCATGGCCTATGAAGCCATGAACCATGCCGGTTCCATTGACGCCAACCTCCTTGTTATCCTCAACGACAACGACATGTCCATCTCGCCCAACGTAGGCGCGATGAACAACTACCTCACCAAAATCCTATCGAGCAAACTCTACTCCTCGGTACGGGAAGAAAGCAAAAAAGTCCTGAGCAAAATGCCCTCCATGTGGGAACTGGCGCGGCGGACAGAAGAACACATGAAAGGCATGATCGTGCCGGGCACCCTGTTTGAAGAACTCGGCTTCAACTACATAGGACCCATCGACGGTCACGACATCAACATGCTGGTCGAAACCCTCGAAAACCTCAAACACATCGAAGGGCCGAGGTTACTGCACATCGTCACCAAAAAAGGCAAAGGCTACGCCCCGGCCGAAAAAGACCCCTTAGCCTACCACGGCGTCCCTGCCTTCGACCCCACCTTAGACAGTCTGCCCAAAGCCAAACCCAGTAGCCCCAGCTACACCGACGTCTTCGGCGACTGGCTGTGCGACATGGCCAAAGCAGACAGCCGTCTGCTCGGCATCACCCCCGCCATGCGCGAAGGCTCGGGCTTAGTCAAGTTCTCCGAACAATACCCCAGCCGCTACTTCGACGTCGCCATTGCCGAACAACACGCGGTGACCTTAGCCGCAGGCCAAGCCTGCCAAGGCATGAAACCCGTCGTCGCCATCTACTCCACCTTCCTGCAACGCGGCTACGACCAACTAATACACGATGTCGCTTTACAGAACCTCGACGTCCTCTTTGCCCTGGACCGTGCCGGCTTAGTCGGCCCTGACGGCCCCACCCATGCCGGCAGCTTCGACTACAGCTACCTAAGCTGCATCCCCAACATGATTATCATGGCGCCTAAAGACGAAGACGAATGCCGCAAAATGCTCACCACCGGCTTCAAGCACGAAGGCCCTGCCGCCGTCCGCTACCCCAGAGGCAAAGGCCCCGGCAAGGCCATAACCCACGACCTGACCGCCCTGCCTATCGGCAAAGGCGAAATCATCCGGCAGGGCGAGAAGATTGCCATCATCGCCTGGGGCAGCATGGTCAGCCCAGCCGAACAGGCAGGCCAAGAACTCAACGCCACCGTTGCCAACATGCGCTTCGTCAAGCCAATCGACGAAGAGCTGATACTCAATCTAGCTAAGACCCACGACATCCTGGTCACTATCGAAGAGAACGCCATCCCCGGCGGTGCGGGCAATGCAGTCAACACATTGCTGCACAAACATAAGATACTCAAACACACCCTCAACCTCGGCCTACCGGACTGCTATGTCGAGCAAGGCACACGCGAGCAGCTTTTGTCGCATTGCAGGCTCGATACAAACGGGATTTTGCAGCAGATTGAGGAGTTT
>VGVA01000032.1 GCA_016874115.1 Gammaproteobacteria bacterium
CCCGCAGGCTGGACCGTTCCTGGTACGCCCGCAGGATTTCTTCCTTGCGCCCCTGGTCGTACCGGACGGTCGGTTCCAGCACCCGGTGGACGCCACAATCCTTGCAGCGGTATTGCTGCTTGCCGCCCGCGTTGCGCCCGTTCTTGACGATGTTTTCGCTTTGGCAAGATCGGCATGTGGGCTTTACTGTCTGTTCAATCATAAGTTTATGCAAAATACATAATGTAACTTATCACTTATAATTTTGCCACTACTAAAAAATTAAGCCGCTCGCAGTAAAGCTGCAAACGGCTTAATCAACTGATTTTATGTAAGACAGACCATGAGTTGCGCCTATCCAAATTAAAAAACGGCCGGATTAATAATCCTCTACGCCATTCATTAATTAACGAAGCGGGTGATTAATTAACCGCCGAACATCGATTTGATCTTGGCAAATAACCCTTTTGCTTCGTTGGTTGCATGTTCAACGTCGTCTTTAAATTCATCGATTAATTTATCGAAAATTTGATCGGCTTCTACCTTTAATTCTTCCCAGGCTTCCTCGGTGGCGTCGGAAATTTGAGCAAATTTAGACTCGCCGTCACTGAATTTAGTACGCAGGCTACCGATTTGTTCTTCTAATTCCGCTCTTAACTCAGCAGTTGCCTCACTGGCTTTGGCTTCCAATTCGGCAGCTTCATTCTCCCAGCTATCGAGTTGAGCTTTTAATTTTTCTAAATATTCTTCTTTTGTAGCCATGAATTTCTCCTTCCAGTTTTTATATAAATACCCTTAACTTACTACGTAAGGCCGATTTATTGTTGTAATTAATGTTATTTTTCGTGCTTCCATACGGTCCATGCGCCGTACAACAAACCAAACCAAGCGGCATATTTTACGAATGGCGTTGCAATCAGCGCCATTAAACTAATGATGACAATGGTTACGCCATCCCATGAAGTCCGTTCATTAATCCGGGATTGCACCCAGTCGATGACATAATTAAGTATAGGCTTAAACGCTATTTCCGCCATAAATTCCTCATATACAAAAGTACTATTAATCTATCAAACCCGCTGTGACCAAATTTATGACCTGACTCAACGGACTCTGACACCCGTTACAAAATACTATATATCATACCAATATACAATAACTTACGGCGTTGTTCTCCAGATTAATTACGCCTTATGGCAAGCGTTTTACAGTCTTAAATTATTCAACTTACTTATTGATTTTAAGCACAATTTTTCCTCTTGTTGCAAATACTACCATTAATGCCGTGCTTTAACATTAACGACGGCTTAATAAAGGGCTTTGCCGATTGGCGGATCGACTCTGTTGCTAATCATCGGCTTACAGCATTATACCCATCCGTTTACAGCTTCAAGTATGATTATTAAAATTCAAGAGTATAATCAAAATAATTGACACCTTTTAAACCATGACAATAAAGGCGCCGCCATGAACAAATTTCACTTCTTTGCTTTATTTTGCTCACTTTTAATCTGGGATGTACACGCCGCAATGGATCACAGCCGACATCGCGGCGCCGGTGCCCGTGGCGCGGATAAAGGCAGTGCGCAGTGCGTAAGGCCAACCTTAAGTAAAATGCAACCCGCCCATCTTGCCACCGTAGCGCCGGGTTCGGCTTTTTCCTTCGTGCTATCGAACGCCGACGACCCCGAGCAAGTTTTCGTGCAAGTAAAAAGAGAACCTGTTGAAATTGCTATGGAATTTAAAGATCCTTTCTATATAGTGTCAGGGAAAATTCCGGCCACCTTGAAAAATACCGCCGCCCGTATCGATGTGAAGATAGACTCCAAAATACCTTCCTGCCGCGCGGAAGAAGGCTGGCTGGTTAAGATTTCGGAATAACCGGCGGACAACATTATTTATATTTTCATATAGTTAATAGCCAACGGCGGATGATTGATCTTTCAACTTGCCGTGGCGGCTGTTCTGTTACCTTACCGTGGTAACAGTATGCCGTTTGACTTGAACGCCCGTCTGAATGCTCAGTTATCAACACCTTTACCATGTCGGCAATTTTGCCGATGTTCTAAAACATATCGTATTAATCAAGGTATTAACCTACTTTAAAAGCAAGCAAAAACCGCTTTGCTTTATCGACACCCATGCCGGATCGGGCGCTTATCGATTGCACAGCATGGAAGCGCAAAAAAATCAGGAATTTTTAAACGGTATCGGCGCGTTATGGCAGCAGATAAGACTGCCGTCCGGCGTTGCGGAATACGTCGATTTAATCAAGCAATTTAACCAGGACGGACCGCTCCGAGCCTATCCCGGTTCGCCGCTCATCGCCAGCAGTGTGTTAACAGCATCCGACCGGCTGTTTTATTACGAATTGCATCCGGCCGAGGTGACTATCTTAAGATCTTGTTTTAACAAAGATAAGCGCATAAAAATTTTCAACAGCGACGGCTTGCGCGACAGTTTAGGTCTGTTGCCGCCCATAGAACGCAGGGGTGTGATATTAATCGATCCGTCTTATGAGATTAAAACCGAGTATCAAGACGTTGTGACCGCATTAATTGCCCTGCACAAACGCTTTGCAACCGGTTGTTATGTGTTGTGGTATCCCGTGGTAGACCGTTTACGCAACCGCCAATTGGAAAGGGCTTTGCAAAACAGCGGCATCAAAAATATCCAATTATTTGAATTGGGCATTCTGCCAGACGATCAAGACTTCGGCATGACCGCTTGCGGCATGATTGTGGTTAATCCGCCCTGGACGTTAATAGCCGACATGCAGCAGATTTTGCCGTGGCTGGCGGCAACTTTGGGTGTGGGAGGTCAAGGTAAATACCGGATTGAGCAATTGGCCGACGAATGAAAAATGTTAATGCTACCAGTGATTTCAACCCTTTACATCAATAAAATCAATCGACTTTAGCATCTGGCTAAAATCCTGTTCAGGCAGATAAGGCAATACGCCTAAGCAGGGTGCGCTAATCTGCTCTTTCAACAGATTAATGACCTCGACATCGAAACCCTCATTCGGCTGTAAACAATTGGCAATCCAGCCTGCGCACGTTGCGCCATCGGCAGCAATGGCTTTCGCTGTTAACAAGGCGTGATTAATGCAGCCGAGCCTGACGCCAACAATCAACAACACCGGCAATCCCAAAGCATTAGCAAGATCGCCATTGCTTTGCCGGACGGTTACCGGCGAATACCAGCCGCCTGCACCCTCTACCAGCACGATATCTACTTGATTTTTTAGCTGATTATATTGTTTTTGCAAATAGGGAAAATTGGCTGGATTATCCCGTCCGGCCAGATGGAGAGAAATCGGCAAGCGATAAGCATAAGGATTAACGGCTTCGTACGCCAGATTAATAGAAGCATGCTCTTGCAATAATAAAGCGTCCGCATTAACTAATTTGCCGTCTATTAACTCACAACCGGACGCCACCGGCTTCATGCCTGCAACCGTTTTACCTTGGCTTTTAAAATAATTCATCAAGGCGACAGTCGCCCAGGTTTTGCCGATATTAGTGTCGGTACCGGTAATAAAATAGTTAAATTGCATCGTTATTAATGAATACGCTTGGCCTTGATGGAGATCACCTCAAATGTGGCGGTAATCGATCCATCCGGCATTTGCGGTTCGTAAGCTTGTATCATCCGCTGCATGGTGCCTTTGCCGGTTACTTTGGGATTACCGCCTTCCATCACGATACGTGCGCCTAAGCGTTTCAGTTCGGTCATTAATGTCAGCACGGACGGGTAATTAATGGAATGACTGACGACTTGAATATTTTCCGGTTTAATACCCATTTGAACAAGACAATCATTAATGGCCTGATCATCAAAAAACCGATTAACATGTTGATAATTATCTACTTCTCTCCACGCCTGCTTTAATTCCTGCAATGTTTGCGCACCAAAAATAGTAAAACCGAAGACGCCACCGGGTTTTAAAATACGATGAATATCGGCAAACACAGTCTCCAGATGACGACACCACTGCAAAGCAAGATTAGAGATAACGACATCGACAGACGTCTCTAGCAACGGCAACCGTTCAGCATCCGCGCAAAGATAACGGATCGACGCCTGCTCCATTAATCGCCGCCTGCTAATCTGTAACATCGGTTCGGCAATATCCAATGCAATACTGAGGTTGGGCAACATTTGCTCTTGATTAATCAACTCGGTCAACATAAAACCGGTGCCGCAACCTACATCCAAGAGTACGCCGTCTGTCTGCAACGCGCCTAGTTGCCGCCATAAGTCCCGGCCGACCTGTCGTTGTAACGCGGCGACATCGTCATACGTCTGCGCTGCCGAAGCAAAGGATTGTTTTATCTTGGCTTTTGCAAGCATGCTAAATATCCATGAATTGCCGGATGATGGCCGCCGTTTGTTGACTATGCGTTAAAAACGGTGTGTGCCCGGCGCGCTGTAGCAAGTAAAGTTGCAAAGACGGTAATGAGCGTTGCATAGCCTGCCCTGCCGCAGCGGGCACTAAAGCGTCGTGCGATCCTAATATGGCGCAGACCGGTTGCATTAAACTGGTCATTTCCTGACGTAAATCCACGGTTTTAAGGATGTTGAGTCCAGCCAGCAACGTTTCTTGAGTAGGAAACGGAGCGGCAAAAACAGCCTGTTTCAAATGCTTTAAAATCGTTTTTTCATCATCGCCGTCTTTAACTTGCAGCGAGACAAACCGAAGCAAGGTTTTTTCCCTGTCGATTAATAAGGATTCGGCAAAACTATCCAGCACCGATTCCGCCATGCCCGGCCAGTTATTTCTCGCAACAAAACACGGCGTTCCGGTCAGAATCATTAACTTATCGACACAATCCGGATAGTTGTGCGCAATTTGCAAAACCACTTGCGCACCCAGCGACCAGCCTAGCCAGCTGCATTTTTTTTCGGCGACAGCTTCTATTAATCGGCTGGCAATCGTTTCCAACGTGAACGATGCAATCGGTGCGCTACGGCCATGCCCCGGCAAATCGACCAGAATAATCCGGTAATGCTTAGCCAATTCAAGCGCAAACTCGCCCCAAATGCCGCTGTGCATCGCCCAACCGTGCACCAGTACCAGCGGCTGGCCGCTACCGTAACTTTCGATATGAAGCTCAGTCATCGGACGGTTTGGTCTAAAGCATCCAATAAATAGTCGATATGTTTTTCTTCATGCGCCGCTGAAAATGTAATTCTCAGCCGCGCACTGCCTTTCGGCACCGTCGGCGGACGGATGGCGCCGATTAAAATTCCTTTATTAAACAGCTGATTACTGATATTCAAAGTTTGCTCCGGATCGCCAATAATTAATGGCTGAATTGGCGTTCTCGATTCGGCTAACGGTAAACCAAGTTGCTGCGCACCGCTTCTGAATCTTGTTATTAACGCATTCAGCTTAACCCGCCGCCAGTTTTCTGCTTGCACAAGTTTCAGACTGACGCGGGTGGCTTCGGCCAGCGCGGGCGGCATGGCGGTGGTGTAAATGTAGGTACGGGCTTTATTAATTAACGTCTCGATCAATTCCTCCGAACCGGCAGCAAATGCGCCGAACGTACCCAACGCCTTACCGAAAGTACCGATTAATATCGGCACATCGTTTTGACCTAAGGCAAATTCCGCTAGCGTTCCCCTGCCCTGGTCGCCCAAAACACCCAAGCCGTGGGCGTCGTCTACCATCAGCCATGCGCCGTGTTGCTTCGCCAGTGCCGCCAATTCCGGCAAAGGGGCGATGTCGCCGTCCATGCTGAACACGCCGTCGGTGACGGTCAGTTTATTGACGGTTGAATTGATTAATAACTCTTGTAAACTCCCAACATCCGCATGGGTATAACGCTTCAGTTTTGCGCCGGACAGCAATGCGCCATCGATTAATGACGCATGGTTCAAACGATCTTCGAACACCGTATCGCCGCGCCCTGCTAAAGCCGAGATAACACCCAGGTTAGCCATATAACCGGTGGAAAATAACAATGCCCGCTCGCGACCGGTAAACGCGGCCAGCTCCTCTTCCAGCGCATGATGCGCGCTGCTATGACCGCACACCAAATGCGCCGCCCCGCTGCCCACACCCCACTTGTCCAAACCCGCTTTGTACGCTTCGATCAGCCTGGGATGGTTCGCCATTCCCAAATAATCATTACTGCAAAAATTAATGATGTTCTTGCCATTAATGATTAATTCAACGCCTTGTGGGGATTCGATAACGCGGCAGGAGCGATATAAGCCTTGTTGGGTTAATTCATTCAGTTCTGCAGATAAATTAAACATATATAATTCATTTACGATACTCCTTGTAATGATTTTGTATCAGAACCGAATGTTGCAAAATGGGGTTTACGATTCCGCAGAAGATTTTAAGTTGGAAGGTTTTTCTGCCAAACGACCAGAAATATATTTATGCAATATACTGGCAATAAAAGTTTGGTAAGGAATGCCCTCTTCCAGTGCTCGTGCCTGAATGTCCATGAGGTCAGGCGTAGACAGCCGGATATTGATGCGTTTGTCCTTGATAAACGTGGCGGTTGCCGCCGCCTTAAACTTGCTCAAATCTTTTTTTTCAGGCGAAAGCGATCTAAGCCCATCCTGTTCATAAGCGGCCAGGATTTCTTCTTCGTAAGCGTCAAGTTTTTGCATCGTCGTTTTGCCTCAACAGGTAATTTCGGGTCGCCTTCCGGCTTGGGATCACGGTTTTCAAAAAGAAATAATCCGGTTCTTCGATATAAGGAACGAGATAAACGTAAGCTTCAAACGCCACCACCAGAATAGCTTGGTTGGGATACTTTTCCTGATTCGGATGTTCCAGTTGATCCAACATGCCGTCGGCTTCAATAGCCAGCACAATTTCTTCAAAGGAAATATGGCGTTCCTGCTTAAGCGTTTCATTCTTATCGTGATTCCAGCGAAAAGGCTTCATTGATTCAGTTTAATGCAATGTATGCCTTTTGTCACCTTTAGCATTATAAGCCACGCTCATTATTGGATTTGATGGATGCGCTACGCTTATCCATCCTACTTACTATTAAATAATCAGAATTCGGTCGAATCAAAAAATTTATCACAATTAAATGCTTTTTTATAAGAACAAAGATGGAAGTTAAGCTTTCGTTGTTATTTACAATTGACGTTGTCCAACGACCACCTTCTTTTTCATAATTAGCAGCAAGAGAAATATATTCTTGTATCCGCCATCCATGTAACCGCTTGATATAAGTTTGTTTTTCATCATCTGGATTTGACGAACCCTGTAAATAGTTTTCGAGAATATGTTCATTAATAATTAAAAGCTCTTTAGCCAAATCAATTTCTTCGATGTCATATGCATAGCTGGACAATTTTAAACTTTTCAAATATTTATTTATCAATAGGGATATTGGTTCTTTTTCACATCAATCATGTCTGCCCAAAACCAATATCGTTTGCCAGCATGGTCATCGTTCGTATCCCTGACCGCTTGTAAATAACCATCCAGTTGATAAACTTTTCTTCTTATTCCTCCGGCTTTCATCAGAGTTTTCATGCTTAGTTATTTTATAAGAACGGTCAATTGCAATTCATATCACCCCTATTAACCCCCAACCGCTCAAACAACACCTTATCCTGGTTCGCTTCCGGATTATCCGTCGTCAGCAACTTCTCGCCATAAAAAATCGAATTCGCCCCCGCCAGGAAGCACAAAGCCTGCATTTCATCGCTCATGTTGGTGCGGCCTGCGGACAGGCGGACACGGGATTTGGGCATCATGATACGCGCCACGGCTATCATACGGACGAAGACGATGGGATCGAGTGCTTCCGCGCCTTTGAGCGGTGTGCCTTCCACCTGGACTAGCATATTAATGGGTACGCTTTCCGGATGTTTAGGCAGGTTAGCCAATTCGATTAATAACTTGGCGCGGTCTTCACTGCTTTCGCCCATGCCGACGATGCCGCCGCAGCACACGTTAATTCCCGCATCACGCACCCTTGTTAAGGTATCCAGGCGATCTTGGTAAGTGCGGGTAGTAATGATTTCGGAATAGTATTCTTCGGAGGTATCGAGGTTATGGTTGTAGTAATCCAATCCGCCGTCTTTCAGTTTGGCAGTTTGATCATCGGTCAACATGCCCAAAGTGACGCAAGTTTCCATGCCGAGCGCCTTAACGCCCTGCACCATCTCAATCACCTGATCGATGTCCTTATCCTTCGGTTGCCGCCACGCCGCGCCCATGCAGAAACGCGATGCGCCTGCATCCTTGGCGGCTTGCGCTTCCGCCAACACCTTATCCAACGCCATCAATTTTTCCGCCTGCAAGCCGGTATGATAATGCGCGCTTTGCGGGCAATAGCCGCAATCTTCCGAACACGCGCCGGTCTTGATGCTCAACAGACTGCTAACCTGCACTTCATTGGGGTCGAAGTAACGGCGATGCACGGTTTGCGCCTGATAGATCAGGTCGTTGAAGGGCATGGCGAACAGCGTCAGCACTTCTTCCAACGCCCAATTGTGGCGTAAAATTTCCGGATTTGCAGACATGAAAGGAGTCTCCGTTTAAAATGGTTGCAGGTTAATTAATCTTTATTGTCAACCTGTATTAATAATGATTGTGAACAACTGGATTAATATTATACAGGATAGCCTGTTTCCGCCCACCTGTATTTTATGCGGCAACGCTGGTATTGATAACCTGGACATCTGCGCTTGTTGCCGGCGACGTTTGCCGCTAAATACCTATTGCTGCGCGCTTTGCGGGGAATCTTTTTCCGCGCCGGTAGCCGAACTAACTTTATGCGGGCGTTGCTTGCAGGAAAAGCCTGTATTCGATAAAACATTTGCGCCTTTCACTTACAACGACGAAATCAGCTACTTGAATTCACAATTAAAATTCGGCGCACAATTTAAAATTGCTCGTCTATTGGGTAGCTTATTAGCCGAGGAACTAAAATCCATCGAGCAACTGCCGAACTGTATCATTCCCATGCCATTGCACTCTGCCCGTTATCATGAACGCGGTTTCAATCAGGCTCTTGAAATCGGCAAGTGTGTTGCTAGTTGCTTACGTATCGAAATTAATCACCGCGCCTGCGTCAGGCGCAAAGATACGCCGCACCAAACCGGATTATCCGCGAAACAGCGGCGACAGAACATTCGGAATGCGTTTGCAATGATTAATCCGGTTGCTGCAAGCCATGTCGCCATTCTTGACGATGTCATGACGACTGGTGCAACCGCCAATGAATTGGCGAAAGTTTTGAAAAAAGCGGGGGTTAAGCGGGTTGATGTGTGGGTGTGTGCAAGAGCGTAATGGAATGAAGGTATGACATGACATATTAATTAGCAATGTCGGCTTTTATACATTGGCGTTATGATGCAAAACCGGCAAATACATCCAGGCTGTGCATTTTGTCGTGCGCATACTGTTCCAGTTCCATTAATAAGCATTCGTTGCCTGATGTTTCTACGCGTAACCTGGCTATTAATGCAAAATAATCTGCGAACGTCAGACCGGTTTCTTGTTGCTGCCCGGTCAATTTGCATTTGCAAAATTCCCGCCATTTCGATATTTCTGCCGGTTGTAAGGTGTCAGGATAATTACGCGCCCGATAGCGGAACAACATTTCAGACAGGCGCGAATCTTTAAAGTTTGGCGAATAACTCATTAATTCGTCAGGCTTTAATGATTTTATCTTTGCAATTTTTTGCTTATCCTGATCTGGAATAAATCCGCCGCTATAAATGGCAAGATCGGGATCGCTCACGCTTTCTGCAAATTCTGTTTTGGAAAACACGGCTGCGATTTTTTCCTTCAGGCCTTTTGCTGCGATTAATCGCGCAAGATGATGCCGACAAGTTGACAGATCAATCTTCAACCGTTGCTGATCTTCGAGTTTTAATACTGTCAATGGCGCCAGCACCGGACTTTTATTAATATGCACGGTTTTGAGGGGGATTCTATCCACACCATCCGACAAATCTGCGCTAGCGGTAAAGATTCGCTGATGAATTTCATCAACCGGCAAAGCAATTAATGGTTCGGGGTCGATTGACAAGTCGTAGACAAGGATACCATTTGAATTGATGGGATGTTTGCAGACCGGCAACACAACCGCCAAATTATGCCTGCTGTTAGGATACCGGCCCGAAACATGCAATACCGCCTGGTTACTGCCGAATTGCAGCAGTTTAAGCACTTCTGCCTTGCTTCGATGCGACCACAAAAATTGATATAGTTTAGGTTGTGCCGTTTTAATTAATTTGGCCAGCGCAATAGTGGCGTATACATCGGACAGCGCATCATGCGCCGCTTCGTGATTAATAAAATTGGCTTTGGTGAGCTCTTCTAATTTAAAAACCGGATTGCCTTCATCATCAACCGGCCAATTAATACCATCGGGGCGGAAAGCTTTCGTCGCCCTGACTACATCGATCAAATCCCAGCGTGAGTTGCCGTTTTGCCATTCTCGTGCATACGGATCGTAAAAATTACGGTACAGGCAGTTACGGGTAAATTCGTCGTCAAAACGAATGGAGTTGTAACCCAAGCTACAGGTGTTAGGTTGTGACAATTGCTCGTTGATTAACCGGCAAAATTCGGATTCATTAAGTCCTTTGGATTCAGCCAGTTGTGGTGTAATTCCTGTCAACAGACAGGACTCCGGATGCGGCAGGTAATCGGCTGGCGGTTTACAGTAAACGACTAGCGGGTCGTCTACTATATTCAAATCGAAATCGGTACGGACACCGGCAAACTGGGAAGGCCGGTCACGGCGCGGGTCGATGCCGAACGTTTCATAATCGTGCCAATACAGACTGGGCTGAGGCATTGGCGACGATTAATGATTAGGCTCGTTTAAACTTGGCCTTCAGCTTCCAGTTTTTTACGCTTTTCGCATTTTTCGATACAAACGCAACTGCCGGAATTTAATCCGCCGCATGAGCCTTTAATGGCGCGACGTCCGAACATGACTCCGATAGCCATTAATGCTATAAAAATCAACATGACGGCAAATGTAATTAAAAATAAATTCATAATGTTACCTGACTTGTTCATTAAAGGCTGTTGACATCACTTCTTCAAAGCCTTTTTCGTTTTTAATAATAAATAATGCGGGAATTTTATTTTTCTCGGCAAATTGCAAACCTGCATCCGGCCCCATGACCATTAATGCTGTCGCCAAAGCATCCGCCTCCATCGAGGTAGGATTCAATACCGTAATTGAAACCAATTTGTGGTTTATCGGCTTGCCGGTTCTGGGATCGATGGTATGTGAAAACCGTACGCCATCGACCTCGAAAAAATTCCGGTAATCGCCCGATGTCGCCATACCGGTATCGGTAATGGATAACACTTTTTGTATCATCCTTCTTTCTTCGGTCGGCTTCTCTACTGCAATTTGCCAGGGGTTACCAGCGCTGTTCTTGCCTTTGACACGGATTTCGCCGCCGATTTCCACCATATAATCCATTATACCTAATTGTTCCAACAACGCCGCTACTTGATCGACGCCGTATCCTTTGGCGATAGCCGATAAATCCACATACAGCTGAGGAATGTCTTTTCTAACCAATTTCCCGTCTTCCTTTAACTTTAGATGTTGAAAACCGATTTGGTTCAAGCGATCTTTAATAGCTGATTCGTCAGGCGGTGAAAGACTCATCTCTTCAGGACCGAATCCCCATAAATTAACCAAGGGGCCTACGGTAACATCGAACATACCTTCTGATAACTTACTGATTTTTATAGATTCAGCTAAAACCTGATAAAACTCCGGCGAAACAGGCAACCAATCCATTGATGGATTTTGATTAAACAGAGAAAGCTCGGAGTCCTTTTGATAGGTAGACATTTGCCCATTAACTTTTTCTAAAAGGACCTTGACTTGCCGCGTTATCTCATCTGATGTGAATTTTTCAGGCAACTTGGTTGCTTTGATACTGTAAGTAGTACCCATCGTCATCCCTACGGCATTGTAAAGGTAATCGTTGGGTTTACTCGTTTCTGTGTTCGGCTGGTTACAACCGGTAATAATCAACAATAATGCGATTAATAAAACAGATTTAAATTTATACGACAACATCGGTTAAGTTATTAATCTAATTAATTCCATTGAATTTGTCGGCGTCTGCTTCCACTGATAATTTTCTTTAATCTGCCGTTTTCAAAGAGCAAAACCTTGCGCAATCGGGATTTCCCGAAATTATACGTCCATTCTTCAACCAGAATTTCAATATCCCGATAATTCTGTTGCCCGTAGTTGAAACGGTTGGAGGGAAATCCTCTGTCGTTAAATACACCATAATTGGACACTTCCGCGTCATTGGCATAACCTCTATATTCATAATGCGAATCGACATAATCCGGTTCGCTGCATTTCTCAATAACATCCGGCTAGTAATCGCCCACAGTTACTAGTTCACGCCCACAGCGTAAGGCCCATGCAGCATGTGCATAAAGAAGCATCATTAATAGGAAGATGAAGCTATATTTTTTCATTAATAATCACTCGGCGATATGGTCTCAGCGTATTAATAGTAATCATACCCAAGCATAATGAATATAGGCTTAACCCACAATTCAATTCTGTCAAGACAAAAAACCCTGCCAAAGCAGGGTCTTAATAAAACTTTCAGAAATATAACCGCAGTTTTGCCGGTCTTTATCCGCCGAAATCGTCCAGCATGATGTTTTCCGGCTCAACACCGTTATCGGTAAGCATTTTAATAACCGATGAGTTCATAATTGGCGGACCGCACAGGTAGTATTCGCAGTCTTCAGGCGCCGGATGGTTTTTAATGAAGTTTTCAAATAACACGTTATGAATAAATCCAGTATAACCTTTCCAGTTATCTTCTGGTTTCGGTTCCGATAACGCAATGTGCCATTTAAAGTTCGGGTTTTCTTTTTGCAGCATGTCGAAATCTTCTACGTAGAACATTTCACGTTTGCTACGCGCGCCATACCAGAAAGTCATTTTGCGTTTAGATTTCAACCGGCGCAATTGGTCGAAAATGTGCGAGCGCATTGGCGCCATACCGGCACCACCACCGACGAAAACCATCTCAGCTTGAGTTTCTTTGGCGAAGAATTCACCGTAAGGTCCGGAAACAATACACTTATCGCCCGGTTTCAGACTGAAAATGTAGGATGACATGATGCCTGGCGGTACGCTTTCGTCAGCGCGCGGCGGCGGCGTGGCAATCCGCACGTTCAGCATAATTTCTTTTTCTTCCGGATAACTTGCCATGGAATAGGCGCGTAAGGTCGGCTCTTTCACATTGGAAACATATCGCCACAGATCGTATTTGTCCCACTCGTCCTGGTATTCTTTTTCGACCTTAAAATCTTTGAATTTAACGACATGCGGTGGACATTCGATTTGGATAAAACCACCGGCGCGATAATTAATGCGCTCGCCTTTCGGCAATTCCAACACCAACTCCTTAATGAAAGTCGCTACATTATTATTGGATTTAACCGTGCATTCCCATTTTTTAATACCAAAAACCGAGTCTTCGACTTCGATATCCATGTTGTATTTGCAAGCAACCTGGCAGGCTAAACGCTCACCTTGCGCCGCTTCACGTTTGGTAATGTGGCTCAATTCTGTCGGTAAAATTTCGCCCCCGCCGGAATGCACATGTACCTTGCATTGTCCGCAGGTACCGCCGCCGCCACATGCAGAGGATACAAACAAGCCGTTGTCAGCCAAAGCCTGCAATAACTTGGAACCGGAAGGAACATGGATCTTCTTTTCATGGTTAATCAGGATTTCCACATCACCAGCGGCTACCAATTTGCTTTTCGCGCCGATAATAATAAAGACCAAAGCAATAACAATTGCCGTAAAAATGATAATCCCTAAGATAATTTCGAGCATGTCTTACCTTCTTATAATTGAATTCCAGAGAAGGCCATGAAGCCCAGAGCCATCAGACCGGCGGTAATAAAGGTAATGCCAAGCCCTTGTAATGCTTCCGGAATGTCGCTGTATTTGAGTTTTTCACGTACACCTGCCATAACGGTGATAGCCAGCGCCCAGCCGAAGCCGCTACCAATGCCGTAGACCACACTTTCCGCAAAGTTGTAATCGCGCTCGATCATGAATAAGCTGCCGCCCAGAATCGCGCAGTTCACAGTAATTAACGGCAGAAAAATACCAAGTGCAAAATAAAGCGCAGGGAAGAATTTATCCAGCACCATTTCCAGAATTTGCACCAGCGCACCGATGATGCCGATACAGCTTAATAAAGCTAAGAAGCTGAGATCAACACCCTGTAAACCCATCCAGGATAAGGCGTTTTCTTTTAATAGCGCGTGGTAAACAAAGTTATTGGCCGGTACGGTGATGGCCTGTACGACCATAACCGCAATACCCAAACCCATTGCGGTGGAAATTTTCTTGGAAACAGCAATAAAAGTACACATTCCTAAGAAAAAGGATAAAGCCAAGTTTTCGATGAAAACCGACTTGACGAATAAACTGACTAAACCTTCCATTAGTGATGCCCCTCGCCTTCACCGTGCGCAATCGCCATGATTTTAAAGTCATTTAATTCGCGTTGTTCCGGTTTGTATTGACGCACTGCCCAGATAATTAAACCGATGATAAAGAACGCGCTCGGCGGCAATAACATTAATCCGTTCGGCTCGTACCAGCCGCCGTCTTTCGCCAGCTTAAACACTTCAAAACCTAACAATTTGCCGGAGCCTAAGGTTTCTCGGATAAAAGCGACTGAAATGAGGATAAGACTGTAACCTGCCCCATTACCAAGTCCGTCGATGAAACTTTCTAAAGGCGGATTTTTCATGGCGTAACCTTCCGCGCGGCCCATGACAATGCAGTTGGTGATAATCAAACCGACAAACACCGACAATTGCTTACTAACATCATAAGCGACGGCCTTCAAAATTTGATCGACCACGATAACCAGCGAGGCAATAATCGTCATCTGCACGATAATACGAATGCTGCTGGGCGTGTGGTTACGCACCGCGCTAATCGCCGCGCTGGAAAACGCCGTCACCAATGTCAAAGCCAAGGCCATGATTAATGATGTGGACATTTTTGATGTAACCGCCAACGCCGAACAGATTCCCAACACCTGTAAAGTAATGGGATTGTTATCGACCAACGGTTCTGTCAGAACCTTTTTAGTTTCCTCTTTGGCGAGGATGTCCTTTAAATCGCTGCCTATTACTGCGCTCATGATGTAGCCCCTTTCTTTCTGATTTTGGCTATGTATTTGGCGAAGCCTTCCTTGCTCATCCAATACCTCACTAAATTAGTCACGCCGTTACTGGTTAAAGTGGCGCCGGCCAAGCCGTCAACCTGGTATTCCGCGCCCATTTTTTCACTATCCACACTACCTTTAATTAAGGCAATAGCAGGTTCGCCGATTTCGGCTTCTTCAATCGAACCCTTATCCAATTCCGGCTGAGCGGTTTCCGCATAAACCTTTTTTCCTTTCCACAACGCCCGCCATTTCGGGTTAACCACTTCACCGCCTAAGCCCGGCGTTTCGGCTTGGTCGTAGAAGTTAATGCTTTGGATAGTTTGTCCGTCGGGTTCAATGGACAAAAAGCCATATAAAGTTGACCACAAACCATAACCGCTGACCGGCAAAATGATGGATTTGATATTGCCACCGTCCTTGACCAGATAAATCTTGGAAACCTTGGCCTTAGCACGGATATGGGCAATGTCCTTTTCTTTCGGAATCGATATGCTTTGCTTCGGATCCTTAGCTGCCTTGCGTTGGTCGTAGTCGTCAGCGTTCATGTTGCTGACATACTCACCGGTTTCCATATCGACCAGCTTGGCTTCGATTCTCTCGGCGAAGGCTTTATCGACATCCATGCCTTCTTCCAGCAAACCCGCGACGTCGAGAATATTCTTCTTCATGTCGTAGTTTTTGTTATATGCCTGGAGCGGTTTTAAGGCCACCGCACCGAAGGAAACTAGCACGGCGCAAACCAAGCATAAAGCGACAGCGACGGCAATCGTCTTTTCCAGACTGTCGTTGCCCATAGCCAGGACTTTATCCTTGTAAGCCAGGAATTTTTGGTAATGTTTACAATTATCGAGCTTGGCACGAAATTTCATGTAATGCTCGTTGTTTTTAATGGCATTAGGCATGACGTTTCATCCTTCTTCTGATGTTGGCTTGCATGACAAAATAATCGATGGTCGGCGCGAACATATTGGAGAACAAAATCGCTAGCATGATGCCTTCCGGAAACGCCGGGTTGACTACACGGATCAGCACCGTCATGAATCCGACCAGCCCGCCGAATACCCAGCGTCCGGTATTAGTCATCGCCGCGCTAACCGGATCGGTCGCCATGTAAACCATACCGAAAGCGAATCCGCCCATCGTTAAATGCCAGTACCAAGGGATGGAGAACATCGGATTGGTATCGCTACCGATAACGTTAAATAAGATGCTGGTCAACACCATGCCGATAAACACACCTCCCATGATGCGATAAGAAGCAATGCGGGTATACAGCAGGAAGGCCGCGCCGATTAAACATGCCAAGGTAGAGGTTTCGCCCAAACAGCCCGGCTCAAAGCCCAAAAACGATTGGATCCAGGAATAATTGGCTGCGGTAATCGCTTCGACGCCGCCGTTTGACGCCAGCGACAAAGGCGTTGCTGCGGTAAAACCGTCCACCGCCACCCAGATGGACTCTCCGGTCATAGACGCCGGATAAGCAAAATAAAGGAAAGCACGCCCGGTTAATGCCGGGTTCAAAAAGTTTTTACCGGTGCCACCGAAGACTTCTTTACCGATCACTATACCGAAACTTATGCCCAGCGCCACCTGCCATAAAGGAATACTTGGCGGCATTATTAATGCGTAAAGCATAGAAGAAACCAAAAAGCCTTCGTTGACTTCGTGTCCTCGTACAGTGGCAAACAGAACCTCCCAGACACCGCCGACCGCCAGAGTCACGATATATATCGGAAAGAAATACAATGCCCCGTGCATAATGTTGGACAACGGATTCGATGGATTAAAACCGAAAAGCTGCATAAAGATGTTACGCCAGTTATCGATTTTATCGATCTTCATGACTTCCATCGCGTGATTAGCCTGATAGCCCGTGTTATAGAGCGCCATTAATACGCAGAAAAACGTCGCAATCACCACAAAAGTCATCGTCCGTTTCAGATCGTTGCCGTCGCGGATATGAGTCTTACCACGAGTTACGGTAGGCGGCGTGTACATGAAGGTATCCACCATCTCGTACAAACCGAAATATTTTTCGTACTTGCCGCCTTTTGTAAAATGCGGCTCAATTTTGTCTAAAAACTCTCGCGCCGACATCAGCCTTCCTTCTCGATTTTAGTTAAGTTTGCGCGCAATACCGGAGCAAAATCATGCTTGCCGGGATCAACAAAGGTAAACAAGGACACATCTTCTTCGTCCATCTCCAGGCAACCCAAGGCTTGCGCCTGATCGGTATCACCTACGATTAATGATTTGAGTAATGGAGTGGACAGAATATCCATCGGCATGACGGCTTCATAAATCCCGAGCGGTACAATGGCGCGATTACTACCGTTTTTGTTGGTAGTGAACGGATATTTACGAATGCCTTTGCGATCTTGTTTGCCGGTGATATAAACATCCAGCGCGGAATATTTGTCTTTGCCAGGCACTATCCAGCCGAAAAACTCGCGCGCCCTACCCTCTTGCAAAGCTGTTACTTGCAGATTGTAACAGCCTAAATAGGCTGCCCAATCATGGGCATGATGTCCGTGCAAAACCGACCCCGACACAACGCGGTTTTCGACATCGGCGTTCAGCTCGCCAGCCACCAGATCGTCGGTATTGGCCCCAACGCGAGTTTTAATCAAGCGTGGATTTTTGACGGTCGATCCCGCCAGCGAAATCACTCGCTCCACATTCAGTTTACCGGTAGTAAACAAGGCGCCGATTGCCATTACCGCCTGATAATCGATATACCAAACCGCTTTTTTAGCGCTAACAGGGTCTATAAAGTGGATATGGGTACTGGGTAAACCGGCTGGATGCGGGCCGGAAAATTCGGCTACTTTAACCGAACCGACATCACCTACTGCAATATCAGATCCTGTTTTTTTGCATACATAGATAAGACCTTCGGTTAGTCTGGACAAAGCAGCCAAGCCATTAATGAAATCGGCACTGCGCGGCTTTATAACTATAGCCGGATCGGCTGCTAATGGACGCGTATCTATTGCAGTAACAAAAATAGAATGCGGGCTACTGCCAATTGCCGGAATTTTTCCATAAGGCCTGGTGCGCAAGACTGTCCACAAACCGGCTTTTATCAGATTGGCCTTTACTTTTTCAGCATCAAGTTTAGCCAAATCGGCGGGTTTATATTTTGCGAAGGTTTCTTCTTCCGCTCCATTCAGCTCGATAACCACCGATTGCAGCACCCGTTTGTCGCCGCGATTAATCGCTTTAACAACACCGGCTCCAGGAGAAGTAAACACCACGCCCGAATTCTTTTTATCTTCGAAAAGCACCTGTCCTAATTTAACCTTATCCCCCTCCGCGACCATCATAGTAGGTTTCATCCCTACGTAATCCATCCCCAAAAGCGCAACCGAATTAACGGCGTTGCCTTTTTCGATAGCCTGCTTGGGGTCTCCCGTAATCGGTATATCCAAACCTTTTTTTATAAGAAATTGCATGTTGATAAGCCTGCGCTCCAAACGCGTTGCAACGAAATTGTAACCTAAGCCGGTAATCCAGTTAGGCTTATTAATAATGACAGAATAAATCTTTAACATTAGACCATAAAAACTATACTTACTCAACCAAGCCAGTTGTTAATCAGTCTATTTAATGATGTTAATTAATGATAATACTGCGAGCGATTACATAAAAAAACCAGCTGCCAAGCTGGTTTTTTTATTCTTTCAGATCATTAGTTAATGGTGCGATAGCCGGACTTTAATAGCTAGTATTTACAGGTTTCGTATGACTTTACTTTTAGCAATATCACTCTCAGTATCACTAATTTCGGTTTTGCTTTGTGCATTATAAAGACTATTAATACCAATGAATGCTCTCATTTGGCACCAGCTTGTTTCTTAAACGATACTAAATCAAAAATCGTAGATGTCAAACGGCTTTGAAAAGTTTCCACTAAAGAGCGCCGAATAGTTTCCAGCCAAACTGTAAGGTGATCTTGCCTGGATTTCACAGACACTCCACTAAGCGACTTTTTGGGCTTCAAACGCTTCTGGGCTGAGATAGCCCAGTCTTGAATGGAGCCGTTTGCGATTGTAATACACTTCGATATATTCGAACACCTGATGCTTGGCATCGGAACGAGTCTTAAAGCGTTCGCCATGAATAGCTTCGACCTTGAAGCTGTGGTTCCAGCTTTCCATGGCGGCATTGTCATAACAATCGCCCTTCTTGCTCATACTGCAAACCAGCCGGTGTTTTCTGAATAGCTTCTGGTAGGC
>VGVA01000033.1 GCA_016874115.1 Gammaproteobacteria bacterium
CTTCACACACGCGGTATTGCTGGATCAGGCTTTCGCCCATTGTCCAATATTCCCCACTGCTGCCTCCCGTAGGAGTCTGGGCCGTGTCTCAGTCCCAGTGTGGCTGATCATCCTCTCAGACCAGCTATGGATCGCAGCCTTGGTAGGCCTTTACCCCACCAACTAGCTAATCCAACATAGGCTCATCTGATAGCGCGAGGCCCGAAAGTCCCCCGCTTTCCCCCGAAGGGCGTATGCGGTATTAGCGTAAGTTTCCCTACGTTGTCCCCCACTACCAGGCAGATTCCTATGCATTACTCACCCGTCCGCCACTCGTCAGCACCCGAAGGCCTGTTACCGTTCGACTTGCATGTGTTAAGCATACCGCCAGCGTTCAATCTGAGCCATGATCAAACTCTTCAGTTTATTTTCAATCATGTTGCACCCCTTTTAAGATAGGGCGCGAATCTTGTCGTCGACTTGCATGAATCCAATCCAACTCTCGTTAGACCGTATGTCAATGCCAAAGCCGCCTCGAATTAACGGGGCTCTTTGTGCCGACCTGTCTATATGTCCAGGTCTCCTGCACAAATGCCCACACGCATTATTTTGGTTTCTTCTGTTAAAGAGCGTTAAGCATTCCGCTTAGCTGAGCCTGCGTATTCTACAGATTATTTTAGATGTGTCAATGATGTATCGGCGATTAATGCAGCCCTGCCTGATAACAGATCGTTTTTTTGACCTAATAAATTCATAAATAACCATTATATTAACTAATTTAAAATCATACAGTTAATACGTATTTAGCGACATTACCGCCTATTAATCGTCAAATTCGACAACAATGCCGCTACGATTAATTAACAATGATGCGGGCAAATTTTCTTTTACCTACCTGATAGACATGCTGGCTGCCTGCCGGGATCGGCAATTTGGGATCGGCTGCTTTCTCACCGTCAATCTTAACAGCGCCTTGCTTTATCATGCGGATAGCATCCGACGTGCTTTCCACCAAGCCTGCATCTTTGAGCAAATTGGCGATTGGATAAGCCCCGTTTTTGGCGGTTAAGGCGATCTCTTCGATTTCATCAGGTAGCACTCCTTTTTGAAACTGAGCAATAAAGTGTTCCTGGGTACGCTCGCCTGCGGCGACGCCGCCATGAAAGCGGCTGACGATTTCTTTGGCTAAGATGAACTTTATATTACGCGGGTTCTCTGTTCCCGCCACACATTGTTCTTTATAACTATTAATGACGGCGGTTTTTTCAAAACTCAACAAGTCGAAATAACGCCACATCAGTTCATCCGAGATCGACATGATCTTACCGAACATTTCATCCGGCGCATCGGCGATACCTATATAGTTGTTGAGCGATTTAGACATCTTCTGGACACCGTCCAGACCTTCCAGAATCGGCATGGTAATAACGGTTTGCGGCGTCTGTCCATAAACCTCCTGCAAGTGCCTACCCACCAGCAGGTTGAATTTTTGGTCGGTACCGCCTAACTCGACATCAGCTTTTAATTCCACCGAGTCATAGCCCTGAATTAATGGGTAAAGAAATTCGTGAATGGCGATCGGCTGGCCGTTTTTGTAGCGTTTGCTAAAATCATCCCGCTCCAGCATTCTGGCAACCGTATGCTTAGCAGCCAGTTGGATTAGATCAGCAGGCGATAATTTATTAAGCCACTCTGAATTAAAGACAATTTTTGTCTTCTCCGGATCCAGAATTTTAAATATCTGTTCCTGATACGTCTTGGCATTAACCTGCACCTCTTCGCGCGTCAACGGCTTACGCGTTACATTTTTTCCGGTCGGATCGCCGATCATGCCGGTAAAATCGCCGATCAAAAACAAGATTTCATGACCTAAGTCTTGGAATTGTTTAAGTTTATTAATTAATACTGTATGCCCCAGATGTAAATCGGGCGCGGTCGGATCAAAACCTGCTTTGATGCGAAGCGGCCGGTTTTCAGCCAGTTTTTTGATAAATTCCGGCTTGAGCAGCACATCTTCCGACCCGCGCAGCAGATTATTTAACACGTCCTCTTGCAACTTTTTTCTCCAACCATGTGTCTTTAGTAGTTAAGGACATATTATAGGTTTAGTGATATTGAGCGGCGAAGAAAAAATTTTCCACTATTTTCTGGCTTTAAAACTGTTGGACATTTTTAAAAAACCACTTAAAATGTTAATCTAGACAAGAAAGGATGTTAATTTTGTTTAAAATTCAATCACTTAGTGTTTCTGCAGTAAAAATTAACGGATTAACGGCTTTATTAATAAGCTCTTCTTTATTTTTTACCTCAGCCATCGGCTTTGCCGAACCTTTAAAACCGTTAGACAAATACGGCTTCAATCGCACCCGGAGCAGCATTTTCCGCGCAAAACCCGGTGAAGACACCGCCAAAATATTAGAAAGGCTGGGCTTCAATAAAAATGCGCAAAAAGTTGTCAGCACCAGCCGCGACCGCTCGCAGCTGATGATACTGTCAACGAATAAGCCGCTTGAATTCAAAGGTTTTTCCAACAATTACGGGTTAACCGGCAGATCGCATTTTGCCCGGCGGTTTAACCGCTATACCCATAAATTTAATATGATGCAATTGGCCAGCGCGCAAGGCGCTATCACTTCGACTATGAACGAAGCCGCTAAAAAAGCGCGATTGTCAGACGAACTGGTCGATCAATTAACTCAGATTTTTTCCTGGGATATCGATTTCGTCACCAATTTGCGCCCTGGCGACCGCTTTACCGTGGTCTACGAACGCGGCGGATATAACGGCCAGGACGACATCGTAGCCGCTGAAGTCACCAACCGCGGCAGATTGTACAAAGCGGTGCGTTATATCGATAAAGACGGTTACGCCAATTATTACACGCCCGAAGGCAAAGCCTTGCAAAAAGCGTTTTTGACGACACCTGTCGATTTCGCCCGCATCAGCTCGCATTTCGACATGCATCGTATGCATCCTGTGCTGCATCGTATTCGCGCCCACAAGGGCGTGGATTATGCGGCCAGAACGGGCACACCGGTTAAAGCCACCGGCACCGGCGTGGTTACTTTCCTGGGCAGAAAGGGCGGCTACGGCCAAGTAGTCATCCTCCAGCATGGCGACCGTTATGAAACACTGTACGCTCATTTATCCGGCTTCAAATCCGCCTTAAGGGAAGGCAGCAACGTCAGACAAGGCGAAATTATCGGCTACGTCGGCCAGTCCGGCTTGGCTACCGGCCCGCATTTGCACTATGAATTCCGGGTTAACGGCATCCACCAAAATCCGTTGACAGCGCAATTGTCGAATTCCATGCCGTTAAACAGCACGGAAGTAGCTGAATTCAAATCGCAAATTCAAGATCCGCTGGCAAAACTTAACATGATTAAAGCGAATTCTTTATTCGCCAGAAACAATCAAATGGTTAATTAATGATCCATTAACCATTAATAAAAAACCGGATTTGGATCCGGTTTTTTTATGCCTGTATGTTTTAAGCCTGGATTACACTGAGAAGGACGAGCCGCAGCCGCACGTGGTTTTTGCCCCTGGGTTACGAATCACAAACTGAGCGCCGGACACATCTTCTTTATAATCCACTTCCGCACCGGTTAAATATTGAATACTCATCGAATCGATTAATACCGTAACGCCGCCTTTCTTAATACTGGTATCGTCTTCATTAACATCTTCGTCAAAGGTAAAACCGTACTGAAAGCCGGAACAACCGCCGCCCGTCACATAAACGCGCAATTTAAGATTGTCGTTGCCTTCCTCGGCAATTAATTCGCTGACTTTAGAAGCCACGCTGTCAGTAAAGATAATTGGATCGGCCATGGTAAGATCACCTTTATTAATAGTTAAAAATTTGTTTGCAGATTGCCTCGGCAATAAGCTTAAGATTATGGGTACAAAGCCAGGATTTTCAAGCCCTGTTCTTCCGGAAAGCCGAACATCAAATTCATATTCTGTACGGCTTGCCCTGCCGCGCCTTTTACCAGATTGTCGATAACCGAGAGTACCACTATCATGCGCCCGCCTTGCGGTTGATGCAAGGCAATCTGGCAGCGATTGGAACCTTTCACGTTACGGGTATCCGGGTGCGACTTTAACGGCAAGACATCGACAAACTGTTCATCGGCAAACCGCTGTTCATAAAGCGCCTGCAATGTGTGCAGATCGCCATCGTATTGATTCAATCGGACGTATAAAGTTGCATGAATGCCGCGAATCATCGGCGTTAAATGCGGCACGAACGTTAAATTAACCGGCTGTTTGGAGACTGCATTCAAACCCTGCGTTATTTCCGGCAAATGCCGGTGTCCGCTGGCCGAATACGCTTTGAAACTTTCTCCGCATTCGCTCATTAATATATTTAATTCTGCCTTACGCCCTGCCCCGCTGACACCGGACTTAACATCGGCGATTAATGAACTAACATCAACCACGTTTTTCTCCAATAAGGGCAACAAACCCAACTGGACGGACGTTGGATAACAACCGGGATTGGCGAGCAGTCTGGCGTTTTTTATCCTGCCCCGGTTAATTTCCGGCAAACCGTACACAGCCTCCGCCAACAGCTCAGGGCTGGCGTGTTCCATGCCATACCAGCGCGCCCATTCCTTCGCATCGCGCAACCTAAAATCAGCCGATAAATCAATGACTTTAACACCCTTTTCAAACAACTCCCGCGCCATTAACATCGCCGTGCCGTTGGGCGTAGCAAAAAACACCACATCGCACTCAGCCAAAGCACTAGCATCCGGTAAAGTAAACGCCAAGTCGATAGCGCCACGCAAACTAGGATAAAGTTCGGCTACTTTCATCCCGGCATCGGAGCGCGAAGTGACAGCTGCAACCTCAACTTGAGGATGCAGCGCTAAAATGCGCAATAATTCCACCCCGGTGTAACCGGTGCCGCCAACAATACCTGCCCGAATCATCGTTTGCCTTAATCTATTAAAACACTTGTGTATATAATACCTATAACCTGACTGAAACTGTACTGAAGTTATGCCCTTAGCCGACACCATGCATGTCATTGAAGTTCAATCAGGCCAATTAGTCCCTGCTGAACGCCCGATCCCTATACCAAAAGCCGATCAGGTTTTAATTAAAGTCGAAGCGGCTGGCGTTAACCGCCCCGATGTCATGCAGCGCCAAGGACTATATCCGCCGCCACCCGGCGCATCCGATATTCCAGGCCTGGAAATTGCTGGCACGATTGTCGCCATAGGCGCTAACGTCAAGCATGTTAAGATTAATGACAACGTCTGCGCGCTGGTCACGGGCGGCGGTTATGCGGAATTCTGCGTGGCGACTGCCGCGTTATGTCTGCCTATCCCGCAACCGTTGTCATTAATCGAAGCCGCCGGCATACCGGAAACATTCTATACCGTCTGGAGCAATCTGTTCGATCGCGGCAACCTGCAAGTCGGGGAATCCGCATTAATCCATAGCGGCGGGAGCGGTATCGGCACGACGGCGATTCAACTTGCCAAAGCATTCGGCGCGACTGTAATCGTCACCGCCGGTTCGCCGGAAAAATGTCAGTTTTGCCGAAGTTTAGGGGCGGATGCCGCCATTAATTATCAAGAACATGATTTTGTTGAAGAAATCACCAGACTGACGAATAACAGAGGCGTCGAATTAATCCTGGATATGATCGGCGGCAATTACTTGCCGCGAAATTTAAAATGCCTGGCAGAGGAAGGCAGGCTGTTGCAAATAGCCGCGCAACAGCAAGCTAAAGCCGAGATTAATCTGTGGATTGTCATGTCAAAACGCCTAACGATTGCCGGCTCTACGCTCAGGGCAAGGCATGATCGCTTTAAAGCCGATATTGCCAATAAGCTGTTTACCAACGTTTGGCCCTTGCTGCAAACCGAACAGGTTAAACCTGTTATTCATTCTACATTTCCGTTGAAGGATGCTGGAAAAGCCCACGAATTAATGGAAAGCAACCAGCATATCGGCAAAATCATTCTTACCGTAACCTCATGAATTACCAAACTATTATTTCAGCAGAACAATTAATCGCTCATATTAATGACCTTGATTGTGTCATCATCGACTGCCGCTTTTCCCTGGCTGACACCGAAGCAGGATTTACCGCTTACCGGCACGGACATATTCCCAATGCGCGCTATGCGCATCTCGATCACGATCTGTCATCGCAAATCACGGCTTTTACCGGGCGGCATCCGTTGCCGTACCGGACTGCGTTCATTAATAAACTTGCGCAATGGGGAATTAATAATAACAGTCAGGTTGTTGTCTACGATGACGTCGGCGGCGCATTTGCCGGACGCTTATGGTGGCTGTTACGTTACACCGGTCATGAGAAAGTTGCCGTGCTGGACGGCGGACTTCAACAGTGGCAAAAACGTGGCTACCCGATTACCACGGCCTTGCCCAACATTAAACCGGGTACTTTCAGGGCCTATATTAATGAAAACCATGTTCTATCTGCACTTGACGTCGAGAACGGTCTAGCACGAAAGGACGTTTGTTTGATCGACGCCAGAACGCCCGAACGGTTTCATGGAAAGCAAGAACCCATCGACCCTGTTGCCGGTCATATTCCCGGCGCGATTAATCGGCCGTTTCAGTTAAACTTGAATAGCGAAAGCTTATTCTTGCCTGCTGATGTCCTACGTCAGCAATTCAGTCAATTAATCGGAGGAAAACAACCGGAACAAACCGTACACATGTGCGGTTCCGGCGTAACGGCTTGCCACAATTTGCTGGCTATGGAAATAGCCGCATTGCCGGGATCAAAGTTGTATGCCGGTTCCTGGAGCGAGTGGATTCGCAATAAAAATCGACCCGTAGCCGCAAACTGATATTAAAGCTTATTTGCGATCAGCCATCATTAATCATTAATTAACGCAACTTTAAAGCTCTAAGGCGGAAGCCATAGGCGTTCCGCCCTAAGCATTCAAAGCTATGAGCTTTCCTTCTCCGTTTTGCCGCCGCGGAAAGAATCAACCAGTAACAAACCGACGCCCAAAGTAATCGCCGAGTCGGCAATATTAAAGGCAGGCCAGTGCCAACTGTCATAGTAGACATCTATAAAATCAATAACATAGCCATAAGCCAATCGGTCTATCAGATTACCCACCGCACCGCCTAAAACCAGCACCAAGGCAACGGCCAGCAAGGTTTCGTGCTTTTGCAGCCGCGCCAGCCACACGCTAAGCACCGCGCTGATAACGATAGCTAATGCCGCAAAAAACCAGCGCTGCCAGCCGCCCGCCTCGCTTAAAAAACTGAAGGCGGCGCCCGTGTTGTGTACATATGTCAAATTAAAACAGGGCATTAATGGAATGGTTTCATGCAACTGCATGGAACTGTCGACAATCAGCTTGCTGACCTGATCCAACACAATGGCTAAGGCGGACAGCCATAGCCATTTCAACATACCAACCTCACGCATATTTGCGCGGTTCGCCGACGCCGTCCACATTCTCAATGCAGCGCCCGCATAATTCAGGGTGTTCCTGATGCGCGCCTACGTCATCCCGGTGATGCCAACAGCGAACGCATTTCTCATGAGGCGATACCCGTACTATTAATTTAATACCCTCCATCTCGGTTTGTATAGCCTCGCTGGGGCAACTACTTTCTGTTAATACCATCGCGTTTGAGGCGATTAATAAAAAGCGAAGCTCATCATCCAGCAACGTTAATAATTCGAAATAATCTTCATTACAGTACAGATCGACTTCCGCATCCAGAGATGAACCGATATCGCCCCTGGCTCTGACTTTTTCCAGCTCTTTGCTGACCGCAGACCGTATCGCCATGATTTGCTGCCAGAAAGACCGGTTCATCTTGGCTTCGTTGTCCAATGCAACTAAGCTTTCGTACCAGGTTGCCAGCAACACCGATTCGCTGCGTTGTCCAGGTATGTAAGACCAAATCTCATCGGCGGTATAGCTGATGATCGGAGCCAGCCAACGCACCAAGGCTTCTAAAAGATGATACTGGGCGGTTTGTGACGAACGGCGAGCCCGGCAGTCGGCTTTGGCGGTATATTGCCGGTCTTTAATGATATCCAAATAAAAACTGCTTAAATCCAAGGCGCAAAAATTATGGACTTTCTGGTAGACCTGCTGAAATTGATAGGCCTCGTAATGCGCAATAATCTCTTCCTGCAACTGATAGGCGCGATCCATTACCCAACGGTCCAGCGCGAGTAAATCAGCGGTAGCGACCAGATCCTTAGCGGGATCGAAATCATTCAAATTCGACAATAAAAACCGCGCTGTATTTCTTAAGCGACGATACCCGTCTGACGTACGGGTAAGGATTTCATTCGATACCGACATCTCGCCGCGATAATCGGTGGAAGCCACCCACAAACGCAACACATCGGCACCCAAATCTTTCATGACCGACTGCGGCGCGACGACATTGCCCTTGGATTTGGACATCTTTTTGCCTTCGGCATCGACAGTAAAGCCGTGCGTTAATACGGCTTTGTACGGCGCAACTCCGTTTTTGGCAACCGATGCCAATAGCGACGACTGAAACCAACCGCGATGCTGATCGGAACCCTCCAGATATAAATCGGCGGGAAAATGCAGATCATCATGCTTATCCAGCACACAGGCATGGGTAACGCCGGAATCGAACCATACATCCAAAGTATCGATAATCTTTTGATACTGTTCCGCCTCATCGCCCAGCAGTTCTTTAGGGTTAAGATCGAACCACGCATCAATGCCTTTTGCTTCGATACGTTGGGCAATTTGCTCGATTAATTCGGCAGTACGAGGATGCAGGTTTCCGCTTATCTTATCGACGAAGAACGCAATCGGCGCACCCCAGGTGCGCTGTCGGGAAATACACCAATCGGGACGCCCTTCCAGCATGCTTTCGATCCGGGCTTGTCCCCAATCGGGAATCCATTCTACCTTCTTGATTTCATTAAGAGCTTGTGTACGCAAACCGTTTTGTTCCATCGAGATAAACCACTGCGGCGTAGCGCGAAAAATGATCGGCGTTTTATGCCGCCAGCAATGCGGGTAGCTGTGCAAAATCGCGTTTTGATGCACCAGATTGCCCTTATTAATCAACACATCGATGACCTTGGCGTTGGCATTGAACACGTGTTCACCGGCAAATAATTCGGTATTCGGTAAAAACACGCCGTCGCCGCCGACAGGGTTATCCACGGGCAAATTATATTTTAATCCAACCACGTAGTCGTCCTGACCGTGCCCTGGCGCGGTATGCACCGCGCCGGTACCGGCATCGGTGGTAACATGATCGCCCAGTATGACCGGAACCTGCCGGTCATAAAAGGGATGCTGCAACAGCTTATGTTCCAGTGCCGCACCTTTACAATAAGCAATGACCTTGTAGTCGCCAATTTCATAGCGCAACATGGCGTCTTTCAACAAAGCGTCCGCCAGCACCAGACGTTCCTTTCGACCCTCAATTTCGCATTGCACCACGGCATAATCCAGCTCAGGATTGAGCGCAACGGCCTGATTTGCCGGTAGCGTCCAGGGCGTGGTTGTCCAGATGACAACAGATAAATTCCCCTCACCTTCATGCTCAGGCACATGATGGCAAGCCGCCATAAATTCCGCTTCATTAATCACCTGAAAGCGCACGTCTATCGCCGGAGAATGCTTGTCTTCATACTCCACTTCCGCTTCCGCCAGGGCGGAGCCGCAATCGGTGCACCAATGCACCGGCTTGGCGCCCTTTGTAATGTGTCCATTTTGAGCGATAGCGCCTAATGTCCTAACAATATCGGTTTCAAACTTGAAGTCCATCGTTAAGTAGGGCTTATCCCAATCCCCTAAGACACCTAAACGGATGAACGCTTCTTTCTGGATGGCAACTTGCTTACCGGCGTATTCGCGGCAGGCTTTGCGGAATTTGTCTGCGTCGATCTTTACCCCGGCTTTGCCGACTTTCTTTTCCACCTGCAATTCAATGGGCAAGCCGTGGCAATCCCAGCCCGGCACATAAGGCGCATCGAAACCGCTTAAGGTTTTGGATTTAACGATAAAATCCTTCAGCACTTTATTAACGGCGTGACCAATGTGGATTTCGCCGTTCGCATAGGGCGGGCCGTCATGCAAGATAAATTTGGGCCGTCCGTGCATGGCCTTTCTGATAGCTTGATAAAGATTAGCTTCTTGCCATTGTTTTAACCGTTCCGGCTCGCGCTGCGCCAAGTTGCCCTTCATGGGAAAAGCGGTACTCGGCAAATTAAGTGTACTTTTATAATCCATTGTCATTTATTGTTGTAACGCAAAAAAGGTTTGGGCTGCCGCCGCATCGACTTTGATTTGAGCGATAAGTTCGTCCACGCTCTGAAAATGGCGTTCCGCCCTGATTTTTTTTCTAAAATGAACTGTTACTTGCCGGCCGTAAATATCTTGCGAAAAATTAAACAGATGCACTTCCAGAATGACAGTATCGCCGCCTACCGTCGGCCTGACGCCGATGTTGGCAACGCCGTAAAACTCCTGCCCATTAATACCGGTCACGGTTACCGCAAAAACGCCGCTTACCGGACTGTTTGTTCTAGCCATCCTGATATTGGCGGTCGGGTAGCCGATAGCCCTGCCGCGTTTGTCGCCGTGAATCACCCTGCCGCAAACGCAATACGGATAACCTTGCAGTTTTTCCGCTACGCTAAGATCGCCATTCTCCAGCGCCGCTCTGATTAATGTACTGCTTACCCGTTGTCCTGATACTTGCAAGGAGCCGGTATCCTCTACTTTATAGCCCTGTTTTTTGCCGTATTCCTGCAACAACTGAATATCGCCTTGTCTGGCTTTGCCGAAACGAAAGTCATCTCCGATAACCAGATGCTTGACTTTCAATTTATTGACTAATATCTCGTCAATGAACCGCCCGGCATCGTAATCGGCGAATTGTTTATTAAATCGCACAATAATCAAATCATCAACCGGCAGTTTCGCCAACCGGGCAACCTTCTCCCGTAACCGCGTTAAACGCGGCGGCGCTTTTGCTCGCTGGAAATATTCCAAAGGCTGCGGCTCGAAAATCATGACAGCCACCGGCAATGCTAAATCCTTGCCGCGCTGTGCCAGTTTATCGATCACCGCCTTATGGCCTAAGTGCACACCGTCGAAATTGCCGATGGTTAATACGCAGCCGTCAGCAAAAACCGGTAGGCGCGGAATCCCTTTAATCAGGCGCATGTCATCAGTTGTTAAATAGCGGGAATTTTATCATTTGTCCCGGTTAAATGCCTTATTCTCAACCCTAAAACCATTAATGCGAGGATATAAACCGTAATGCCGACGGCAATCCACTTACTTAACTGCACAATTCTGTTGCCGAACGCCCACCGGCTCCACCCATCGATATCGACAAAATAAAGCAAGACAACCGCCATCGCTATACTGGACAAGGCAATGCGGATCAGAAATGCAATCCAGCCTTGTTCCGGCCAGTAGACGTTTTCATTAATTAATCTTTTCAACAGCAACGCCGCATTAAGAATTGCTCCTAATGATGTCGCCAGCGCTAACCCGGCATGGGCAAAAGGAATTGCCAACACGTTTAACATCAATGCGGCGCATACGGCGATCATCCCGAAACGGACGGGCGTTTTCAGATCCATCCGCGCAGTAAACGCGGGCAGCAATATTTTAACAAACAGATAGGCCAGTAAACCGACCGCGTAAGCTTTTAAGCTAAGTGCGGTTTTGGCGACATCCGCCGCGGTAAATTCGTCATACTGGAATAATGTTGATAGGATGGGTTCTGCCAATACCACAAGTCCTATGGTTGCCGGCATTCCGGTCACTAAAGCCAGCCGTAAACCCCAATCCACTGTCGCCGAGAATGCAACGGCATTGGCATCGACGTAATGTTTGCTGAGATTCGGCAGAATAACGGTCGCCAATCCTAAGCCCAAAATACTTAATGGAAATTCAACCAACCGATCGGAATAATACAGCCAGGAAACGCTGCCGCTAGATAAGAATGAGGCAAACAAGGTATCGAACAATACGCTGATCTGTGTAACCGACGCCCCGAATGTGGCAGGCAGCAATTTTTTCAATAGCCTATTAACTTCGCCATCCTTAAACCGGACATTTAGTCTTGGCAATAAACTCAGGCGCACAAAACCGGGTATTTGAAAGAGCAATTGCACAACGCCTGCCGCGCACACCCCCAGGTTAACGCCATAATGGGAATATCCAGCTGCGGCGCAATACGCAATGCTGCATAAATCATGCAGACATTTAATAAAATAGGCGTTAATGCCGGAATGACGTAGTGATTATGCAGATTCTGCACAGACCCGGCGTAAGCTACCATCACAATGCAAAAACCGAATGGCAGCATGCCGCGCAATGCCGTGACCGTCAGATCATACTGCTCGCCTTGCCAGGCAAAACCCGGTGCGATTATCAAAACCAACACCGGCGCCAACGCCATCGCAAGTGTCGTCATTAATAAAGCCCATGCCGCCAAAGTACCTGCCGTTTTGCCGATAAATTCCCGTAAGGCCGTTTTATCATGCCAGTATTGCTCCATTGCCGGTATCAAGGCATGAGAGAATGCCCCTTCCGAAAATAACCGCCGTAACAAATTAGGGATTTTAAATGCGACGAAAAAGGCGTCTGTCGCCACATCCGCACCAAACAGACGGGCAATCAGCATATCCCGGACAAACCCCAGCAGACGGGAAAGCAACGTCATAGCACTGACAATCACCGTTGCTCTAAAAAGCCTTTTCCCCATTAATTACTCTGTTTACGTGCTACGTTAATATTGACAATAATACCATTTAAACCGATAATGAGCGGCTATATAACCTGACTGTGCAAATCTATTAATTATGGCAAATTCTCCACAAGCTAAAAAACGTGCGCGACAAGCTGAAAAAAACCGTGTCCGTAACGCTGGACAACGCAGTAATTTGCGGACTTTTATCAAAAAAGTCATCGCCGCCATTAACACAGGCGACAAAGAAAAAGCGGTTGCTGCTTTTAATACCGCCCAACCGGTCATCGACTCGGCAGTCAACAAAGGGCTTATTCATAAAAACAAAGCCTCGCGCAGCAAAAGCAGGCTACATGCCAGAGTGAAAGCTTTAGGATAAAAACCTTCTTGGATTACAAAAAAGCCGTCTGATTAATCAGACGGCTTTTTTTTGCACTGCCATTTGTAGTCGCCTTTAGCCGAAGACTAATCAGCTCATAACAACACCATATTATCCCGGTGAATTAATTCCGGTTCGTCGGCATAACCCAATACCTTCTCGAATTCTGCGCTGCTTTTACCTGCGATCAGCTCGGCATCGGTTTTGCCGTAATTAATAAGGCCGCGCGCAATTTCAGCGCCGCTTTCATCTACACAAGATACCAATTCGCCGCGCTCAAAACGCCCGCTTACCGATTTTACACCAACCGCCAACAGGCTTTTACCGTCGCTTTGCAATACCTTGACTGCACCAACATCCAGTACCAACTTGCCTTTTACTTGCAACTGCCCAGCCAGCCAGCGTTTTCTAGCTACCAGCGGGGCAATTCCTGGCAGGAAATGAGTACCAATTTCAGCGCCATTCATCACCTTATTAATCACATCATCTACGACACCTGCCGCGATAACCGTTGCGGCACCGGAGCGCGACGCGAGGCGCGCAGCCCTGATCTTGGTAAACATACCGCCACGACCCAAACCGCTACGGCTTTCGCCCGCCATTGCATCCAGCCCGGTATCATTTACATTAATCTGGCTGATTAATTCGGCACTGGGATTAATACTAGGATCGGCTGTAAATAAACCTTGCTGATCGGTCAGAATGATTAATAAATCCGCCTCAACCAGATTAGCAACCAAAGCAGCCAAAGTATCGTTATCGCCGAAACGAATCTCTTCGGTTGCCACCGTATCATTTTCATTAATGACCGGCACCACGCCAAAATCCAGCAAGGTTAATAACGTGCTTCTGGCGTTGAGATAGCGCTGTCTGCTCGATAAATCATCGTGAGTTAATAAAACTTGCGCTGCATGTAAGCCATGTTGCTGAAAATTATCGTCGAACACCCGCACCAAACCCATTTGGCCGATAGCAGCAGCCGCCTGTAGTTCATGCAGGGTTTTCGGCCGGACTTTTAATTTGAGTCTGCTCATCCCTTCGGCAACGGAACCTGAAGAAACCAGGATGACTTCAACATCTTTGTGCCTTAACTCCTCCATCTGTTTAACCCAGGCGGCGATGGCGGTTTTATCCAGACCCTGCCCGCCCTTGGTTAATAGCGAGCTGCCAATTTTTATAACAATCCGTTTTGCCTTTATAAAATTAGCTCTGCTCATGCTGTGGTTTTCGGTTTTCCTCTAAAAAATTCATAATGGCAAACATGAGTTCACGCGCACCATCACCCTGCATTGCCGAAATACTGAAAACGGGCGCTTTCCATTTCAATGCCTTCACAATCGCCTGGCAATGCGCTGTCCGTTCTTCTTCAGGCAGAAGATCGATCTTGTTTAACACCAGCCAGCGCGGTTTATTGGCCAGCTCATCGCTCCATTTTTCCAGTTCACGGCCGATTTTTTTGGCTGCCTGCACGGGCGTTTCCGCGCTTTCGTAAGGCTTGACGTCGATCACATGTAGCAGCAAACCGGTCCGCGACAAGTGCTTGAGAAATTGCAAACCCAAGCCCGCGCCTTCAGCCGCCCCTTCTATCACGCCAGGGATATCGGCAATCACAAAACTACGCTGTTCGTCGATGCGCACAACGCCCAGATTCGGATATAAAGTGGTAAACGGGTAATCTGCAATCTTCGGCGTGGCCGAGGAAACCACCCGAATCAGGCTGGATTTACCGGCATTGGGCATACCCAACAAACCGACATCAGCGATTAATATCAGTTCCAAGCTTAGTAACCGTTGTTCGCCGGGCGTACCCTTCGTTGCTTTCTGCGGTGCACGGTTAATGCTGCTTTTGAAGCGGGTATTGCCAAGCCCGTGAAAACCGCCTTTGGCGACCAGCAAGGTTTCCCCGGTCTTTGTCAATTCGCCGATAATTTCGCCGGTTTCCTCATCGCTGATTAATGTTCCCAACGGCACCGGTACATAACAGTCTTCGCCTTTCTTACCGGTACAGTTGCGGCTCATGCCATTTTGCCCGCGCTCGGCCCGAAATACGGTCTGAAAGCGGAAGTCGGCCAAGGTATTAACATTTTCCGCAGCAACCAGATAAACGCTACCGCCGTCGCCGCCGTCGCCACCATCAGGCCCGCCGAGCGGTATATATTTTTCGCGGCGAAAACCAACGGCTCCGTTGCCGCCGTCCCCGGCTTCAACGCGGATGGTTGCTTCATCGACAAACTTCATAACCTGATTGCTGCTGTATAAATCATTAAAAATAAAAAAAGCCCCGGCACAAATAATGCGGAGCTTTTTTGCTCACTGTTGCCATCAGCAACAGGATAACTTTAGGCGGCCACGATACTTACAAATTTACGGCTGTAAGGCCCTTTGACTTCAAATACAACTTTGCCGTCTGCCGTTGCAAACAAGGTATGGTCTTTGCCAATACCCACGTTCGCGCCGGCATGAAAATGTGTGCCGCGTTGACGAACAATGATATTGCCCGCTAAAACACTTTCACCGCCATAACGCTTGACGCCTAATCTTTTCGCATTAGAGTCGCGTCCGTTACGGGTGCTGCCCCCAGCTTTCTTATGAGCCATTAATCACCTACCTTAAGCGCTGATGCCAGTAATCTGGACTTCGGTAAAATATTGACGATGCCCCATGTGTTTCATGTGGTGCTTACGCCGTCTGAATTTAATAATTTTGACTTTTTTATGTCTGCCTTGAGACAGTACTTTAGCGGTTACTTTTGCACCCTCAATATAAGGCACACCAATTTTTACCGCATCATCGGATTGATACATTAAAACCTGATCGAATTCAACGCTATCGCCAGCGCCAAGCTCAAGTTTTTCAATCTTTAATGACATACCCTGCTCAACGCGGTATTGTTTACCACCTGTTTGAATTACCGCATACATCGGTTCACCTTCTAATGCATTAACTTGTAAAAAATAACCACTTATTTTATTTTTAAATACTGCTTACGTCAAATCAATATTCAATTGATTGCAATACGGAAGATTTTTGCTTTATATCACGAAGACAACAATATTAAACCGCAAACACGTGGATACGTGCATTTGGATGGGTGATTCAGCCTGTATTCAGTTATAATGCGCATTTTGAAATTTACCCAGCCGCTAACACGGCTTGGATATTTATTAATTAACAATGTCTACCAGCTTATTAACCAATTCTTCAGATCCCATCGACTTTCAGTCAATAAAACGGCTGACTGCTGAAGACACCAAAGCTGTAGATAAATTAATCCTCAAGCAGCTCTCGTCTGACGTCGTACTCATTAATCAAATGGGTCATTATATCGTGAACAACGGCGGCAAGCGCTTGCGGCCCATGCTGTTACTGTTAGGCGCTAAAGCCTTAGGAAAGATAGAACATAACCATCTTATCCTGGCTGCTGTTATTGAATTCATCCACACGGCGACGTTATTGCATGATGATGTTGTCGACGAATCCGACTTAAGACGGGGACAACAGTCCGCCAACGCCGTTTGGGGCAACGCCGCCAGCGTACTAGTCGGCGATTATCTTTACTCCAGCGCATTTGAGATGATGGTCAGCACCAACATTATGCGCGTCATGGAAATTTTGTCGAAAACCACAACCGCAATCGCCGAAGGCGAGGTGTTGCAACTATTAAACTGCAATAATCCGGACACGTCGGAAGAGAAATATCTGGAAGTCATCTCACGGAAAACGGCTATTCTGTTCAGCGCCGCCATGCGTTTGGCCGCCGTGGTATCCAAAGCGAACTCCGACGTGGAAGAGAAGCTGGCGCAATACGGCCAGCACTTAGGAGTGGCGTTTCAATTAATCGACGACGCGCTGGATTATAAAGCCACTAAAGAAGAATTAGGCAAAAACCTCGGCGACGACCTAGCCGAAGGCAAACCCACCCTGCCATTAATCTACGCCATCAAAAACAGCAAACCGGCTGACGCCAACGTCATCATTAATGCCATTAAAAACGGAAACCGGGACGCCTTCAACGAAGTCTACGACATTGTCAAACAAACCAAAGCGATTGAATATACTGAGCAGCGGGCCAATGAAGAAGCGCAAAAAGCTATGGCTGCACTCGACTTTTTGCAGGACAGCCAATATAAAGACGCCTTGCTCGCCTTGGCGCGCTTTTCCGTTCAACGGAATTATTAATACCTTGATAAAAAAACCGTTAATCCGCTTTACCGAAAAAAATCGGTAAAGCGATTAATAAAATCGGTCAGTTGCTCTTTCGGCAAACGATTGATCCCTGCCGCCAGCTTCCGCCCACCGCCCGTCTCGAATCTTGCGCAAAAATCATCCGCTCCGCCTTTGGCATTTGCTGGTGCCCGTACACTAACTTGATAGTCTTCCGCCGAATTCCGCGACAGCACAGCATACGCTTTAGACGGATCTTGATTCATTAATAAGTTACCGAACACGCCGCTTACCCGTCTGGCCCAGGTTTCTTCTGGCAGGATGTAGACGGCGATAGCTTCCGTAAGATATTCTGGTGTTATCGCTTCTGCTTGCGTCATATCCTGACTATAGCCCTGCGCTAACCTGTCATAGATTTCCGGATTACCCAACATAAAATCAAAAGGGGACGCGAAACCGGCCATTTCCCGATACAACGTGGCGGGCGGAAAATGTAAATCCGCAACACTATCGCCGTAGCCGTTATAATTAATATAAATACCGAGCTTTTTTAATGCATTGGTCTTATCTTCGCCCAATGATAATTTTGCCGCTAACCGTTCCGCGCTCTGGGTTACGTTATCGCCGAAAGCGGCTGTGATCGCCCACAGCGGATACTTTCCGCCCAAGTAATCATTAATGAGCAGACTGGTACATTGGGCGCTATCGGTATTAATGCGTGTTGTTAACTTTGGATGTGCAATCAGATCGCCTATCTGGTGATGATCCACATAAAAAATAGCTGCGCCTGCATTTAAAAATTCGGATACGAACTTGCTATTTTTACTGAACGAAATATCCAAGACGGTTAAGCTGTCTCCCGGCTTAACCGATATTTTCGACAACAGTTGAATATCACGTTTAACACCGGTTATCAGTTCGGACGTTAGCGATTGATGCAGCCTAAGCTGGATGAGCGCGCAAATGCCATCCGCATCGCCATTAAAAACATCATAATGCATCGATTTTGCCTGCCGGTAATATGTTTCTTTCCCGTAACAACGCAATCACTTTTTCCACGCTTTCCGGCAAACCGAATACACCTGTATCAATCGCCAGCTCTGGATTATCCGGTTCTTCGTATGGCGAAGAAATACCCGTGAAGTGTTTAATCTCGCCCAATCTGGCTTTTTTATACAAGCCCTTAACATCTCTTTGTTCACAAACAGACAAGGGGCAATAACAGTAAACCTCAATAAAATCGCCATGCGGCATCATCTTTCGCGCCATTAATCGTTCCGACCGGAACGGCGAAATAAACGCAGTCAGTGTAATAACTCCAGCTTCCAGCATTAGCTTTGCCGTTTCGCTGATTCTCCTGATATTTTCTTTTCTATCGGAGTCGGTAAAACCCAGATCGCCGCACAAGCCGTGACGAATATTATCGCCATCCAACACAAAGGTGTTAAATCCGTACTGAAACAAACGCTCTTCTACTGCATGAGCCAAGGTCGATTTCCCAGCGCCGGATAAACCGGTAAACCAAATGACTACCGAATTATGATGATTTTTTTGTTCCCTTCTTAATCTTGTCACAGTGGCGTGATGCCAAATAACATTCTGGCTGGTATTTTTTTGTGTCATAGAGTTGAGAATGGATATTAATAAAGCAACGAGTTTAAAATAATTACATGTAAGAAATCTCAGGGTTGTTTACAGAGTGGTTGATTAAAATATTGGTAGAGTATTTCATAAGGAGTTGAATTATTCAAAGCCTTGTGTGGTTTGACGGTGTTATAGAAGTTGATGAAACGGTTC
>VGVA01000034.1 GCA_016874115.1 Gammaproteobacteria bacterium
AGCAACCTATAACCTGCGACGACTTTGCAGCCTGAAAACCTGCGGAATTTTGGCCTTTTAACGACCAAGCTGCGCCTGAAATGCACCAAAAAGGGCATTTCAGGATAAAAACCACTGAAAAGTGGGCAATTTTTTGCCCTGATGCATGGGGATCAAGATTCCTATATGTCGTTGGTCAAAGCAACGGCTGATTTTCAAAGTAAATCGAGGTGCCCTTTATATTCATAATCCCCTCATTATGTAACTACAAGTAAGTCGAGTAGGTGCGTTCTACGCACCAAAATAAGTTGCATGAATGCACCTACGTTTTTTTGTTCAGCAAGTAGGTACGATTGGCGGAGCGTAATCATACACACGAGATTGTGTTGATTACATTTCTCCGATTACGTTAACGATAATCGGAGCTATGGATTAACCAACTTTTGTCTTTCATCTTTAACCTTTCGCCTTATTTTTTATTTCAATCACCCGCTTCCCCTGTGCCACCTTATCCATCACCCCATTAACATATTTATGACTGCCATCTGCACCGAATTCTTTGGCGAGGTTAATGGCTTCATTAATCACGACCCGATACGGCATTTCCGGCTTGTACAATAATTCGTATACACCAAGACGCAAAATGGCGCGTTCGACAGGGTCTATGGTATCAACCGGGCGGTCTACGTAAGACGACATGGCTTCGTCAATGGGCTCCAGGTTATCGGGAATGCCGTGGATTAAGTCCTTAAAATAGCTTTTTTGGACATTTTTTAAGCGGTCTTCCTCAGCAAATTGCTGTTCGATGTCAGTCAGACTTTGCCCGGTCATTTGCCATTGGTACAAGGCCTGAACCGCAGCCTTGCGGGCGTTTGTGCGCGATGTGCTCATTAATTGCCAAGGTTATCCAGTAAGTTCATCATTTCGATGGCGGACAACGCGGCTTCCGCGCCCTTGTTGCCCGCTTTTGTGCCGGCGCGTTCGATGGCTTGCTCGATGGTATCTACCGTCAATACGCCGAAAGCGACGGGTATATCGTACTTTAACATCACGCTGCTAATGCCTTTGACGCATTCGCCCGCCACGTACTCGAAATGCGGCGTACCGCCCCGGATAACCGCACCGACGGCGACAATGGCATCATATTTTTTGCTGGCGGCGACCCGTTGCACGACCAACGGCAGTTCAAATGCGCCTGGAGCTTTGACGACATGGATATCGGCGCGGTCTGCGCCGTGGCGGACGAGCGCATCAATTGCGCCTGCTTCAAGTTGATCAACAATAAAGCTGTTGAAGCGCGAGGCGACGATGCAGATTTTGCGGCCTTGGGCGATGAGGTTTCCTTCAATGGTCTGGATGGACATAACCTTCCCTTAGATAATAAGGGCTTATGGTAGCACAAATAGACTTATTTTGGCGACTCGCCTTCCCATGCCTCGCAATGGACGTGTTCAATCACTTCCATATCAAACCCGGCCAAGCCGACATATTTTTTCTGTGCGCCTAGCACTTTCAGCTTATGTACCCCCAGGTCGCCCAAAATCCGTGCGCCTGTGCCGGTCATGCGCCAGTCGGGCGGCTGTTTGGCTTGCTCGCTTACGCCGTGATCTTCCAGTTGATAACGATGGATTAACTCCACCAAGCTTTTGTTGCTTTCGTTCTGCCGGATAACCACCAACACACCCCGGCCTTCATACGCAATTTTTTGCATGGCAACGCGCAGGGGAATACTTCGATCACTGCGTTTTGATGAAAACAGATCATCAATCATATTGCGGGCATGCACACGCACCAACACCGGTTCGCCATCGGCAACATCGCCCATGACCAACGCCAAATGCAGGTTGTTGTCGTTGCGGTCTTGATAGGCAAACAGCCTGAACTCGCCGAATTCGGTCGGGAACGTGCATTCACTGATGCGTTCCAACGTGTTTTCGTGCTGGATGCGATAATGGATAAGCTCGGAAATCGTACCGATTTTTAGTTGATGTTCCTGCGCAAACTTTTCCAAATCCGGTTTCCGCGCCATGCTGCCGTCGTCGTTTAAAATCTCGACAATAACCGCTGCCGGTTCTACGCCCGCCAGCCGTGCCAAATCACAACCGGCTTCGGTATGCCCTGCCCGGTTCAACACACCGCCGGATTTTGCCATTAATGGAAAGATATGCCCGGGCTGGATCAAATCTTCAGGTTTGGCATCCGGTGCGACGGCGCATTGCACGGTGCGGGCGCGGTCGGCGGCGGAAATGCCGGTGGTCACGCCGGTCGCCGCTTCAATCGACACGGTAAAATTGGTCGAATGCGTGGTTCTATTTTCATTAATCATTAATGGCAAACGTAACTGCTGACAGCGCTCGGCAGTCAACGTCAGGCAGATCAACCCGCGCCCATACCGCGCCATAAAGTTGATGTCTTCCGGGCGGGTAAAAGCCGCCGCCATGACCAGATCGCCCTCGTTCTCGCGGTCTTCGTCATCCATGATGATGACCATCTTGCCCTGGCGCAGGTCTTCAATAATTTCTTCGGTGGTATTCATGAATAGATTTTTTAGTGGTTGTTCGCCCTTCGACAAGCTCAGGACGAACGGACTTAGAAGCTGTTTGGTTAAAAATCCCTGAGCAAAATTTGCCGGTTTTCAGTGCGATTAATCTCATGTAAACCGTCATGCCGTCAGGGAATGACGCGGACTTGAGAGCAGGAGTAAGCATTATTTTATTGATTATTTTGCATTTATTAATGATATGTTGTTATGCCTTTGCAAAGTATCCCTGATTTTTTTAACCAAACAGCTTCTTAATATGATGACTAAATCAAAAAAACCGTTCGTGCTGATCTTGTCGAAGTACGAAAGCAACCTAATTAATAGATTAATTTTAACGAAATAAGAACTAATTAATGAGCAATTAATTAATAAATCCACATTTTATAAGTAATTCTTCACTTATATTCGACTGCGGCATTGCCGCCTTATCCCCCAACAACAACCGCTCCAAATACCGCGCCAGTAAATCAACTTCGAGATTGACCTTATCGCCAACTTTAATTTCCGACAATGTGGTCTCATGCAAGGTATGCGGCACGATGTTAACGCTAAATTGTGCGCCATTCACCGTATTCACCGTCAAACTGATGCCATTAATGGTGATTGAGCCTTTGGCGGTAATGTATTTTGCCAAGTTGCTCGGTGCCTTAAACGTCATGCGAATGGAACGGGCGTCGGGCTTTTGCTTGACCAATTCGCCCAAACCATCGACATGACCGCTGACGATATGCCCACCCAAGCGCGTACTTGGTGTGAGTGCTAATTCCAGGTTAACCGGCGTACCGATGACGGCGGTGTTAAGTGTGGTTCTCGACAACGTTTCATTCGATACGTCAGCGCAAAAATGCTGTTTGCCCAATTCAATCGCGGTTAGACACACGCCATTGACGGCAATGCTGTCACCGAGTTGCACATCAGCTAACGGCAATTTGCCAGTGCTAATAGTCAAGCGGCAGTCGCCACCTTTGTGTTCGATGTGAGTAATTGTGCCGATGGAGGCTATGATTCCGGTGAACATGCGTTAGCTCTTATATTTGGATTAATTTTATTCACTAAAACCCCAATAAACCTCTGTTTTATCAGTGCAATAAAAGCCTTCAAAGTTATCAAAAGCCAAAAATTTTTCAAGAATTGGTCGATTTGCGCATAAAAATGAACAGTGGCTATCCCAATGAGCAGTAAGTAATAAACTCTTATCGGGAGTAAAAACACAATCGGCAACATCCAACTCATCCCCTTTAATAAGCTCATCAATAGGATAAAGCTTTCTTTTAGAATCCCACTCATCACAAACCCATAATAATGTATAACCCAAGCTTTTTATTGCATAAAAAAGTCTATTTTCAAGAAACTCTGATATATAACCTTCAACAGGTTGTGAGATTTTATAATCATAAAATAACTTGCTCAGTTGAACAGAAAATTCTTTGTTTTTATATTCTTCTTTTAAACTACCAATACTTGTTCTTAACCCAATATCAATTTCCGCTATATCTTTTAGATTTGTTAATCGCAAAATTTCTTGCCATAAAACAGGCTCACATCCTTCGATAATTTCGTGTTTATAATCCCATGTCAGTGGATCATATTATTCCATATCAAAGGTGATGGGCTTAATAAATGGGGTTAAGAGCACATAAACACTATCAAATTGTCCCTTATAATAATCAAGAATATTTCCATCATCTGGGCAAGATGCAAACTTATCCCGCTCTGGCTTGGAGTTCTCAGTCATGCCCGTAGATATTTCAGCAAGTAATTGGCGATAAATTTAATTTTAAGTCTTGTCCTAATTGGCGAATATCTTTAATTTTAAGTTGCTTACAATTAATCAGATGATCTAAACCAGGTAAATTAAATAGTCCCTTCCCATTATCTCCCAAGACTTTCGGCGCCACGTAGACAGTCCATTCATCAACCAAATTGACTTGCAGCAATGCGCCGTTTAATATTGCGCCTGCCTCAACCAGGATATCGTTGATTTGTTGCTCGGCGAGGAATTGCATCAACGAAGACAAATCAATTTGACCGTTGTGTTCCGGTAAGAAATGAATTTCCGCTCCAGCATTTTTTAGTTCTTGTAGTTTGTTGGTTCGTTCTTCGACAAGTTCAGAACGAACGGAATTGGCTTTTTCGCAGATTATTATCACCGTCCGCCCGGGCAAGCTTAGCATCTTAGCCGTTGTCGGCATTTGCAGCTTGGAATCCAGTACCACACGGATGGGCTGGGTCACATCTTGCTCAACCCGTGCCGTTAATGATGGATCATCCGCCAATACCGTATTAATCCCTGTCAAAATCGCCCCGCTTTCCGCCCGCAGTTTTTGCACGTCGGCGCGAGATTCTTTTGATGTAATCCATTGGCTTTCGCCCGATGCCATTGCGGTGCGTCCATCCAGGCTCATTGCCAGCTTACTACGGACAAAAGGTTTGCCTTCGGTCATGCGTTTGATAAAGCCGCGATTGAGTTCGCGGGCATCCTGTTCCAGTACGCCTGTTGTTACTTGAATGCCCGCTTCCATTAATAACTTGAAACCATTGCCAGATACCAAAGGATTCGGGTCTTGCATCGCCGCAACCACGCGCTTGATGCCCGTTTTGATTATGGCTTCGCAGCAGGGCGGCGTTTTGTCGTGATGGCTGCACGGTTCCAAGGTAACATAAGCGGTTGCGCCTGCCGGGTTTTCCGTGGTGTTGTTTAAAGCTTCGACTTCGGCATGAGACTGCCCTGCCCTTTGGTGCCAACCTTCGCCGATAATCCGACCGTCCTTGACCAACACGCAACCGACCCGCGGATTGGGCTTGGTTGTATACCAGCCTTTGCGGGCTAACTGCAAGGCGCGCGCCATGAATTGGGCATCTAGTATGAAATCGTTTGGCATAAGGTCAATGTTTTTTCAATTCCATTCATGGTTCGACAAGCTCACCACGAACGGAATAGTTATTTTTTCTGCAAACCTTTAATCATGTCGGTAAATTCACTGACATCCTGAAAACTGCGGTACACAGAGGCAAATCGTACATAGGCAACGTGATCCAACAGGCTTAACTCGTGCATGACTTTTTCGCCTAACTCTTGTGCGGGAACTTCACGTTCACCACTGCTTAATAATTCTTTGGTGATACGGCTTATGGCTGCTTCGATGGCGTCGCTGCTGACGGGGCGTTTTTCAAGCGCGCGCAACATGCCGGAACGCAGTTTGTTTTCGTCGAAGGGTTCGCGAGTGCCGTTACGTTTGACAATACGCGGCATAACCAGTTCTGCGGTTTCAAAGGTGGTAAACCGTTCTTTACAGGAAACGCATTCGCGGCGGCGGCGAACATGGTCGCCTTCGTTCGCCAACCGGGAATCGATGACGCGGGTGTCTTGAGTACCGCAAAATGGACATCGCATACTAAATAACTTGAATTATGGGAATTTACACAGCGTCAAACAGCAGGTTTATTCTGCTCATTAATACTTGGCCAACAAGTGTTTTTCGTCATTATTTCTTTGTTAGGTGCAGAATGAAAAGCAAAATAGCAATTTGATTTTCATAAATATAAATTAGACACTAATTATCGCACAGAAACAGGGTTAATTTTAGGTTAGCATTGTAGTTTGCAGGTTGCGCCCATACAATGCTGGTATTTAATTCTGCTTATTTACGTTATGCCTGAAATTACTATGTACACAACCCGGATCTGCCCTTACTGTTTAATGGCAAAGCGTCTGCTCGACCGTAAAGGCGTCGGTTATACGGAAATTAATGTAGATGAAAAACCCGGTTTGCGTGAAGAGATGATGGCGTTAACCAAACGAAGGACGGTGCCGCAAATTTTTATTGGCGATTTTCATGTCGGCGGCTTCGATGAATTGTATGCACTTGACCAGCAGCACAAATTAGACGGTCTGCTTGCGGGAGTCGAATCGGCTCATTAATAAAGCTCACGTATTAACGGTAGTCGTTATTAATAGGATTAATTAAGCAATCCCGCAAACGCGGTCAGGGACGAGTTGTGATCGGCTATTTTCCAACGAGAATCGCTAATCCATTGATTTAACTCTTTAAAAGTAACCGGCTTGCTCAGGAAGTAGCCTTGTGCAACATCGCAGGAAAAATCCATTAAACGAGTCATAATTTCTTTACTCTCTACGCCTTCCGCCGTCACAGTAAGACCCAGATTATGTCCTAAATTAATGGTCGCTTTGACGATGGCAGCGTCGTTCTCGCTGTTTAAAATATCCATAACAAAGCCTTTATCGATTTTGATTTCCGATAATGGCAGTTTTTTCAAGTAGGCCAGAGACGAATAACCCGTGCCGAAATCGTCGATGGAAAATTGATAGCCCATGCCATGCAGTCTTTTAATGATGCCCAGCGCGTTTTCCGGTTCCGACATGACCGAGCTTTCGGTTATTTCCAGGATGATCCAGCTTGGCTTGATATTGGAAGAAACGGCGACGCCTGAAATCAGATCGGGTAATTCCGGATCGTGCAAATCTTTGGCTGATAAATTAACGGAAACTTTGACCGGAAAGCCTTGTTTATGCCAGTTAGCGCAATCGCGAAAGGCGCGCCTCAACACCCAGTGAGTTAATGGATTAATCATGCGGTTGCGTTCGGCAATCGGCACGAATTCATCCGGCGGGATAACGCCATGCGCCGGGTGTATCCAGCGTAGCAATGCTTCCACCCCGATAATTTCCCCGGACTTAATCGATACTTTTGGTTGATAGTACAGTTCCAAACCATCCCTTTCGATGGCGTGGCGAAGTTCTGATATTAATGTTAACCGTAACGGCGTGTTTTTGTCGAAAGAAGACTCGTAAGTGGCGTAGCCTTTACTGGATTGCTGTGCAATGCGTAAGGCGATACTGGCGCGCTGCACCAGAATATCGACATCATCGCCGTGATCCGGAAAGTGCACAATGCCGATACCAGCGCGCCACTATTTTTCACGAAAGCTGAAATGGGGTCCAATCCGATTTCAGCAGCGAAAAATGACGTGGCGAGTTTGCCTTCGGCGGCCTGCGTTCGTCCCGCTACAGCCCAAAACACAAAACATCGGCTTCCGCCTTGCTTCGTATTTTGACCTTGCGCGAATGACTTGACGCCGTGTCGTATGGCCTTGCATTTTGACTACGCACTACGCTTGCGCTCCAACTCCGTCAAAACGCCCGGCCTCTACGGCTACGCAGGGGTCGTCGTACATCGCTCGGCTTCGCTCGCTTCCATGTACTCCTTCTTAGAGTGAATGGCAATATGCAGATCCTCCAACATAAACGGGGATTCCAGGGTTTTTTGGATTTGTTGGGCAAACGTTTCTGCACGGCCGGGATCGGATAACTCCGACAACAAAACACCGAAAACGTCACCGTCGATTTTGGCGATGTCGTCCCGTTCCAGGCTGACGCCTTGCAAGCGAGTGGATATTTGTTTCAACACCAGATCGCTGCTGTTGCGTCCCAGCGCATCGTAAACATCTTTGAAATTCTCGATTTCGACCAATAAGATCGTTAATTTCCGCGGTTTTTCTTGACCCTCATCGATTGCGGAAATTATCGCCCGTTCAACGCGGTCGTAAAAAATAGCCCGCACCGGTAAATCGGTCAGCCGGTCATGCGTGGTAACGTATGCGGTTTGTTTTTCCAGATCGTCGGTTTTGGTACGAAGTTCATGCGTTTGGTCAATAATCATCGCCCCGGCCTGATGAGCAATCAAGGTATTGGAATATTGCCCCCAAAAGCCGAAGATAAAAGGCATGAAATCGAGTATCCAGAGAGCGATATTCGATTTTTGCGCACACCATAATCCTTCTGGATTAATGGCGCCGTTATCGACAAAAGAAACCATGACGGTTGCGACAATAACAGCAGCAATAGCAATAGCGACGCCTTGATAAGCCGTTTTGGAAGCTTCGCTTTTTAGTAGCCTGACGTTTTCTGCAAATAAGCTCTGTACTATTGCCAATATCACGTTCTCTCCTTTTACATTATAAACCTCGCTCCAGATCCCTTTTGATATCATCGAGGTGTTCCAGGCCAACCGAGATTCTGACCAAACTGTCTTTAATTCCTGCCAATTCTCTAACTTCAGCCGTTAGGCGTCCGTGGGTTGTGGTGGCCGGATGCGTAATGGTTGTTTTTACATCACCCAGATTTGCCGTGATGGAAATCATTTCCGTTGCGTCGATTAACCGCCAGGCCGCTTCTTTGCCGCCTTTGACTTCAAAACTGACTATTCCGCCAAAATGGCTTTGCTGACGCTTGGCCAATTCATGTTGCGGATGATCCGCCAAGCCCGGATAGTGAACCTTGTCTACACCCGGTTGTTGCGCCAACCACTTCGCCAATGCAAAAGCGCGGTCGCAATGCGCTTGCATCCTGATTGCCAAAGTTTCCAGTCCCGACAAAAACACCCAGGCATTAAACGGACTCATCGTAGCGCCGCCGGTGCGTAAATACGGGTAAATCGATGTTTCGATAATTGCTTCGCTGGCAATAACCGCACCGCCAACGCACCGTCCGTGTCCGTCTATGTATTTAGTTGCCGAATGGATCACAATATCGGCGCCCAATGCAAACGGCTTTTGCAACACCGGCGTACAGAAGCAATTATCAACGACCAACAAACACCCATGCTTATGTGCAATAGTAGCTAATAATTCGATATCTGCAATCTCGATGAGCGGATTTGATGGGGTTTCCAGAAATAAAAACCGCGTATTGGGCTTGATGGCGGCTTCCCAGGCGTTGGCGTCGACTAAATCGACAAAATCCGTTGTTACCCCGAATTTGCCAAAATAATTCTGAAATAAGAGGACGGTATTGCCGAAAACGCCGCGCGAACAGACGACATGGTCGCCTGCTTTCAACAAGCCCATGCCGGTTGCCATGATTGCAGCCATGCCGGATGAAAATGCCAGACAGCGTTCGCCGCCTTCCATAAAAGCAAGGCGTTCCTGAAAGGCTCTTACCGTTGGGTTGGTAAAACGGGAGTAAATATTGCCGAGTTTTTTACCCGTAAAGCGCAGCGCCGCTTCCTCGGCATTTTTAAAAACATAGCTGGAAGTAGCAAAAATCGGCAAGCTATGTTCGTCTTCAGGACTGCGTTTTTGTCCTGCCCTGATCGCCTGGGTTTCAATATTGTAGTTTTTCCAGTCCGTATCTTTCATCGCATCAATTCGTTAATCCTTTTGGCGCAGACAGAAATGGCTAATTAGCCATTAATTATTGTTTATTAATAACTTAGGCAACAACGTCCGTCAAGGCGTCGCGTTGGATTTGCTTGGCGCCATCGTTCCGTAAATGCTCGGTTTGTTCCAAGTAGACATCGTCCACGTCGCCGGTAACGTAAATTTTACTGAAGCAGGAGGTATCGAACTGTTTGATTTTGCGATTGCCGCGGCCTACAGCTTCAATTAGGTCATCCAGATCCTGATAAATGATCCGGTCGGCGCCGATGGCTTCGCCAACCCCCTCGTCGCTCCGATTATGGGCTATTAACTCGCTGGCTGCGGGCATATCGATTCCGTAGACATTGGGATAACGCACCGGTGGCGCAGCCGAAGCGAAATAAACTTTTTTTGCGCCGGCGTCCCGCGCCATTTGAATAATTTGAGCGGAAGTCGTACCTCTAACCACCGAATCGTCGACCAACAACACGTTTTTACCTTCAAATTCCAGGCCGATCGCATTAAGTTTTTGTTTTACCGATTTTTCCCGCATTTTTTGTCCGGGCATAATAAAAGTGCGGCCGATATACCGGTTTTTAATGAAGCCTTCGCGGAAATTCTTGCCTAATTTATTCGCCATCTCCAGCGCCGCCGTCCGACTGGTGTCAGGAATAGGTATCACCACATCAATATCGTGATCCGGCCATTCCCTGAGAATTTTTTCCGCCAGCTTTTCGCCCATTCTCATCCGGGCTTTATAGACGGAAATGTTGTCGATTATTGAATCGGGTCTGGCAAAGTAGACGTATTCGAAAATACACGGGCTATGATTCGTCTTCTCGGTGCATTGCCGGGTATGTATTTGCCCGGACGCCTCGATAAAAACCGCTTCGCCTGGCGCAATATCGCGAATTAATTCAAAACCCAGTACATCCAGCGCCACACTCTCCGAGGCAATCATAAATTCGGAACCGAACACGGTTTTACGCTCGCCAAACACGGCAGGACGAATGCCGAACGGATCCCTGAAACCTAGGATACCGAAACCGGTAATCATGACTACAACGGCGTAAGCGCCGCGGCAACGGCGATGTACACCTGCAACGGCATTAAAGACATCGTCAACGGTTAAGCGCAATTTGCCTAGATTTTGCAGCTCGTGAGCAAATACATTAAGTAGTATTTCAGAATCCGAGTCGGTATTAATATGGCGTTGGTCTTCCGCAAACAGTTCTTTTTTGAGCATTTCGGCATTGGTCAGATTGCCGTTATGCGCCAACGTTAAGCCGTAAGGCGAATTCACGTAAAACGGTTGCGCTTCCTCGGAACTGGAACAACCAGCGGTTGGGTAACGCACATGACCGATACCCATATTGCCTTTTAATTTAAGCATTTGTGCGCTGTTGAAGACATCCCGGGTTAAACCGTTATCTTTGCGCAGAAATAATTTTCCTTTTTCGCAGGTCACAATACCCGCGGCGTCCTGGCCGCGATGCTGTAACACGGTCAAGGCATCGTACAGCTCCTGATTGACGTTATGATAGGATACGATTCCGGCAATGCCACACATTTTATTAATCAACTCACTGTCAGGAATTTAACGATAGTTAATGGATTTAGCCATTTTAGCGCCCATTGCGTTCTTAACGGTGATGGCTGTAGTTTGCAATGTCGGCAAATATTTCGATTGACGCCACCAGCGATCCTTAGGCAATGCCGTCAAACCAGCAACCAGCACCAGCGCGATGATAAAAATCCAGCCGTGCGCTACGCCTAAACACAAGCCGCCTATCCGGTCCAGCGCTGAAATGTTAGGCTCTTCGGCATCCGTCAACAACCAATTAATTATTTTACCGATTACTATAGTCAACAGCATTAATAATAAGAACGACATGGCTAACCGGGTTGTCAGCGAACCAAAAAATTTATGCAGTAATATCTCAAACTCATAACTAAAAAACCACGCAATCAAGATGCCAGCTATCAATACGCCGATCGAAAACACCTCTTTTTTGCAGCCGCCGATAATGCCTTTAATCGCGTAATGCGCCAATAATACGATGACTGCGATATCGACCCAAACCATGTATCAGTGTATTCAAATTAAGCCGCCGGTCTTAAATATAGGTATCATTCTGAGATAATCAGACCATTAATATTCAATTTTTCCAGCTTTGTTTTCATATCTTTAGCTTTGGCTTTGTCCAGCGTCGGCCCAACTTTAACTCTGAAGTATTCGCCTTTGGAAGAAATCGTAGCCGGTAGCCCTTGCTTACGCAGTTTTGCCGCTAACGCTTCTGCATTTTCCTTTTTATTAAAACTACCTGCCTGTAATGAATAACGTGCCAATTTAGAACCGGTTTTAGCAGATTTGTTCCCTTCTGATTTCGCTGTTTGTTTCGGTTTTTCCACCGGTTTTTCTTTCAGCGTCGACGTAACGGTTTTAGTCTTGTGCGTTGATACCGTTTTTTCAGGCTGGCTTTCCACCGGTTTAAGCGTTTGCTTCGGGGTTTTTATCGGTTCCATCGGTTTTACGGCAGTGCTTTGGGTATCTTGCGGATCGTCGTTTCCGTCGATATAGCCGGTATCCAGCCCGGCCTTTTCGTTCGGCGCGGCGACAGGCGCTTTTGTCGAATCGAGCGTTTGTCCAGGCAGACCGGCAGCTTTGGCGGCGTTTGTGGACTCTGCTGTTACTGGCGTTTCCGCGCCGTTATTTTCCGGCATAGTTTGCGAATCCAGGCCGGTGGCGGCAGCATCGTCTTCTTCGGTTACTTTAAGATCCGAAAAAGTAACCTCCGTTCTATTAATGACTTGTTCTTTGTTTTGCGGCAAATTTTGTGCTGTTTCCGGTGCAGCAACGGGCGGTGTAGGAGGAATTTTTAGCTCGGTGACTTCTTTACCGCTGGTGTCGACAGGGTCATCAAACAACATGGGAATAAAAATTGCGGCTAAGGCCGTGATAACGACGGCGCCAATCAGTCGTTGTTTTAATTCGTGATCCATTTTATCTACCTTTACTTTGAAATTCAGCCAAACAGTCAGACACTAAAAAGAAAGAACCAAAAACCAATACTAAATCACCCGGTGCAGCCTGTTGTTTGGCCGCAGCAAATGCGTCGGTAAACCCAGTATAACCGAAGGAAACATTTGCGATGGCTTCTTGGGCGAATATTTCCTTCATTAAACTTTCCGTAGCCGCCCTGATATTGGCCAGCGGAGCAAAAAACCATTGATGAATATAAGGTTTCATGATTTTTAGCACTTCGGCGATATCTTTGTCCTTCATCATGGAAAAGATAGCATGGATACGCCGGTTGGGAAAATGTTGCGTTAAGTATTCGACTAATGTTTGTACGGCTTCCGGATTATGGCCGACATCCATTAATACGGGTACCTGTTCCGTTATTAATTGAAAACGTCCCGGAAGCCGCACGTTTTTCAGACCGGTGCGGATGGATTGCTCGCTCATCGGCAGCTTATCCGCCAACAGTTGAGTCGCCAAAATCACGGCTGAAGCATTGCGGTATTGATGTTCGCCTTGCAAGGCCGGCTCAGGCAAATCATTAATGATCTGTTGACCGTAATACCACGACCAATCGTTGTGATTTTTACGGTAGCCGAATTCTTGTCCGATGGCGTAAAAGCGGGCTTCTTTGTCTGTTGCTACCTTTTTTAAGGTATCCGGAGGGCTGGGGTCGCCGACTATGGCGGGAACGAATTTCCGAAAAATACCGGCTTTTTCATAGCCGATCGCTTCCCTCGTTTCGCCTAGCCAGGCGACATGGTCGATACCGATGCTACTGATAATGGCGGCATCCGGATCGACAATATTCACGGCGTCCAGCCGTCCGCCCAGGCCGACTTCGAGCAATTGCACATCGAGATCGGATTGAGAAAATATATCCAGCGCCGCCAGGGTGCCGAATTCAAAGTAGCTTAAGGACGTCACGCTACGCACCTGTTCAATGCGGCTAAAGGCGGTGCAGATCAGATCGTCGCCAACCGGCGCGCCATTAATTTTAATCCGTTCGTTGTAACGGAGGATATGCGGCGAGGTGTAAGCGCCGACACGGTAACCCTGCGCCAGACAAAATGCTTCAAGATAAGCAATGCAGGAACCTTTGCCGTTGGTGCCTGCCACAGTAATGGTAATTGGACGACTGGCGTTTGGATTCAGCGCCCGGTAAACCCGGGCTACCCGTTCAATGCCAAGGTCGATTGCTAAAGGATGGGATTGCTCCTGCCAGCTTAACCAATCCTTTAGCGTATTGAATTGAACCATGTGTGGTTAAGTTATGGACTCAACCTTTGGCTGACCGTTTAGTAGCCGACTTACCGGCGTTTGTCGTATCTTTGGGTTTTTGAATAGTTTTAGAGTCGGCAACGGTTTTATTTTCTGTTAATAAGGCGATTAATGCCGCGATTTTTTCCCGCATTTCGCGCCGGTCGATAATCATGTCGATAGCGCCGTGTTCTTGTAAAAACTCGCTACGCTGAAAGCCTTCCGGCAATTTTTCGCGCACGGTTTGCTCGATGACCCGCGGCCCGGCAAAGCCTATTAATGCGTTCGGCTCAGCCACATTAATGTCGCCCAGCATAGCTAAACTGGCGGAAACGCCGCCCATGGTAGGATCGGTCATGCAGGAAATAAACGGAATACCCGCATCGGCCAGTTTAGTCAATGCCGCGCTGGTTTTGGCCATTTGAAATAAGGAGAACAAGGACTCTTGCATCCGCGCCCCGCCGCTGGCGGTAAAAACGATGAAAGGAGCGCCTATTTTGAGACTTCTGTTAATGCCCCTGACAAATTTCTCACCGACGACCGAACCCATGGAACCGCCCATGAAATTAAAGTCGAAGGCGGCGACCACAATATCCTTGCCTTTTAGTTTGCCTTGCATAACGACTAACGCGTCGTTTTCATTGGTTTGTTTTTGCGCCTGACTGATGCGGTCTTTATATTTTTTGCTGTCTTTGAAGCGCAAAGGATCGCTGGGCTTAACGCCTTTGCCAATTTCTTCCCAGCCGTCTTCATCCAAAAATATATCCAGCCGGGCGCGGGCAGGAATACGTAAGTGATGCTCGCACTTCCGGCACACAAACGAATTTTTTTCCAGCTCCGAATTAATCAGAAATTCATTGCAGTTTGGACATTTATTCCACAAACCTTCCGGCACCGTGCCTTTCTTTTTCGAGGCATCGGTCCGTATCGTTGACGGCATCAATTTTTCAAACCAACTTATCGCCATATATACCGTTCAGTCTTCTCATTAATAATTAATGGTAGTCATTGTTCATGCTCAGGCGGCGTCCATTGCCGCCCGCATGGCGGACAGTAATTGAATAATTTCCGCTTTGGCTTGCTCCGGATTAGCCGGATTGTTCTCTATTTTGCTGATTAATGCACTGCCGACCACTACGGCATCGCCTACAGATGCAATCGTTTTGGCGGTTTGCGCATCTTTTACGCCAAAACCGACGCCAACCGGCATGGTGGTAATGGCCTTAATCTGCTTTAATTTATTTTCGACATCGGCGATATTTAAATGGCCGGCGCCGGTAACGCCTTTGAGTGATACATAATATAAATAACCGCTGCCGATTGACGTCATTTTCCGGATGCGTTCTTCGCTGCTGTTGGGCGCTAACAGGAAGATAGTGTCTATGCCACGGGCTTTTAATAAGGCCGCGCAGTCTGCACCTTCTTCCGGCGGCAGATCGACTGTTAATACGCCGTCTATATCGGCTTGCTGGGAGGCATCGGCGAAATTTTCATAGCCCATCGCTTCGATGGGATTAAGGTAACCCATTAATACAATTGGCGTGGATTGATTTGTTTTACGGAATTCCGCTGCCATAGCCAGCGTCTTTTTTAAACTCATCTTGTTAGCCAGTGCCCGTTCGCTGGCTTTTTGAATAACAGGGCCGTCGGCCATGGGATCGGAAAATGGTACGCCCAGTTCGATAACATCGACACCGGCTGCAACCATCGCATGCATTAACGGCAAGGTAAATTCAGGTGTCGGATCGCCTGCGGTAACGAAGGGGATTAATGCCTTACGCCCGGCTTGGGCCAAGTTCTCAAATACGGCAGTCAAACGGCTCATAGTTCGATTGCCTCGCGTTTGGCCATGGTTTGCATGTCTTTGTCGCCGCGCCCCGATAAGTTAACAATGATGATTTGGTCTTTGCGCATGGTCGGCGCCAGTTTCATAACGTGCGACATGGCATGGGACGATTCCAGCGCCGGAATAATACCTTCCATCCGGGTTAATGCGTAAAATCCTTCCAAGGCTTCATCATCCGTAATATTAACGTATTCGGCGCGGCCTGTATCCTTTAACCAGGCATGTTCGGGACCTACTCCCGGATAGTCTAATCCGGCGGAGATGGAATGGGTTTCGATGATTTCACCATCGTCATCCGCCATCAAATAGGTGCGGTTACCATGCAGAACGCCAGGGCGGCCTGCGCATAGCGGCGCAGAATGCCGTCCGGTTTTAACGCCGTCGCCTGCCGCTTCCACGCCGATCAGACGAACCGACGGGTCTTCGATAAAGGGATAGAACAAACCGATTGCGTTAGAACCTCCACCCACACAAGCTACCAGAGCATCAGGCAGTTTGCCGGTCATTTCCAGACATTGCTGTTTGGCTTCACGGCCGATAATCGCCTGAAAATCCCTGACCATGGCTGGATAAGGATGCGGGCCGGCAACGGTACCGATAATGTAAAAGGTGTTGTCAACGTTGGTTACCCAATCCCTTAATGCTTCATTCAAAGCGTCTTTTAAGGTTTTGGAGCCAGATTCGACAGCGACGACGGTTGCGCCAAGCAATTTCATCCGGTAAACGTTCAGCGACTGTCGGGCAACATCGACTGCGCCCATGTAGACCACACACTCCAGACCTAGCCTTGCCGCCACAGTTGCGGTAGCAACACCGTGTTGCCCCGCGCCGGTCTCAGCAATAATCCGGGTTTTGCCCATGCGTTTAGCCAATAATGCCTGGCCGACGGTGTTATTAATCTTGTGGGAGCCGGTATGATTGAGGTCTTCGCGTTTGAGATATATCTGAGCGCCGCCCAGCTCGCGGCTCCACCGTTCGGCATAGTACAGGGGCGATGGCCGACCGACATAGTGTGCTAAATCGGCATCCAGTTCTGAAATGAAATCGGGGTCTTGTAAAAATTTCTGGTAAGCTTCGTTTAATTCCTGGATCGGTGGAATTAATGTTTCCGCCACAAATATTCCGCCATAAGGCCCAAAATGCCCCCTTGCATCAGGCATCGCATATTTTTCTGTCATTTTAACTTCTGTTACCATGTTCTACGGCCGCTATAAAAGCGGCAATTTTAGTTTTATCCTTAATCCCTTTGTTTATTTCTACGCCGGAACTGACATCGACAGCATAAGGCCGGGTTTGTTTGATGGCCAACCCGACATTATTGGCATCCAGTCCGCCTGCCAGAATAATCGGCAAGCTATTGACTTTAGGCACTAATTTCCAATCGAACCGTCCGCCCGTGCCGCCTTGCTGAACCGGATCGTAGGCATCCATCAGCAATGCATCGGCTCCTTGATATTGCTCCGTTAATGCCCCGATATCGGTGTCGTCCCGCATTCTGACTGCCTTGATGTACCGCTTACCGAATTGCTGACACGCGGACGGCGATTCGTCGCCATGAAACTGCAGACAATCGATCGGCACCTGATCCAGAATGCGCCGGATGGTGTTTTCCTGCTCATTAACGAACAACGCGACGACGGTTACAAAGGCCGGCAATACCCTGACGATGTCCTGCGCCGTAAGAATATCGATATTACGGGGACTTGGCGGGTAAAACACCAAGCCGATCGCATCCGCTCCTAAGCGGGCGGCATACGCCGCATCGTCGGCATTGGTCAAGCCACAGACTTTGATACGCGTACGCATGAATCAACAACAATCGCCAGAAAATTCAAACGGTAAATGATACCACAATTGTGGTTGCGCTAAGCCTAATTCCTTTGTTGAAGGCTTGAATTTAGCAGTTTAATGCTAAGAATTGAAAAATACGGGATATAAGGCTATGCCTTACATCCCGTTTATCTTGAAATACAGTTATTAATTGTGTTAATGGTGGTGTCCGCCGTGATGGTGATGCTTGCCATGATGATGACCGCTGTGTTGGGGTTCGGCTTCGCTAGGTTTGGCGGCATCAGGCTGGACGAGAGCCGATTTTGCAACGTTATGTTCTTCCTGATGTGAATCTTCCGTCGTCGACAAAGCGTTTTCTGTCGAGTTTACCGCCACGCCGTATTGATAAACCATTAATCCGCCCAAGTCGGCACCCATCGTTAATACCAGGCATAACAATCCCGCCAGACTTAAAAACAGGGCGTTGCCGGTTACCGATTTTAAGCCCCATTGTTGAAGACGCCAGCCGGAAAGAAACAAACCCATCGCCAATACGGCAATGCCGAAATGCTCGTGCCTTTCCATGATCTCATGCACAACATCGTCATGTTCCACGGAATCGGCCGCAAACAAGCCGGCAATTACGGTAAATGCAGCGAAAACGGTAGCTAAATACAGCAGCCAACCCGCTACGTAGCGCCATTGCGGTTTTTTTGCCAATGCGCCGGTTAAATCGACCAGAAAAAACAAGGAAAACAGCGCAATAGGATAATGCACGAACAGCGGATGGAGATCATCCAGAAAATGGATTCCCGGCATCAGTATAGCAAAAATCTCAGGCGGTGTTTTTCCCATCAGACTTTCAATAAACTCCAATAAAGCGCCAACAGTTGCTGCGATACCGCCGCCCAAGCCGCCGTTGTGAATTTGGAAGGTTAACTCATTAATCATATAACTCATTAATAAAAGTTAGAAAAAATAAACGTTAATCATTAATTAATAAAATGGTTGGTAGTGGCAAAATTATAAGTGATAAGTTACATTATGTATTTTGCATAAACTTATGATTGAACAGACAGTAAAGCCCACATGCCGATCTTGCCAAAGCGAAAACATCGTCAAGAACGGGCGCAACGCGGGCGGCAAGCAGCAATACCGCTGCAAGGATTGTGGCGTCCACCGGGTGCTGGAACCGACCGTCCGGTACGACCAGGGGCGCAAGGAAGAAATCCTGCGGGCGTACCAGGAACGGTCCAGCCTGCGGG
>VGVA01000035.1 GCA_016874115.1 Gammaproteobacteria bacterium
GGATAGGACTTGTTGTATCGCTTGGCCTCGCGTTTCAGGCGTTCCTGGATGGCCTGCTCGACCTTGGCCAGACGCTTCAAACCATACTGGATCATCTTGAAGCGCTGGTTGGTGCTGTCGCGGGGGGGCAAATTCTTGCAGCCTTGCCCGTTTCAGCACCTCGTAGAGGGTCGGCCTTGAGACCCGGAAACATTCCGCCAACTGCGTCACCTTCCAGGTTCGGGTTTGGTAAAGCCGCCAGATTTCTTGGCGGTCTAGCAATGTGAGTCGAGTTCGTTTATGGATGTTCATTTACAGTATTCTCCAGAATACTGTAAACAACGCTAGAAATTTTTACACCTTATGGACTAACATTTACTCCCATGACCGCATAAAGACTATGCTTAATATTTAACATATCAGCAAACAATGTAACACCCGCCATGGAACACCATTACGCCGCCATATCGACTGATTTTAACGTGTTCTCCGATGAGGATAACACCAAAATTCAACGGGCATTGGCGTTGCTTGCGCAAATTCCGGAGCCGGTTCCTTATCTACGTCCCAAAGGTATTGAAGTTGCCGCTATTCTAATGGATTTTAAAGTCGATGTGGAAACAATCCTTGCCGCCATGCTCAGCGATTTGCGCCTGGAACAATTACAGCCAAAACCGGATATTGCCAAAGAATTCAGCGGAAAAATCGCAGATCTTGTTAAAGAAATCAATTGGTTGAATAAATTGGCGGTGTATTCCATCGACATGACGCACCAGCCCAATCAAACCGAAACGCTGCGTCGCATGCTTTTGTCGATGACGCATGACGTGCGCGCGGTATTAATAAAATTAGCTTATCGTATCAAGCGCTTACGTATTTTATCGAAAGAACCGGAAGAAGTCCGCCATTTTATCGCCCAGGAAACCCTGGATATTTACGCTCCGATCGCCAACCGCTTGGGCGTCCACCAGTTTAAATGGGAACTGGAAGACATGGCATTCCGTTATCTGGAACCAGACATCTATTCTCAAGTCGCCAAATCGCTGGCGGCAAAACGCGCCCACCGAGCTGCCTGCATACAGCATTTTATCCAAACGCTTAAGCAAAAATTGGCAAGCGACGGTATTAATGTGGAAATTTATGGCCGCCCCAAGCACATCTATAGTATTTGGAAAAAAATGCAACGTAAACAATTGGATATAGACGAACTGTACGATCTGCTGGCAGTGCGGGTAATCGTCGACAATCTCTCGTTGTGTTACGGCGTCCTGGGCATTGTGCACGGCAATTGGCAAACCATCCCGAAAGAATTCGACGATTACATCGCCAACCCCAAGGAAAACGGTTACCAATCCCTGCATACCGTCATCCTGGACGAGCAAGGTAACCGCATCGAAGTACAGATACGCACCCAGGAAATGCATGAATTTGCCGAACTGGGCGTGGCCGCGCATTGGTCTTACAAAGAAGGCGGCAAGCATAATCCGGCAATGGACAAAAGCATTGCTTCTTTACGTAAGTTATTGGAGGAAAAAGACAATGTCGATAACTTGACGGATGATTTTCGCAGCGAACTGTTCCAGGATCGGGTGTATGTATTAACTCCGGCAGGAAAATTAATCGATCTGGTGAAAGGGGCGACGCCGCTGGATTTTGCCTACGCGATTCATACCGAAATCGGCCACAGTTGCCGCGGCGCTAAAGTTAATGGCAGGATTTGCCCATTAACTTACACGCTCAAATCCGGCGAGCAGGTTGAAATCCTCACCAGCAAAGAGATGAAACCCAACCGCAATTGGATTGACCCGAACCTGGGTTACCTCAAATCCGCGCACGCCATCGGCAAGGTTAAAAGCTGGTTCAGGCATCAGCAGCGCGATGAAAACATCGACATCGGTAAATCCATTCTTGAAAAAGAAATTCAACGGCTTGGATTAAAAGGCATTAATCTGAAGGATGTCGCCCAGCATTTTAAACACGCAGACACCGATAATTTACTGGAAGCCATAGGCCGCAACGACATTAATAGTCGGCAATTGGCGGCTTACTTCAAAATACCGGAACTGGAAACGCATTTCCCTGCCATCATCAAAAAAAAGCCGACGGCAAAATCGGTTGTTACCGTGGAAGGTATTGATAATGTAATGACCAACTTCGCCCAATGCTGCGCGCCGGTTTTGGGCGACAATATAATCGGCTATATTACCCACCACCGCGGCATCACCGTGCATCGCCAGGATTGCCGCAATATGAAGCGGCTGATCAGGGAACAACATTCGCAATTAATTCCCGCACATTGGGGGGCGCCGCAAAGTTACCATGCCGTACCGATTGTCATCCGCGCCTATAATTCCAGGCATCTGTTGAATAATGTTACGCATGTGCTGTCGCAAGGCAACATTCATATCTCCAATGCCGCTTTGGAAACCAACCCTGATTTCTCCGCGGTGCTGAATATGACGATTCAGGTCGAAAACACCAAACAATTGAGCCTGATGCTGGGCAAAATCAGTCAGTTACCCAATATTGTCGATGTGAAGCGGAAAACCTGATCGCTTTGCCCTCAACACCTTGAATTCACGATACAATCAGCAACGTATCGCATTAATCACCCCGGATATTTTATATGCCTGAAAACCACGTTAAACGTCTGATTCTAGTGGACGGCTCGTCCTTCCTATTTCGCGCCTATCATGCCATTCCGCCGCTGACCAGCCCGAAAGGCATACCCACCAACGCCATCCACGGCGTGACCAACATGCTGCGCAAGCTGATTAATGATTACCACAGCGATTACATTACCATCGTTTTCGATGCGCCGGGCGGCACCTTCCGCAATGAACTGTACGCAGAATACAAGGCCAACAGGGCCGCCATGCCGGACGATTTGCGGGTGCAGATAGAGCCGTTGCATCAGATTATCCGGGCAATGGGCTTGCCATTAATCATGGAAACCGGCATTGAGGCCGACGATGTCATGGGTGTGCTGGCAAAGCAGGCGGAAGCCCAGGGTTATCAGGTCATCATCTCGACCGGCGATAAAGATATGGCGCAACTTGTGAATGAAAATATCATCCTGGAAAACACCATGTCCAATTCGCGCATGGATATTCAGGGTGTTATTGACAAGTTCGGCGTTAAGCCGGAGCAAATCATCGACTACTTATCCTTGGTGGGGGACAGCGTGGATAACATCCCCGGTGTGCCCAATTGCGGGCCGAAAACGGCGGCGAAATGGCTGGCGCAGTATGAAACGCTGGATAATTTGATGGTGAATGCCGACAAGATAACCGGAAAAATCGGCGATAACCTGCGCGCCAGTCTGGAACAATTACTGCATGCCAGGCAATTAACGACGATTAAATGCGATGTGGAATTGCCCTACACAATGGCGGATTTACGGCAAAAACCGGCGGATAATGCAACATTAATCACCTTGTTAGCGGAATTCGGTTTTTCCACTTGGTTAAAAATGTTGACCAATGACGCGGAAATGACAACCGACAAAACGGACGAAAAACCCGCCGCCATCAAACGCCATTACGACACCATCCTCACGTCTGCACAACTCGACCATTGGCTGGCAAAGCTCGATAAGGCCGACTTGTTCGCCTTCGATACCGAAACCACCAGCCTGGATTACAGCAAGGCGGTAATCGTCGGCATAAGCTTTGCCGCCGAAGCTGGCCAAGCCGCGTACCTGCCCTTGGCGCATGATTATCCCGGCGCGCCGGAACAGTTGAACCGTGACGACATCTTAACCAAGCTGAAACCGCTGCTGGAAAATCCGGAAAAACAAAAGCTTGGTCAGCACATTAAGTACGATTGCCACGTTCTCGCCAATCACGGCATTCATCTCAACGGCATTGCTCACGACACCATGCTGGAATCTTATGTACTGAACAGTACGGCGACCAAGCACAACATGGACGACATCGCCAAGCATTATCTCGGCGTGGACACCATCTATTACGAAGACATTACCGGCAAAGGCGCCAAGCAGATCGGTTTTGCCGAGGTGCCGATTGAAACCGCTGCCGAATACGCCGCGGAAGATGCCGACATTACCCTGCAAATCCACCAGTGTTTGATCAATAAGCTGAAGCAGGAACCCGGCTTATATAAGCTGTACCAAGACATTGAAATCCCATTAATAAATGTGCTGGCGCGGATTGAAGAAAACGGCGTATTAATCGATTGCGCCATGCTCGCGCAGCACAGCCTGGAGCTTGCCAGCCAAATCATGGCGGTGGAACAACACGCGCACAAAGTAGCCGGACGGACGTTTAACATCGGATCGCCCAAACAGATTCAGGAAATCCTGTACGATAAGCTGAATTTGCCGGTGTTAAAAAAAACCCCGACCGGCCAGCCGTCCACCGACGAATCGGTTTTGCAGGACCTGGCGGCGGATTATGAATTGCCCAAGCTGATTCTTGAATATCGGGGCTTAAGCAAGTTGAAATCCACTTATACCGATAAGCTGCCGCAACAGATTAATACCAAAACCGGACGGGTGCATACCTCTTATCATCAGGCGGTCGCGGCAACGGGCAGGCTGTCTTCGACTGACCCCAACCTGCAAAATATCCCGATCAAAAATGAGGAAGGCCGCAAGATCAGGCGAGCGTTTATCGCGCAACCGGGTTATAAAATTGTTGCCGCGGATTATTCCCAGATCGAACTGCGCATTATGGCGCACTTATCCGGCGACGACGGCTTGCTCAGCGCCTTCAATGAAGGCCTGGACGTGCATCGCGCCACCGCCGCCGAAGTGTTCGGCGTGGCGCCGGAGCAAGTCACCAACGAACTGCGCCGCTCTGCCAAGGCCATTAACTTCGGCCTGATTTACGGCATGTCGTCCTTCGGCTTGGCGAAGCAATTGGGCATTGGCCGCAGCGAGGCGCAATCCTACATCGATCTATATTTCGCACGTTATCCCGGCGTGAAAAACTACATGGATAACATCCGGTTGCAAGCCCGCGAGCAAGGCTATGTCGAAACCCTATTCGGCAGGCGTTTATATTTGCCGGAAATCAATTCCAAAAACAATAGCTTGCGCCAATACGCCGAACGCACCGCCATTAATGCGCCGATGCAGGGCACCGCCGCCGACATCATCAAACGCGCCATGATCGCCACTGACCGCTGGCTTATTAATGAAAACGCCGACTGCCTTATGATCATGCAGGTGCATGACGAACTGGTGTTTGAAATCGCCGAGGACAAGCTTGATAGTTATTGCACAACAATTAAAGCATTAATGGCATCGGCGGCAGAACTGACCGTGCCGTTGGTGGTTGATGTCGGCATCGGCAACAACTGGGATGAGGCGCATTAATTAATTTGTCGCCCTTTTTTGTACCTCTTGTCCAATAAGCTATAATAAGCCTATGAAATACAGACAGTTATTTTATATCAATAACATTATACGACATTTTCCTGGAATTATAAGACAGGTTGTGTCGTATATATTACGTTAGGCACAAAACTCATAGAGATCGTTATGCGAACTATCATCATATTCATTGGCCTGACAGCATTGCTCAATTTGTGCTTTCCACTATGCGAGTTCAACCGCCTGCTACCAGGCTTCATGTTTACGTGCTCTCACACTGAAACGGAAATACAGCGCATATCGCTAATTTCATTCACACTCCAATGGATATTGCCAGCAATCGCCGTTGCTATCTTTATGTGGCAAACAAAGATAGCAAATAGCCTTTATTTGGAATCAAACACGAGGCTTTTCAACATTAGCGTATATATCTACCTTGTATTTTGTGGTCTACGATTTACAAAAAGCTTTATCACAATGTACACCAACATATATGCTTTTCACGAGCTATACACCCTTAAAATATTTCTGGATTTTCTTGCATTGCCACTTAAAATCTTGCTTTTATGTGGTGTAGTCAAATTGTTTATGAACCTAAAGCCCTATAAAAGTCCGTAAGGCACACTGATTGGGTAGTCTGCTGTATGCTTCAAAATTCAGCCTGACGCATTGGCAGCGTCGTCAGCATCAATTCTCCGCGTGACGGGGTATGTTACCCCGTCACTCAGATTTTGCCGATGTTGCGGTTTTGAACCTGCCGAAATGCTACGGACGGGGCAATATTCCCCGTCCGGCTCAGCCGGGTAGGTCAGGTTGCGCTTGCGCTACCTGACATTTACGCCCATCCAAATGTCACATAACCGCTTCGCGTCGAAACCGCCCTACAACTTATTAATATCAGCAAGAAACTTCTCCATCCCCTCACTTCGGAACGGATGGAGAAGCCTCCTGCTCCCGTTTTGTGTGCTTTTCTTTACGGCGATACGCGTTCTTGTCGTCAATCACTTTGGTTTTGTTAAAGCGTCCGGCAAATTTCGCCACTGGATTTTGTTTCGGTGACGCATTGGCAGCGTCGTCAGCATCAATTTTAATTTTACGTTTTTTCATGGATTTACCTTTATAATAAACAGTTTATTAATACCTTTGCGATTCTTGCTGCAAATTGCTCAGCTTGAACGGCCAGTTAGAGTAACAAACAGTTGTGAAATTCAATAAAGATTTTGATGTGATTGTGGTCGGCGGCGGCCACGCCGGGACAGAAGCGGCTTTGGCGGCGGCGCGTTGCGGCGCGCAAACCTTATTGCTGACGCAGAATATCGAAACCCTGGGGCAAATGAGCTGCAACCCGGCGGTCGGCGGCATCGGCAAAGGCCACTTGGTCAAAGAAATCGACGCCCTGGGCGGCATAATAGCGAAAGCTACCGACCTGGCCGGCATCCAGTTCCGCATTTTGAACGCCAGCAAAGGCCCGGCAGTACGGGCGACGCGGGCGCAAGCCGACCGCCGTTTGTATAAGCAGGCGGTTCGTTTTGCCTTGGAAAACCAGCCTAATCTTGCCTTATTCCAGCAAACAGTCGCGGATTTAATCGTCGAAGGAGATAAGGTCGTCGGCGTCAAGACGCAAATGGGCTTAAGTTTTGCCGCAAAGGCCGTGGTGCTAACGGCGGGGACGTTTTTAGGCGGTAAAATCCACATCGGCCTGGAAAATTACAGCGGCGGCCGCGCGGGCGATGCGGCATCGATTGCATTGGCGGAGCGGTTACGCGAATTGCCATTCCGGGTTGACCGCCTGAAAACCGGTACGCCGCCACGCATTGACGGCCGCACCATTAATTTCGACAAACTAGCCGTGCAGCATGGCGATGACCCCGTGCCGGTGTTTTCATTCCTGGGCAAGCGCGAGCAGCATCCGCGTCAGATTCCCTGCTACATCACCCGCACTAACGAAAAGACGCACGACATTATCCGCTCCGGCTTGGACCGCTCTCCCTTATATTCCGGCGTGATCGAAGGCATCGGCCCGCGCTATTGCCCGTCCATCGAGGATAAGATCGTGCGCTTTGCCGAGCGCGATTCGCACCAGATTTTTGTCGAGCCGGAAGGCTTGGACACGCATGAAATTTATCCCAACGGCATTTCGACCAGCCTACCGTTCGACGTGCAGTATGAGTTCGTGCGCTCGATGGAAGGTTTTGAAAATGCTGAAATCGTTCGCCCCGGTTACGCCATCGAATACGATTTTTTCGATCCACGCGACTTAAAAGCCTCACTGGAAACCAAGCACATGCATGGCCTGTTCTTCGCCGGACAGATTAATGGCACGACAGGTTATGAAGAAGCCGCCGCGCAAGGCTTGATCGCTGGCCTGAATGCGGCGCTACAGGTTCAGGGAAAAGAAGCCTGGTGCCCGACCCGAAGCGAAGCTTACATGGGCGTGATGATCGACGACTTGATCACCCGCGGTACGCAGGAGCCGTACCGCATGTTCACTAGCCGCGCCGAATACCGCCTGTTGCTGCGTGAGGATAACGCCGATTTGCGTTTAGCGGAAAAGGGGCGCGAACTGGGCCTAGTGGATGATGAACGTTGGGAAGTGTTTGAAAGCAAGCGTGAAGCCATTGCCAAGCTTCAAGGCGATTTGAAACAAAACTGGATTCGCGTTGGCAGTGCGGAAGCGGAGCTGGCCGAAACCTACTGGGGTTCCTCCATGCTGAAAGAGTCCAATCTGCTGGATATGCTGCGCCGACCGGAAGTCACCATTAATAAGCTGCTGACGTTTTTGCCGGAAACTAACAATATTCCCGAACAAGTCGCCGAGCAAGTGGAAATTCAGGCCAAATACGCCGGTTACATCGTCCGCCAGCAAAACGAGATCGACAAGACCCAACGCTACGACCACCTGCGCCTGCCGGAAGCCATGGATTACAGCAAAGTTTCAGGCCTTTCCAACGAAGTCAGCCAGAAACTATCCACCCAACGCCCGGAAACCCTGGGGCAAGCCTCCCGCATACCGGGCATGACCCCGGCGGCGATTTCGTTGTTATTAATTCATTTGAAGAAGAAAAGTGCTTGATGGCTGATTGCCGACAGCTATTGCAGGAGGGTTGCGCCGCATTAAACCTGGAAATCAGCGAAGATAAGGTAACTAAGTTACTAAGTTTTATCGACCTTCTCGCAAAATGGAACAAGGCTTATAACCTCACCGCCATTAATAACAAGCAGGAGATGGTCGGTTTGCATTTGCTGGACAGCTTAACGGTGCTGCCTTATCTTAACGGCCAGCGGATTATCGACATCGGCACCGGCGCGGGTTTACCGGGCATTCCACTGGCGATTTGCCGACCCGACTTAAATTTTACCTTACTCGACAGCAACGCAAAAAAAACCCGCTTTGTACAGCAGGTTATTTTGGAATTAAACCTGCCGAATGCGCAGGTTATCCATTCCAGGGCGCAAGACTTTCAACCGGCAACCGGTTTCGATACGGTACTGACGCGCGCCTTTGCCGATTTATCGGAGATAATCGTCCTGGTGCGTCATCTGGCGGCCATTAACGGCAAATTAATTGCCATGAAAGCCAAATGTTCCGAACAGGAACTCGGCAAAGTATCGCTGCCTAAAGATATCATTCCTGTTAAAATTCCCGGCGTAGCAGCGGAACGCAACTTGGTTTGCATATCATTATAAGAAATTATTAATAAGGTCATTCGTGGGAAAAGTTATCGCCCTGGCGAATCAAAAAGGCGGCGTCGGCAAAACGACGACGACCGTTAATCTGGCGGCGGCCTTGGCGGCGGCCAAACGCAAGATTTTGGTGGTCGATCTCGACCCGCAAGGCAATACCGCTATCGCCTGCGGCGTGGACAAAGTATCCGTACCCTATACCAGTTTCGACATCCTGATGAAGGAAATCCTGCCGACAGAGGCCATCATCCGGCAGGAATCCTTAGGTTTTGACGTCATCCCCGGCAATTCCGACCTAACCGCCGCCGAAATCCGTCTGTTAAACGAAGACCGCCGGGAACGTCGCTTGGACGACGGCCTAGTATTAATGAAACCGCATTACGATTTCATATTAATCGACTGCCCGCCGTCATTAAACATGTTAACCTTAAACGCATTGGTTGCCGCTGACAGTGTACTGGTACCCATGCAATGCGAATACTATTCGTTGGAAGGCTTAACCGATTTAATGGGCACCATTAATAATGTACAAAGCACCATCAATCCCGGCTTGCATATTGAAGGCATCCTACGCACCATGTACGATGAAAGAAGCCGCCTGACCAAAGACGTATCTGAACAGTTAATCAAATACTTCGGCGACAAGGTCTACAGAACCTGCATTCCCAGGAATATTCGGCTGGCGGAAGCGCCCAGCCACGGCGTACCGGTGCTGATGTACGATAAAAGTTCACGCGGCGCGATTGCTTATATCACCTTAGCGGGTGAAATCCTCAGGAAACAAAACAAGAATCAGAATTCGTGACATAAAACGGTATAGGTTTTAAACTGAACCATACCGTTTAAAGCTGACTTAAGGTGAACGCATTAATGAAACGCGGATTAGGACGGGGACTGGATGCGCTGCTGGGCGATATTTCCCCAAAAGAACCAGTTAACCCATCGCATACGTTGCCCATCGAGTTTTTACAACGCGGCAAATATCAACCCCGAAAAGACATGAATCCGGAACGCTTGCAAGAGCTTGCCGAATCTATTAAAGCCCAGGGTATTATTCAGCCGATTGTCGTGCGTAACATCGGCGGCGAAAAATACGAAATTGTTGCCGGGGAACGGCGTTGGCGCGCTGCGCAGTTGGCGGGTTTACAGAGCGTCCCGGTCGTTGTCAAAGACATCGACGACCGCACTACCATGGCAATCGCTTTGATTGAGAACATTCAGCGCCAGGACTTAAATCCGCTGGAAGAAGCGGAAGCATTACGCCGCCTGCTGGACGAATTTGCCATGACGCATCAACAAATTGCCGATTCGGTAGGCAAATCGCGCGCTACCGTCACCAATTTGCTGCGATTAATGGATTTGCACAACGATGTTAAAAAGCTGCTAATCAGCGGGCAATTGGAAATGGGCCATGCCCGGGCGTTGCTGTCGTTGGATGCAGGTAAACAAATTGCCGCCGCCCAAAAAATCGCCCGGGAAGGCTTGACCGTACGCGCCGCCGAAAAGCTGGTGAAAGACCTGCTAAGCGAGCCAAAATCGACTAAAAACAAAGAAGTAGACTCCGACACATTGCGCTTGCAGAACGAGTTAACCGCCAAAATTGGCGCAAAAGTACAGATAGATCATAAAAACAACGGAACCGGTAAACTCATTATTAATTACCGGAGTTTAGATGAACTGGACGGTATTCTGGAACAGTTCGGCCGTAACAACGATTAATAATTACGCGCACTTGCTATCCCCTGCCTGAGCAACCCCCGGCTGTTATTCATTAATTAATCACGCTGGCACTTCAAATTCCCTATCGTCTAGTGGTATATTGCAAACCTGATGAGGATGCAGACCATGCAGCAATAATATCGGGGAGTTAAAACATGAAATATGACGGCGTCGATGACTCAAAACGCCAATTTTTGACGTCGGCCTTAACGGTCGTCGGCGCAATAGGAGCAGGCTATCTGGCAGTACCGTTCTTATCGCAAATGCAGCCTAGCGTTAAAGCTCTGGCGGCAGGCGCGCCGGTTGAAGTGGATATCAGCAAACTGGAACCCGGACAATTATTGCGGGCGGCATGGCGCGGCAAACCGGTCTGGATTTTAAACCGGACACCGGCAATCCTTGAAAATATTAAATCCGTCCAGGATCAACTGAGCGACCCGGAATCCAAAGCCTCTATCCAACCGGCCAACGCCAAAAACGAATTCCGCTCTATAAAACCGGAAATTTTCGTTGCCTTAGGATTATGTACTCACTTAGGATGCTCGCCCACTTTCCGCCCTGAAGTTGCCCCTCACGATCTTGGCGAGGATTGGAAAGGCGGCTTTTTCTGTCCTTGTCACGGTTCTAAGTTCGATCTGGCCGGTCGTGTTTACAGCGGCTTACCGGCGCCGACTAACCTGGAAATTCCGCCGCACCGCTACCTGTCGGATACACTCTTATTAATCGGTGAAGACGGAGGGAACCGCGCATGAAAGTAAGCCGTTTTACGTTATACACCAACTGGTTGCTGGATAGATTCCCGCTGAAAAAAATGTGGCACGACCACATGGTGCATTACTATGCGCCGAAAAACTTTAACTTCTGGTATTTCTTCGGCTCATTGGCCTTAATGGTGCTGGTTAATCAAATTATCACCGGCATTCTATTGACCATGAATTACAAGCCGGACGCAGAACTGGCTTTCGATTCGGTCGAATATATCATGCGGGACGTTAACTGGGGCTGGCTGGTGCGCTATATGCACTCGACCGGTGCTTCGGCATTTTTTATTGTGATATATCTGCACATGTTCCGCGGATTGATCTACGGGTCGTACAAAGAACCCAGAGAACTGGTCTGGATTTTCGGTATGTTGCTCTTTCTGGCGCTGATGGCGGAAGCCTTCATGGGTTATCTTTTGCCTTGGGGACAGATGTCGTATTGGGGCGCGCAGGTTATTATTTCCTTGTTTAGCGCCATTCCTGTTATCGGCGACGACTTATCGTTGTGGGTTAGGGGCGATTATGTCGTATCAGACGCCACCTTGAACCGCTTTTTCGCGTTTCATGTTATTGCCGTGCCGCTGGTTTTAGTTATGCTGGTTTTTTTGCATATTTTGGCATTGCATGAAGTCGGCTCCAACAACCCCGACGGTGTCGAAATCAAAAAAATTAAAGACAAAGATGGTATTCCTTTAGACGGCATTCCATTTCATCCGTATTACACTGTGAAAGATATCGTCGGTGTAGCGGTGTTCATCATCTTTTTTGCTACCGTTATCTTTTACATGCCGGAGTTGGGCGGTTTTTTTCTCGAATCCAATAATTTTATTCCTGCCGATCCGCTAAAAACCCCGGAACATATCGAACCGCTTTGGTATTTTACGCCGTTCTATGCGATTTTACGCGCCGTACCCGATAAATTTGCCGGTGTTATCGCCATGTTCGGCTCCATCATCGTGTTATTTTTACTGCCGTGGCTGGATCGCAGCCCGGTTAAATCCATCCGCTATCGCGGACCGCTCTTCAAAAAAGCTGTGTTTTTGTTTGTAGTCAGCTTTTTTGCTTTGGGTTATTTAGGCATGAAACCGCCAACAGCCACATTAACCTGGTTTGCACGGCTGTTTTCATTAATTTATTTCAGTTTTTTCTTATTAATGCCGATTTATTCCCGCTGGGAAAAAGCCAAGCCGGTACCGAGAAGAGTTACTCAGCCACCGTCTTTACAGCGTTTTATGACCGAGGTAAAAACCGCTTATTACGGCGCGCCTTCAAGCAAGGATAAAAACTATACCCTTTACGGTTCTACCGAGTTTAGAACGTACCCAAGCAAACAAGGGCTGATAAACCTATGTGTTCTGTTGGCAAAAAAACTAAAAGCGAGCCTCGATTAATATGAAAAAGTCACTTTCAATTTCGATCCTGCTGGCGGTTTTATCATTGAATGTTGCCGCCGAAGAAAGCGTTGAGTTGCAGCCTGCCAATATCGATCCCGAAGATAGAGCGTCTATCGTGCATGGCGCCAAAGTTTTCGTGAAATACTGCTTGGGCTGCCATTCCATAAAACATATCCGCTACCAGCGAATCGCCAAAGATTTCGCCCTGGATGATAAAAAAGTCCTGGCCGATATCGCCCCGCAAGGCGCAACCATTTACGACAAAATGAATACGGCGATGAATGCGCACGACTCCAGTAAATGGTTCGGCGTTAATCCGCCGGATTTATCATTAATAGCCCGATCCCGCGGGGCAGACTGGTTAAATACTTACCTTCGGACTTTTTATAGCGATCCTTCCAAGCCCTTAGGCACCAATAACTTGGTTTTTAAGGACGTCGGTATGCCCAATGTTTTCTGGCAATTACAAGGCGAACAACAACCCGAATACACCGAGGAAGACGGCCAAAAGGTCATTAGCAGTCTGACCTTAGGCAAACCCGGAACCGTCTCCCCACATGAATTCGACACCATGATTAACGATCTGGTTAATTTTTTAGCGTACGTGGGCGAGCCCGTTAAAATAGAACGGGAGCGAATGGGAAAATACGTCTTGTTCTACCTGATTATCTTTTTAGTGATCTCCTACCTGCTGAAAAAAGAATACTGGAAAGATGTTGACTAAGCGAAAGTAAAAGCATTTGTTAATTCGCCATTAACAGGCACGGCGAACAAAGTCATCCGAACGATAACTATGTTTCTTCCGTGCTATAATGGCGCCATTTTAACCGCCCGCTACGTCTCAAGAGGTTGTTGTTTGTGGCAAATATTTTTTCGCGCCGATCCGTCATGACTTTATTTTCTCCACCCGATTGTCCGATGAGCCATGCTGTCCGGTTTGTCTTGCATGAAAAAGCCATCGTTTCCGAAGTTGAATTTTACGACCCTAACAACCCACCTGAAGAATTGTTGGAATTAAACCCCACCGGCGTTTCGCCAACCTTGGTCGAACGCGATTTGGTGTTATACGATTCCAGAATTATTATGGAATATCTGGACGAACGTTTTCCGCATCCGCCCTTACATCAAATGGATCCGGTATCGCGCGCCAACGCCAGGATGATTATCAAACGTATCGACCAGGACTGGTATCCGTTATTGACGGAAATTATCGAAACCGGCGATAAAAAATCCGGTAAAGCTAAAAAACAATTGCGCGATAACCTCATCGCCGCCACGCCCGTCTTTGCTGACCGACCGTTTTTTATGAGCGAAGAATTCTCCCTGATCGACTGCGCTATCGCGCCATTAATGTGGCGTTTACCGTCATTAGGTATCGATGTAGCCACCGCAAGCCAAGCCATCGGTAACTATGCCCAGCGTATTTTTAACCGGCCTGCGTTCAAAAGCAGCCTGAGCGACGCCGAGAAAGAGCTTGCCGAACTGCCTAAATGAATTCCTTAAAGCCGTATCTGATCCGCGCCGTTTACGATTGGATTGTCGATAACCATCTTACCCCGCATCTGTTAGTGGATGCCGACAACAACAACGGCTCTTTGCCTACCGACCACATTGAAAACGGCAAAATTCTTCTCAACATCAGGCCTCAAGCAGTAGAGGCGCTGTCTTTAGGCAACAAAACCATTGAGTTCAACGCCCGATTTAACGGCAAAGCCACTCTGATTGAAGTCTCTGTTAATGCGGTGATGGCAATTTACGCCAAAGAAAACGGCAAGGGCTTGGTCTTCGATCAGGAGTTCGAAGGCAACGACGATAAGCCCCCGTCCATACAAACGCCCGGCAAGCCGAATTTAAGAATCGTCAAATAATCTCATCAACCGGCAACATTCCATTTTCCTTCGCTAAAAAAAATCGGTTCCGCTTTGGTTTCTATCCAACAAACCAACCGAATCCGGGTTAGACTGCCCGCAGTAAACCCTATTAATAATATCGGCTAAACCTATAACCAGTTCGTAACGGCCAAGTTCGGCCAACGGCACCCACCTGGCTTCCAATACATCGCTTTGCGCAAGCGGTTGTGCATTTGTCCGGTCAATTAATTCTACGCAAAAATCGATAATAACATAATGAAAACCCTCAAGGCGGCGGTCAACTACCGCAGCGACGTGTTGCACGGCTACAGAGAGATTGGTTTCTTCGTAAAACTCCCGGCAACAGGCTTCAACTAACGATTCGCCCGCTTCCAACTTACCGCCGGGAATTGACCAATAACCTTGCGCTGGCGGCTGATTGCGTTTAATCAGTAATACCTCCCGGCAATCGTTGAATAATATACCGCCCACGCCGATACCCGGCTCAGGATAGTCTGCTTTCAGTAGTGTTGAATGATTCATTTCGCTCGATAAATTAACATGATTTTTGTCTATGTTTAGTTGTATAGTAGTGCCGTTTTATTTTCAACTACTTGGTTAAGCCGTCGGTCATTAATGAATGTCCATGCGCTTAAAATGGGGTGGCTCATGCATTTAAGGCGATTGTTTGCTGTTTTTTTGTTGCTGTTTTGCTGCAAAACCCAATTGTTTGCAGATGACTTATCGACAGTAGCACAAAAAGCAGCCACATGTTTCGTCTGCCACGGCGAAAAAGGCAACAGCACGGATCCGCAATTCCACAGCTTGGCGCAGCAACAATCCGTTTACATTGTCAACCAATTGAATGCTTTTAAAGCTGGAACACGCATTAATCCGGTCATGCAGGCGCAATCCAGCAAATTAACCAAAGAAGACATTAATAATTACGGCGCCTACTTTGCGGTGCAGCAACCGACCAAAGCAGGCGGCGATCCGGTACTAGCCCAGAAAGGTAAGGAAAAAGCGACCGTTTGCCTGGGCTGTCACGGCAAATCCGGCGAAGGCAACGGCGAATTCCCCCGCTTGGCGGGACAACACCCCGATTATCTGGCTGAGCAATTAATGAAATATAAAAACGGCATCCGTAAAAACGACGCCATGAAGGCGTTTGCCGGTAATCTGTCGGACGAGGAAATTAACGCCTTGGCGGCATTTTTTGGTAATTTATAAAATCATTCAATGCCTTATCACCCTCATCTAAAGAAAAAGGCGGTTTTTCGCCTTTTTTTGCATCCCTATTTTTAGGCTGCCGCATTAACGGCCAAATAGTTTATGATAAGCAAAATAATTATTTAGCGTTGTTTGTAACCCGTATCTTTAATAACAATTACTAATGAAGCAATCTCCATCTACTACAGCTGACCGCAGCCTTTCCTTAATTTTGCTCTTTGCGCTGACTTTATTCGCCAGTGCGGCATTAATGTTTGTCTTACAGCCGATGTTCGGCAAAATTTTACTGCCTTTGCTCGGCGGGTCGCCCGCGGTATGGAATACCTGCATGGTGTTTTACCAAACCGTCTTATTTTTGGGTTATCTGTATGCTCATTTTCTATCGACGCGATTAACTCACCATAAGCAAATTCTGATGCATATTGTGCTGATTTTACTCAGCTTTATCGCCTTGCCCGTCGGCTTGCCAGCTGATGTTTCCCCGCCAACCGAAACTAATCCTACTTTTTGGTTAATCGGCACCTTATCGTTAGCCATCGGCCTGCCTTTTTTTGTGGTAAGCACAACAGCGCCCTTAATCCAGAAATGGTTTACCAATGTCGGCCATCATACCAGCGACGACCCGTATTACCTGTACACAGCCAGTAACTGCGGCAGTTTGATCGCATTGTTGAGTTATCCGTTTTTGATAGAACCCAATATCGGCTTAACCGCCCAGAAAACGGATTGGAGCATTGGCTTCGTCGGGTTATGCCTGCTAGTAGCCGGTTGTGCGTTTGCACTATGGAAAGCCCAACAAAGCAATGTTGAAACAGTCAACCAGGAAGGCACGGATAACGAGCTTAGTCTGGCTACCAAGCTACACTGGCTGGCCTTGGCTTTCGTTCCATCTAGCTTGTTATTAGGATTAACGACCTTCATCAGCACGGATATCGCATCTGTGCCGCTGCTGTGGATTATCCCGCTGACGATTTATTTGCTGACCTTCATCCTGGTCTTTTCTAAATGGCACGACAAGATCCATCCACTGATGGTTAATCTACAGCCGATTATATTGCTGCCGTTTTTAGCGTACTCATTCATTAATCCGGCGGTACTGCCTTACTGGGTCGATTTAGGCATCCATCTTACCGCCTTTTTTCTGGCTGTCATGGTCTGCCACGGCGAACTGGCGCGCCTGAGACCCAATACCAAACATTTAACGACGTATTATCTGATCATGTCTTTTGCCGGGATGTTGGGCGGCATGTTCAATACCTTCGTCGCTCCGTTCATCTTCAATGCGGTTTACGAATATCCGTTAATGATTACCGCCGCTCTGTTATTACGGCCGGGATTGATGGTATCGTTCAGCGGAACAGGTATGGAAAAAGCTAAACCTTTCTTCCTGCCGATTGCGTTATTAATCATCGGCTTGCTGGTATTTTTTAGCATAGACGATTTGCCCGCCTATCTGGATACCATCGGCGTAGGATTAATCTTACTGGCCGGACTGACGTATGCTTTTCGAAATCAGCCGTTAACGCTGGCATTAATGACCGGCATTCTAATTTTTTTCACCTTCGGCTTGCACGGCTTACTATCTAATACCTTGTATCAGGAACGCACGTTTTTTGGCGTATTGTCCGTACGCGAAAACGTATTAACGAACGAGCAAGGCCAACCGGAAAAATACCGCGAGTTCTACCACGGCACAACCAAACACGGCGCACAACGTTTAGTCGACGAATTTTCCCGTACGCCATTAACGTATTTCAGCCGACCCGGCCCAATCGGCCAAGTATTTGCCGAATTCGACAATGTTAATAGCAACTGGGATATCGGCATTATCGGCCTGGGCGCAGGCACTCTGGCCTGTTACACGAAGCCGGGGCAAACCTGGGCGTTTTACGAACTGGATCCGCTGGTTATCAATATTGCCAGCAATCCGGATTATTTCACCTATATCAGCCAATGCAACCCCAAGATCAGGATGGTACCGGGCGATGCCCGTCTGGCATTAATGAAGGAACCTGACCATAAATTCGATTTGTATATTGTCGACGCATTCAGCTCCGACTCTATCCCAACTCATCTATTAACTCAGGAAGCCATCAAGTTATATTTCGACAAAATCAAACCCGACGGCATATTGGCCTTGCACATTACCAACCGGCATTTGGGGTTAAAAAATGTTCTTGCCCAGCATGAAAAGGAATTAGGCTTATCCGGCCTGTTGCAAGAATTTAAACCGCAAAGCGATATTCCGTTAGTGGTAGCAACGGATTGGGTCGTCCTGGCGAAAAAACCGGAAACATTGGAAAGGCTGAGACAAAGCCAACTAGGCAGTTGGCAAAAGCTTCCCGTTACCTTTAATAATAAAACTTGGACTGACGATTTTACGAATATCGTCACAATTTGGAAGTAGATTTATTGATAAAATCGGCTAATCTTGCAATACGATAATTTAATCATCGTTAATACATAATAAAACTTATAAACCTTAAAAGAGCATCTTAAGGTTGCAAAAAATTGTTAACTGTTTGAAATTAAGCGGCAAGGAGGCGCTTATGGCAGAACAGATCATTCACCCTTTGGGTGAACCCGAACCGAAGGCATTAATTCCGTATGCTGAACCTGTCAGGGTAGAAACATTTGGCGGCAGGATCCATGTGGAATGGGATCCACAAGCATCGGTGACGGCGATGGGGCAATTGCCCTTTTTCATAGA
>VGVA01000036.1 GCA_016874115.1 Gammaproteobacteria bacterium
CATGCTGGTGGGCACGGACAATGGTGCTGTCGATGAATATTTCCTCAAAATCAGCGTCTTTGCACAATTCCGCAAACACCCGTTGCCACACTCCCGCATCCGACCAACGCGCAAAACGCTTGTAGGCGCTGTTCCAAAAGCCAAACTCGTCTGGCAAGTCCCGCCACGGCGAACCTGTCCTGGCTATCCACAGCACCGCTTCCACGAACAACCGGTTGTCCGCCGCCGTGTGTCCCCGATCAGTCTTTTTGCCCGGCAACATCTGCTCAATCCGTTCCCACTGGTCATCCCGCAGCATCTTTCTTAACATTCGCCAACCTATTCAATTAATTGGCGTAATTATCTCATATTAATTGTCAACAGACTCTAAGGAAAACGTCAGGGCAACGGTTCAGTTTGCTGGCGATGCCTGTATTGATCCATCCTTCCGCGGTTGTTGTTTTTACGAGTCCGACAGTACGCAGGCCGCTGTTTTACTCCGTCAGGACGGCGATATTGTTCTGTCTGAGAAGAACGGTACGCCGTTATGGCTGAGAAGAAAGCAAGGGTCGAGTGTGCTGGATTTGGTGGCGGTAAGGCCGAAGCCACTGGCCACCAATGAAATTTTGCGCGAGCATTTCAGTACGCATTCGTTTTCTCATCTCCTGCCTTTACTGCATTTTATGCGCGAAGTGGCAGGACAGCCTGAAACTCCGGCTGTACCGAGGCAAGCCTGCATCGTGATTGACGATCCCAGTCTGTATTTCACGTCGTACGGTTTTATTAATTTTAAGAAGCTTGCCGAACACGCCAAACAACATGGATATCACGTGGCGATAGCGACCATTGCGATTGACGCTTGGAAGATTAATAGCCGGGTGGCGGCGATTTTTAACGACTATCCGGACAATCTATCATTAATCATCCACGGCAATAACCACCTTTGGCAGGAGTTATCCGCCGACCGTTCCGTTTCCTGGTTAAGAGCTATTCTGGCGCAAGCGCTGCAGCGGTTTAAAGGGTGTCGGTTGCAGAATTACGCGCCTATTCTGGAAGCGCCTTACGGCACTTTTGTGGCGGAGGCGACGGAGCAGATATCCCAATTGGGTTATGCGGCAGCGTTGTGTACGCCATCTCAATTTATCGGACTCAATCGTCAATCGGCTTTTCCGGCAGCATTCGGAAGCGGGAGTACCGATGTGTTTCCCGACGGTTTATGCACTATCCCACGGTTGGTAATGTCCGAAGATTGGCGGCTGGAAATCGCGATTGCGGCATTCCTGCGCCAACCTATCGTGCTTGCCTGTCATCATCAGGATTTTTTCGAAGGCATGGGCTTACTGGCGGAGTTTACCGCGGCTATTAATCGGTTGGGACCCATTCATTGGTGCAGTCTGCGCGAGATAGCTAAAGCGAATTACAGTCTCCGCAAGGAAAATACGACGCTTTACATTACGTTAGGGAGCAGAAACGTAGAATGCCGGTTGCCGCCGGATGTCAACGCCGTGGTAATTGAACGCCCCTGGGTTAAGCAGCAGGAACGCTTGATATTAATGGACGAATCGGGAACGAATGCGACGATTGATATCTTGTCCGGTGTGGCGACGGAGCCATTAACGTGGAAGCATAAGGAGCGATCCGTATTAAGGATTGAATCGCCGGTTTTAGCAGCTGTTCATCCCGATACCGTTGAACCGCCTGCGCGTAGGCTATGGCCGGTCGTCAGAAAAGTGCTACAGGAAGCCCGGGACCGGTTGTATCCGCTGTTGCCGGTGACGCTCATCAGCTATTTACAAAATCGTAAAACGCAACGTTATGAGTCGACGGCTCAGTCGAGCCGTATCGCAAAAGGTAGTTATGCTCGTCCGTGATTTTTTAGAAGCCGCCGCCGAGTGTGCGCCGCACAAAACGGCGGTCATCTGCGATGGGCAGCGCTGGGCTTACGGAGAAATCGACAGCATGGCGGATAATCTGGTGCAAACTCTGCGCATTAATGGAGTTAAACGCGGCGACAGGGTCGTGATTTACCTGAAAAACTGTATCGAAGCGGTTATTTCGATATTTGGCGTATTGAAAGCCAGCGCCGTTTTCGTTGTCGTTAATCGCAGTACGAAAGCCGAAAAACTGGCCTTTATCATTAAAAACTGTCAGGCGACGTTATTAATAGCAGACGATAAGGCGCCATTCGACGATGTTTTCAAGTTGATTAATCCGGATGAGAACACGCTAAAAACATTAATAAGTTGCGGTGATAAGCCAGTTAATCACTCTATTTGCCCATGCCCCGTTTTAACATGGAATGAAGCAGTAAACCGGCAAACTAAAAGCCATCGCCAACCCGCTATTAATATCGATCTGGATTTGGCATGCATCATCTATACCTCCGGCACGACCGGCGATCCGAAAGGCGTTATGTGCGACCACAGCAGTATGGTGTTTGTGTCGGGTTCGATCATTAATTATCTGGAGAACAACGAAAACGACATTGTTTTGAACGTGTTGCCGCTGTCTTTTGGCTACGGCCTGTATCAATTATTAACGATATTCCGCTCCGGCGCGACATTAATTCTGGAGAATTCGTTTGCGTTTCCGGCAATGATTTTGCAATTAATTCAACAGGAAAGGGTGACCGGCATGTCAGGCGTACCGACCTTCTACGCCATGTTATTACAGTTCGATTTCAGCAAAGTCGATTTTTCCAGTTTGCGCTATATCACCAATGCAGCATCCGGATTGCCGCCTTCGCATTTGCTGGAGCTACAGCGGCGGTTGCCGGATACCAAGATTTATGCAATGTACGGATTAACGGAAGTGGTCAGGGCGCTGTACTTGCCGCCGGAATATACTCGACAAAAACCGGATTCAGTCGGCATTGCCATACCCGGCACCGAAGTGTGGGTAGAACGGGACGGTATCCGTATGGGTCCTGGTGAAGTTGGGGAGTTGGTGGTCAGGGGACGGCATGTGATGCGTGGTTATTGGCAAGCGCCGGAGTTAACTGCCGTGCGTTTCCGTCCGGACTTTATCCCGGGCGAACGGCTGTGTTATACCGGTGATCTGTTTAAAACGGATCAGGACGGATTCTTTTATTTTGTCAGTCGCCAGGATGACATCATTAAAAGCCGTGGCGAGAAAGTTGCGCCGCGGGAAGTCGAAACCGTCCTGCATCATTTAGACGGCGTTGTGGAAGCGGCTGTTATCGGCGTACCGGATGCCATCCTGGGGCAAGCGATAAAAGCCGTTATCATTAAGGATGAAAAACCGCTGACCGAACGCGAGGTGCTTGCCCATTGCCGTGTCCATTTAGAAGATTTTATGGTGCCAAAATACGTGGAGTTTGTGACGTCACTGCCGAAGTCGCCATCGGGTAAAGTGTTAAAGGGAGAACTGGTCTAATGTGCGGTATTTCAGGCGTGTTCTCAGACCACGGATTGCCGGAGGACGCGGAGTTACGCGTACGCAAAATGTTGGCGGCGATTCGGTATCGGGGACCTGATCAATTCGGCTTATTAATAGATGATCGCGTCGTCTTGGGCAGCGCCAGATTGAGTATTATCGATCTGGGCGGTGGGCAGCAACCGATTTGCACACAGAATCAACGTTTTTGGATTGTTTATAACGGGGAAATTTTCAACTTTATCGAGCTACGGGCCGAGTTGGAGCAGAAAGGCTACCGGTTTACCACCCATACCGATACCGAGGTGCTGTTGGCGTTGTATCAAGATGAAGGGCCGGACTGTCTTAATAAACTAAACGGCCAATTTGCCGTGGCGATTTACGATACGCTGGAAAAATCGCTGTTCCTGGCGCGCGACCGGCTGGGCGTTAGACCTTTATTTTATACAAATCGTGGCGGTATTTTTTATTTTGGCTCCGAAATCAAATGCTTATTAACCGGCAGCGGCGAAACTGGAGAAATTTGTCCGGTCGCGTTAGGACATGTCTTTACTTTTTGGGGTTGTCTGCCCGGACAAGCGATATTTAAAGGTATTAATGAATTACGTCCTGGCCATTGGCTGCTCTGGCAACAGGGCAACATCACGATTAAGCGGTACTGGGATTGTTCATTCGACACTAGCGAGGCAGAAGAAAACTCTGTTCGCTCCCAAAAAACAACCGGGGAATTAAAAGAAGAACTACATCGCTTATTAATTGAAACGACTCAAATCCGTTTACGCGCCGATGTGCCGGTAGTCGCTTATTTAAGCGGAGGCCTAGATTCATCATTAATAGCGTCGATTGTCAGGAATCATACGTCGAATAAACTGAGGACATTTTCCATTGCGTTTACGGATGAGCGTTACGATGAGCGTGACTTTCAAATGCGGATGGCGCATTTTCTGGGTACAGAACACGAAGTGGTGGAAGCTACCCATAAGGACATTGGCGCGGTTTTTCCCGATGTGGTTTGGCATACGGAAACGCCATTATTAAGAAAAGCGCCGGTACCGATGTATTTGTTGTCGAAAAGAGTTCACCAGTGCGGTTATAAAGTCGTATTAACCGGTGAAGGCGCAGACGAATTTTTTGCCGGTTACGACATCTTTAAAGAAGCCAAGGTACGGCGTTTCTGGGCGCGGAATCCCAGCTCGAAATGGCGTTACCGGTTACTGGAAAAGCTTTATCCCGATGTTTTTCATCAAGGCCAGGCGGCAATCGGTTATTTGCAGGCGTTCTTCGGCAATGGGCTGGAAGAGACCGAATCGGTCGATTATTCTCACGCCATCCGCTGGAAAAATACCCGGCGATTGTGGCGTTTTATGGCTAAAGACGTCCTTGCCGAAGCCGGTAATCAACCGGCGAGCGCATTAATAACGCCGTTTTTGCCGGCGTCGTACCGCCGCTGGGATCCTTTACAACAGGCGCAATATCTTGAGATTACTTTCTTTCTTTCGCAATACCTGTTGTCGTCGCAAGGTGATCGCGTGGCAATGGCTAATTCGGTGGAAGGCCGATTTCTATTCTTGGATATTCGTCTTATTGAATGGAGTAACCGTTTGCCCGTTAATCTGAAAATGCGCGGTCTGGAAGAAAAATATTTATTGCGGCTTGTTGGGAAAGACCGCCTGCCGCCGGAAATTTGGCAACGTACCAAGCGACCTTATCGCGCGCCGATTCACCGAAGCTTTTTTCATTCTCACGAACCGGTATACGTACGCGACATGTTGTCGGAGGAATCGGTAAAAAAAGCGGGGCTTTTTAATCCTCTGGGAGTTAAACAATTGGTTGAAAAAGTCAGTACCGGGAAAGCGCTTGGGGAAACTGACGACATGGCTTTGGCTGGTATTTTATCTACACAGTTGCTGCACTACAGGTTTACTGAAAATTTTCCGGCGGTAGAGCCTATAGGTGAGGAAGATGATATTAAAGTTTGCAAATTACACTAAAGTCAGGAGGCAATAAATGACAACCTTTTCCAAGGATTCTTTACTAATAGATCCTAAACAAGAGACTGAGCGATTGGTTGCCGAAATCCCGCGATTGGTCAGACAAATGAAGCGAGGCGGTGCGGTGCTGGGGGTCAGTGGCGGTATTGATTCGGCCACCGTGCTGGGTTTGGTGGTGCGGGCGCTAGGGCCTGATCGCGTGGTTGGCCTTACTTTACCGGAGCGTGATTCCGATCCGGTCAGCGAAACGTTAGCCCATGAAGTCTGCGCCAAATTTGGCATTAATCCGATTCGTGAAGATATCCGCGATGCGTTAGAAGGCTTCGGTTGCTATCGCCGCAGGGATGAGGCGATCAAACGCGTCGTACCGGCTTACGATGCGGCCAAGGGCTACAAAGCAAAGATAGTGTTGCCGCCTAACTTGCTGGATGAAGATACTTTGAATGTTTTTTCTGTCGTTGTGATAACGCCGGATGGCGAGGAAATCAGCAGGCAATTGCCGCCGGCGGAATTCTTGCAGATTGTGGCGGCGTCGAATTTTAAACAACGCACCCGAATGTCGATGGTGTATTACCACGCCGAGCTACACAATTATGCGGTGATGGGAACCGCCAATAAAAACGAACACGACCAGGGCTTTTTTGTGAAATACGGAGATGGCGGTGTTGATTTACGCGTCATCGGGCATTTATATAAAACCCAGGTTTATCAACTGGCGGAATATCTGGGTGTACCGGAATCCATTCGCAGCCGTACGCCAACCAGCGATACTTATAGCGCACCGTGCAATCAAGAGGAGTTTTTCTTCCGTCTCCCGTTTAAGACGATGGATATGCTCTGGTACGCCATGGAAAACAAAGTTTCTCTCAGCGATACGGCAAAGGTCATGGGGTTAACCGAACAGCAAGTGCAGCGGGCATTCGATGATTTCACGCGTAAATTCCGCGGAACCGAATATCTCCGTATGGCGCCGGTTTACATGGGAGAAGACCAATAATGGCGGGCGGATCAGCTATTAATCGTAAGCCGCTGGGTAATACAGAAATACAGATACCTGAGATCGGTCTCGGTACATGGAGCTATCATGGCGGCATCGAACCGTTGCGTCGCGGTCTGGATGCGGGCGCCTTGTTTATCGATACAGCCGAATCTTACGGCGGCGCAGAAGAAATCATTAAAGATGCCATTACGGGAATGCGCGACAGGGTATTTCTTGCCTCAAAAGTATCGAGCCATCATCTACATCACAACGACCTTAAGAAAGCGGCAGAAGGCAGTCTTAACCGCCTGGGCGTTTCCCATATCGACTTATACCAGATTCACCAGCCGAATCCGGCTATCCCGATGGCTGAAACCATTGGCGCGATGGAGCAGTTGGTCGATGAAGGTAAAATCTGCTATATCGGCGTCAGTAATTTTAATCTGGAGCAATTAAAAGAAGCGCGCGTTGTAGCGCGCAAATATCCGATTGTCGCCAATCAGGTTCGCTACAACCTGGCCGACAGGACAATTGAGGACGGTTTATTGCAGTATTGTCAGGAAAATAACATCACTGTTATTGCCTATAGCCCGTTAGCAAGGGAAATGTCCCGTTTGTACGATTGCGATCCGAACGAGGTATTAACACAGATAGCAAAGGAAACAGGCCGTACGGTTGCCCAGATCGCCATTAACTGGTGTTTGTGTAAGGACGGTGTTGTAGCGATACCCAAAGGCAACTCCGTAGATCATGTCCTGGAAAATTGCGCCGCCAGCGGCTGGCGCTTAAGCGAAGAGTACCGCGCTTTGCTTGACAATCAAATTCAATCCCGGCGACGCGGAAGGCTGGATAAGATGCTGCGCAACTACATGCCTGCCAGCGTTGTACCTTTAGCCAAACAATGCCTTACTCTGCTTCCGCGCGGTATCAGACGACGGTTAAGTTAGCTAATTTCATTAACATTAATTAATAAGATCAAGACTATGCAGATAGAAAACGACATTAAAGAGTTTATTGCCAAACAATTTCTATTCAGCGATGAGGGCTATCCTTACGAGGACGACACTTCTTTTCTGCAAGAAGGAATTATTGATTCGCTTGGCGTTATGGAGTTGGTTACCTTTGTTCAGGATACTTATCGAATTAAGGTGGATCCAGCCGAAGTGACGCCGGAACATTTCGATTCGGTTACAAAACTGTCCGCATTCGTCAAGGCAAAGGCAACATAACGTGGCTGAGCAAACCGTTAATCCCATTAATAACGGTAGCCGGGGGGTTAAAAAACCGTTATTGCGGCGGGTTTGCAACCGGCTGTTCCAACTATTGGCGCGATTCAGTCCGGGGGCGACCACGTTACGGCCTTTCCTGCACCGCTTGCGCGGCGTTGCGATTGGCCGGGACGTATTTATCGGCGATGATGTTTACATCGACAATGAGTATCCGGAAGCGATTGAAATCGGCGAAAACGTCCAGATCAGCATCCGCTCGATCATCATTGCCCATACGCGCGGGCCTGGTAAAGTGATAATCGGCAAGGAAGCGTTTATCGGCCCTAACTCTGTGCTGGTGTGCGGAGCCGGACGAGTGTTGAAGATCGGCGAAGGCGCCGTAATCGGCGCGGGTTCGGTGATAACACGCAGCGTACCGCCCAAATTATACGTTGCGCCGCCAGCGCCGCAACCGTTGGCCAGAGTCCGCGTACCGTTGCCGGTGGCGAAATCCATGCAGGAATTTTGGTCCGGACTCGATATGCTCGATAAGCAAGGCAAATCAAATCATTAATGACCTTCCTAACCTTATGAATACACAGCGATTAAAAGTTATCGGGATTATTATTCTATTTTCCTTGTTCATCATCGTAACCGGTATCTATGATTTCCTGGCGATTAATCGTCCGGCAGCCGGAGCTAATATCCTGGTAGTGGAAGGCTGGCTGTGGAAGTCGAAGGCCATGAAAGAAGCGGCAGAGATTTACCGTCAGGGCAACTACGACTGGCTGGTAACGGTGGGCGAGCCGGATGAAGGTGAACAGAAAAGTACGAATGCCCGCAAAAGCACTGCCGAACTGGCGGCTTTACGGTTGCAGGAATACGCGATTGATGGCTGGAAAATAACGCAATTGCCGGTGCCTGAGGTTGAGGCGCATCAAACCTATACGTGCGCATTAACAGTTAGAAAATGGCTGAACGAAAAAAACCTAAAACCGACCGCCATTAATGTTTTTTCACTGGGAACCCATGCCAGAAAAAGTCTGGTATTATTTGAAAAAGCATTAGGACAGTCTGTTAAGGTTGGCGTTTATGCGGGTACTGAAGATACGTTTGTACCTGAACGCTGGTTGACGACTTCGCGCGGCATTTACGTGGTCACCAGAAAAGCCATGGGTTACCTGTACGCTGTACTCTGGCCGTTGCCAAATCAGGGCTAATCATTAATAATTTGCCGGATTAATTTCGCCAGACGAAATTAATCATTGAAAAAACAATAAAAACAAGCGGTAGCCTCAACCTGAAAGGACGAATTCGGCTGCCTTGACGCTACTCAAGACCATGAATCTAAATGTGAAATTCTGGGCAGTCGTTCCTGCGGCTGGTGTCGGCAAGCGTATGAATGCTGACCGGCCCAAACAATATCTGATGTTATCCGGTAAAACCGTCATTGAACACACATTGTCGCGCTTAATTGAAGCGCAGGTTTTTTCCGCAGTATCGGTAGCCGTTTCAGAAGAAGATCCCTATTGGCCGGAATTAGCGATTGCACGGCATGAAGCCATTATAACAGCGCCGGGCGGCAAGGAAAGGGCGGATTCGGTACTGTCCGGTCTAAAGGCGATCGGCCATCAGGCAGACGATGATGACTGGGTGCTGGTGCATGATGCGGCGCGCCCGTGTTTAACGGCAGAGGATATCCGTCTGATGATTAATACCTTGCAAAACGATGATGTCGGCGGGATTTTAGCGTTGCCGTCGCACGATACCCTAAAACAGGTTAACGGCAACGATATCGTTAATACCCAGGACAGACGGCAGATATGGCGCGCGTTGACCCCGCAAATGTTCCGTTACGGCATGTTAAAATCGGCATTAACGGCTACCGCGGGCAATCTGGCAGTAACCGATGAAGCCAGCGCCTTGGAATTAATGGGGTTTACCCCGAAAATCGTCGAAGGCCGACCGGACAATATTAAAATCACCCGGCCTGAAGACTTGGCCTTGGCGCAATTTTATTTGAAACAGCAGGCGCAGCAAAAGGAACTATCATGATTCGAGTAGGACAAGGCTACGATGTGCATCGTTTTAACGAAGGCGATCATATCATTCTGGGCGGGGTTACCATTCCGTACGAACAAGGTCTGGAAGCGCATTCCGACGGCGATGTTGTGTTGCATGCGTTGTGCGACGCCTTGCTGGGTGCGGCGGCGTTGGGCGATATCGGCAAGCATTTTCCCGATACCGACCCGGAATTTAAAGGTGCCGACAGCCGGGTTTTGCTGCGGCATGTGTACAGCATTGTAAAAAACCAGGGCTATACGTTGGGCAATGCCGATATCACCATCGTAGCGCAAGCGCCGAAAATGGCGCCGCATATTCCGGGTATGCGACAGAATATTGCCGAGGATTTGTCAGTTGAAATCGACCGGATCAACGTTAAAGCCACGACAACCGAAAAGCTGGGCTTTGAAGGCCGTAAAGAAGGCATCGCAGTGCATGCGGTGGTGCTGATTAATCGCGCCGTAAAGTAACCCATCTATTTTTTATTATTAATGGGTTACATGATATTAATACAAAAGCTAAGCGTTTTTACCTGCCTATAGCCGCAATAGCTAAAAAATTGTTTAGTAGAATGTTGCTTAACTGGAAAGATGGGGCATGAGTCCTGCTTTGGGCGATCCGAAATATATCGCCGAGTACCTGCGTTGGATGGAGCCGGGCTACAGGCCGAATTTGTCGGAAATGATGTGCTGACGGCTACGGTAAAGCACAAAAGCTGATGCTATCGGAACGGCTGAAAACTGAATCTTTAGCGTTTTATATTGTCTGTATTATTAATCGATTCATGTAATCGTTATTGTTGTATTTTTATCGCTCAAGCAGAACCGGAATATCACAAAGGAGAAGGCTAAAAACCTTCTCCTTTTTTTATACGGAAAACGATGAAGTTAACGCTGCACACAGCCGAAGGCTACAAACTTAATTTTAATTAATAATCGATAATTTTCTAATTCTTTAAATTGAATTAATAAAATTAAAGAGATAAGTATTCATACGAATAGGCAAGACTAAGGAAAAATTTAAAATATCCTTAAGCATTTAAGAAATGAATGCAGATTTCCAAACAAAGGATTTGGTATCGGGAACACTGTCAAAAGCATGTTTGCAGGAAGCAATCTGCTTTTGAACCTTAACGGTGTGACAGGATGTCAGCAGGATGCAGCTATGTCCCCTTTTACTGTCGGTCATGGAAGGCCGGCAGCTTTTTATTCTTTAGCCGTAAAATTTCTGTACTAAATACCTCATTAATCGGGGAAGTATTTATGGGATAATCAACGCTGTTTTTGATTGTCCGTTTATACGCATGTCCTACCCCACAATTGAATCTTTTGTCGGCAACACCCCCTTAGTGCGGCTGCAACGATTAATAGAAAATTCCAGCAATACCATTCTTGCCAAACTGGAAGGCAACAATCCTGCCGGTTCAGTCAAAGACCGCCCAGCCTTGAGCATGATCAAACATGCCGAAGCGCGTGGTGAAATCAAGCCCGGCGATCGATTAATAGAAGCCACTAGCGGCAATACCGGCATTGCCTTGGCAATGGCGGCGGCCATTAAAGGGTATAGGATGACATTAATCATGCCAGACAACATGAGTTCCGAGCGCATTGCCTCCATGAAAGCCTACGGTGCGGACATTATTTTGACACCGGCAGCAGGCAGCATGGAAGCGGCAATCGACTTGTCCCGTGAGATGGAAGCGCGCGGGGAAGGGCGGATTCTCGACCAATTTGCCAATCCCGACAACCCTCGCGCCCACTATGAAGGCACAGGTCCTGAAATCTGGCGTGACACCCAAGGGAAAGTGACCCATTTCGTCAGCTCGATGGGGACGACGGGTACCATCATGGGCACATCCCGTTATTTAAAAGAACAAAACCCCAACATCCAAATCATCGGCGTACAACCGGAAGGCGAATCCAAAATCCCCGGCATCCGCCGCTGGCCGCAGGAATACCTGCCCAAAATCTACCAGGCTGAACGCGTCGACCGCATTCTTGAAGTCGACCAAAAGTCTGCCGAGCAAATGACCCGCGACTTAGCCGCTAAGGAAGGTATTTTTGCCGGGGTGTCCTCCGGTGGTGCAGTATATGCGGCTTTGAAATTGTCTCAGGAAATATCTGATGCGGTTATCGTGGTGATTATTTGCGACCGGGGAGATAGGTATTTGTCTACGGGGGTGTTTCCGAGTTAGCGTGGGAACAAGGGAACCTGATTTTGAATAAATGCCAGATTATTAATAAACTGTATTTATTTTGGATTATTTTAATATTGACATTTATGGCAAGCCCCGTTTTTGCCATTGACTCAGCGATGCTTGGTATAGACAGGCTAAGCGGTAATGATTGGCAATTGAATGACATTAAGTTAGAAGTTACCGGGCTGAATCAAACACCGCAAATTAAGCTGAGGGCAACAAAATTAATATTGCCAAAACCCTTCCATGACGTAACCCTGGCCGATATTCAATGCCATGATTTCAGTTGGCAGGAAAACGATTTGGAATGTAAACGGGGCAGGGCATCGGTCAAATCAAAATACTGGCAATCGCCATCAACTGCATTTTCTTTCCGGTTAACCAACACAGCAGCGTTATTAATCTACAGGATGTTAGGTTAATGGACAGCCGGTTAACCGTAACAGCCGAAGCAAAGGCTGAAAATTGGAGTGTTAAGTTCCAGGCTAAGCGGGTAAGCGATGAGCTTATTAATAAACTGTTACCTGCAGAATGGGTATCTTCCGACCCTAGCCATGCCAGAAAAGGCATGATGAATTTGTCGGGCATAATTTCCGGACGGTTAAAGGCTGTTAATCAATTCGGTATTACAACGGAAGTTGTTGGTTTAACCGACCTAACCAAAGACGGTGCTTTGGCATCGGAAAACTTGCAGTTTAAAACGCAATTGGAAGGTAAGAAAATATTTAATAATCAATGGGCTTGGCAAAGCACATCGCATATGACAGGCGGCGCTCTGTATGTCGATCCGGTCTATGTGGAAGCTGGATTACAGCCTATTACATTGAAGGCTCGTGGTCTTTGGAATTCAAAAACTAAACAAGCCGATATTCAGGCTTTTACCTATCAGCATCCGGAAACCGGAACGTTGAGCGGCTCGGCGCTTGCCTATTACCGTCGTGGGTTGCGCTTTGATCGAGCCGATGTGACCTTGCAAAGCGACACGTTGCAAAAATTGGCTGAAATTTATGTGAATCCGTTTTATGCCGAATCGCCTTTTCAAAGTTTAGCGCTGACGGGCGCTTTGCAAGCCAACTTTACATTTAAACAGCATTCGTTAACGGATGCCGCCCTAGAACTCAAAAAACTGAACGTTAACGATGCAGCTAAACGGTTAACAGTTAATGACGGCAATGCGGCGATTAATTGGTCGGCTGATCCGTTAATCGTTAAGCAGTCTGAACTGTCCTGGCGGCAATTAAACGTCAAGGGCTTACCGATAGTCGCCGCCAAATTAAAATTCACCAGCCAGGCCGATCGTTTCCATTTGGCGGAAGCAGTGAAACTGCCCTTTTTAAACGGCATGATGGCGGTCGATCGATTCAGCTGGCGCGGCGGTAAACAAGAAGAGCCGGACGTGACCTTTGCCGGTTCGCTAGACAACGTTTCTTTAGAACAATTAACCAGACGGCTACACTGGACGCCGTTACTGGGTAACATCAGCGGGCAGATTCCCGGTGTAGCGTATCGCGACAATTCTTTGAAGCTGGATGGCGGGTTAACGATTAATATCTTTGACGGCATTGTGAAGATTAATAATCTGTCGTCATCCGGTTTATTTTCAAACATGCCGAAATTAGCGGGTGATGTTGAGTTGCAACACCTTGATTTGGAGCAGCTTACTAGTAAATTCGAATTCGGCAGAATTACCGGGCGGTTATCGGGATTTATTAATAAACTGGAGCTTGAAAACTGGCGTCCGGTAACTTTTTTCGCCTGGTTGGATACGCCCGAAGACGATGACAGTAAGCACCGGATAAGCCAGAAAGCCGTCAAAAATATCGCCAGTATCGGCGGCGGCGCGGCGTCGGATTTTTTATCGCGCAGTTTTTTGGGATTTTTTGAAACCTTCTGTTACGACAAAATCGGTGTGGGTTGTTACTTGCATAATGGCGTCTGCCAAATGCTCGGTCTGGAAGCGGTGGGGGAAGGTTACTATCTGATTAAAGGCGGCGGCCTGCCGAGAATTGAAGTGCTCGGGTATAATTCGCAAATTAACTGGGATGTACTGGTAGAACGGCTGAGCCGGGTGGCGTCGCCGGATACGGTAATCGTGCAATAACGGGAGTTCGACATGAAAAAATTTTCGCTGCTTGGCCTATTAATGTTGTCGGCGTGTGTCACCATTAATATTTATTTTCCGGCTGCTGCTGCCGAAAAGGTTGCTGATGAAATTATTAAGGATATTCAAAACAATGCGCCGCCAAAACCGCAGCCTAAGCCGGAATTGCAACCGAAATCGGAGCGTTCCGGTATTCAAACCGGCTTCTACCAAGCGATTGACCGGGCTATTAATGTTGTAATTTCACAAGCACATGCGGAAGAAGCGAATTTATCCATCGACAGTCCGGAAATCAGACAATTAACCGCAACGATGGAACAGCGATTTACCTCCTTGCAATCGTTTTATGCCGCAGGCGCTATCGGCATTCAGTCAGACGGCTTATTAACTGTCCGCGATGCAGGTAGCGTACCGTTGAAAGACCGCAACCAGATCAACAAACTGGTCGCCGCTGAGAACGCCGACCGGCAGGCTTTGTATCAAGCGATTGCCAATGCTAACGGCCATCCGGAATGGGCTACGCAGATAAAATCGACCTTTGCTGCGCGCTGGATCGGCAATGCACAATCCGGCTGGTGGTATCAGGCCGCCGGTGCATGGAAACAGAAATAATCAATCATTAATAACATGGCAAGATCAAGGAAGAAAACGCTGCCGGAGTCACCGGTAAAGGCAACGATTACCTCATTAACGCATGACGGACGCGGCGTAACGCATGTCGATGGTAAGGCTGTATTTATAGATGCCGCACTACCTGACGAAGAAGTCGAATTTCTGTATTCGCAAATTCGCCGAGATTATGCCGAAGGTTATGTCGTTAATGTATTGCAGGCTTCAGATCGCCGGGTTGATCCGCTTTGTCCGCACTACGCCGTTTGCGGGGGTTGTAGTTTTCAACATATCGATTCGGAAGCGCAAATTCGAATCAAGCAGGATTTGTTAATAGAACAGTTTAAGCGCATCGGTAAACTGCCTGTGTCCGAGTTGTGGCAGCCATTAACCGGCCCGCATTGGGGTTACCGTCGTAAAGCGCGTCTGGGGGTTAAGTATGTCGCCCAGAAAAATCGCGTGTTAGTCGGTTTCCGCGAAAAAAGGCAGACGTTTCTGGCGGAAATGGATAACTGCATCGTTCTGCATCCGATGATCGGTACAAAATTGGTGGCGTTGGGCGAAATGATTTACGGTTTAACTATCCGTGAAAAAATTCCCCAGATTGAAGTGGCGATTGGCGATGAACAGTGCGTACTGTCCGTCCGGGTATTAGCGCCGCCGACAGAAGCAGATCAGGAAACCATGCGCGCCTTTGCTAAAGCCCATAATCTGACGATTTGCTTGCAGGAAAAAGGCCCGGACACCATTAAACCCCTGCCGGACGAGCCGGAAGTCACGCCGCGTTACGCTTTGCCCGATCACGATATCGAATTTCTATTCCGTCCGGCTATGTTTACGCAAGTCAATTACGAGATTAATCGATTAATGATTAATAGAGTGCTGATGGAATTAGCGTTAACTAAAAACGATACCGTGCTGGATTTGTTTTGCGGCTTGGGCAACTTTACCCTGCCGATTGCCAAGTACGCCGGTCAGGTCGTCGGTGTGGAAGGCGATCTGCCATTAATCAATCGAGCCAAAAACAATGCCGAACATAACAATATTGAAAATGTCGAATTTTATGCGGCGGATTTAAGTAAAGACCTTAGCGATCAACCGTGGGTAAATCGCAAATATAATAAAATCATGCTGGATCCTTCGCGCGCAGGCGCGTCCGAAGTATTGCCGTACTTTAAACGCTGGCAGCCCGATTTAGTCTGTTATGTTTCATGCAATCCGTCGACATTGGCTCGCGACGCCGGTATTTTGGTGCATGAGTTAGGGTATCGATTAATAAAAGCAGGTGTGATGGATATGTTCCCGCAAACGGCGCATGTGGAATCCATGGCGTTATTTCAACGGAATTAATAGGTTTGACGGCGATTTCGCCAACATTTTTATTGCAAGTTGTTAGGCTTGCTGAAAGATAGACCGGTAAAACCGCTGTCGGGCGGTGTCATGCGATAGCTGGTTGGCCTATTGTAACTGTGAAACAGGCTGTACGCTTGCGGTATTAATAATGTTAGCAGGCCGATGATTATGATGAGCTGTGATAATTTCATAATTCACTCCTATCAGATCGTTGCTTAACGCTTTCTCATTACGCTTACGCCATGATGAATGGCGGTTTTAACGGGAGCATGACAAAGCAACACATATCCGTGGTGTTTGTCTTCGTATTCGGCAATTGCCGTTGTATTGCCATTAAGTCTTTATTAATCGATAAACTAAGCTGTTGTAGATTTGCTTTATTGCTGGCTTCATGCAATTTCGGTACGCTAAAACAATGCAGGTTATTTTCCGATGGTTCATCGAATTCCAGTATCTCCACGTCGAAGGAGTACATGGAAGCGAGCGAAGCCGAGCGATGTACGACGACCCCTGCGTAGCCGTAGAGGCCGGGCGTTTTGACGGAGTTGGAGCGCAAGCGTAGTGCGTAGCCAAAATGCAAGGCCATACGACACGGCGTCAAGTCATTCGCGCAAGGTCAAAATACGAAGCAAGGCGGAAGCCGATGTTTTGTGTTTTGGGCTGTAGCGGGACGAACGCAGGCCGCCGAAGGCAAACTCGCCACGTCATTTTTCGCTGCTGAAATCGGATTGAACCCCATTTCAGCTTTCGCGAAAAATAGTGGCGCGCTGGTTCATCGGTGAAATTCCCGATTGAGTATTTGGCAAGATAGGTGGTAAAAATAGTAAGTACGCTGACGGAACGGTCGCTATTTTTCCAGGCCGGGTCGAATATCAGCGATTGATTGTCAACATAGTGGTCGCAGTTCGCATCGTAATTGGGCAAGATCATGCCGATATCGGCATAAACCGGCCTCGTTATGAGAAACGCGATAATACCCAGCAATGTTATTCTTGTGTTCACGGCACTTTCCTTTTGCAGCTTGATGTAGCACCATAAGATTGAATGATTAATGCATCGCGAATTAGCGAAACGCATAAGAATGATGCGCAAAGACAGATTAACCAGCTATCTTTTATCAGTCGGAGTACAGGGTATCGCACCTGCAATTGCGGCTCAATGGATAATTCCACAGCGAAAATGTTAAAAATTCACTATGATTTCAAACAACAAAGGTTATTAATAAGGTAAGCCAATAGAAGGGAAGGGAATTACCGTTGCCCGTATATCGATCGATATGTCTTCACAAGTCGGTTGTTTTCCCGTCGAGTACCATACTATTCATGCTTAAAATTTCATTTTATTAACGTATAATCAATCGATTATTATCACTTAATGAAAAATTACTTAAGATTGCCGTGAAGCCGGTCTTTTTATCATTATTCGCGGGATTAATCCTGCTGTACTTTGTAAACGCTGCCTTGAAAATCAGCGTGTTTAGCTGGGAAATGCTGATTCACAGCGCCATCCGGTTTATGGTTGGTTTTATCGTGCTGGGTATCGGTTATTTCTACGGCCATAAACTGAATCTCAAGATTGCAATCGGCATTGTATTAATCCTGTTGATTGTCGACGACATTATGGATTATGCCAGGGATGTAACCCGGCTCAGCGCCGAGCTGCTCCTGTATAATCTGTATATGCTGCTTTGGGGTTCATTAACGGGTTATCTGTTTATGCGCAGTTATAAAGGGAAAGTTACAGATTTATGATGCGCTTACCGTAGAAGTAAACGGCAAATGGGAGTTGCGGATTCGGTGAGTGATTAAAGGCGAACGGACGGCGCCGCATTATTAATGGAAAGATTGCGCCAGATCGGCTAACAAAATCGGTTTTTGGATGCCCCAGCCTTGGGCGTAATCGACACCGATTTCTTTCAGAATGGCATGAATGGTCATGTTTTCAACGTATTCGGCAATGGTTTCCATTTCCAGCGAATGGGCGATTTCATTCATGGAATTCACCATCACCATGTCTGTTGGACTGTTGGCGATGTTTTTAATAAAGGAACCGTCTATTTTCAGATAATCCACGTCCAGGCTTTTCAAGTAAGAGTAAGACGAATAGCCGGTACCGAAATCGTCCAGTGAGAATTTGCAGCCGAACTGTTTGATTTCTTTAATCCTAAAAAGATCAGTTTGCCTCTTATGCAGGTGCGGGAAGGCAATCTGGTGGATGTAATTGCCGACCTCGAAGATACTTTACTAGCGCCAAACTTAATATCCGGCACCAACGCTGTTGGGCATTGAACTGCTCCGCAGTTGCCCAAAGCTCTTTGAAGAATGCGGCACTCCGGCGATAGCACTGTTCAACTTTTACCGCCTCGGAGTGGGTACTGCTGACGGTTAGTCGGGTTTGTCCCGCGTGACGCGTCTGCTTGCCGATGCCATAGAGCATCAAGGGGCGACTGGTAATGGCTTCGGTATGTCGGTCGGGGTCGGCGAGCCGGACGAATAGACTCCACCAGTTATAAACCAATGCGGTGATCCTGGCCATGAACCGGCAACGTTTCAGGTCTTGGGTGGTGAAGCCACCCCAGCCCCAATGGTTTTTGAGTTCGTCAAAACTGTTTTCAGCATCGGCGCGGTCTCGGTA
>VGVA01000037.1 GCA_016874115.1 Gammaproteobacteria bacterium
GATAGTGCATTCTGACCGGGGTAGCCAATATTGTTCAGCCGCCTACCAGAAGCTATTCAGAAAACACCGGCTGGTTTGCAGTATGAGCAAGAAGGGCGATTGTTATGACAATGCCGCCATGGAAAGCTGGAACCACAGCTTCAAGGTCGAAGCTATTCATGGCGAACGCTTTAAGACTCGTTCCGATGCCAAGCATCAGGTGTTCGAATATATCGAAGTGTATTACAATCGCAAACGGCTCCATTCAAGACCGGGCTATCTCAGCCCAGAAGCGTTTGAAGCCCAAAAAGTCGCTTAGTGGAGTGTCCGTGAATTCCGGGCAAGATCAATTTGTTAAAATCTAAAAACTAAATCGGTTGATTTAAATTTCGACAACCCTGGTTAGCTACGGTAAACCAAAGTTTTTTTATGTCCGGCTACCTGACTATTAGGATGAGCTTTCGGCTTTTTGATCGCGCGCAAACAAATTTTGCACAGCCATTAATGGATCCATATCTTCGTACAAAACCCTATAAGTCTGCTCGGTTATCGGCATGTCGATATTTAGCTTATTTGCCAGCATGTAGGTTTCTTTAGCTGCGGAAATGCCTTCAATTTCCTGGCCGATTTCCTTTACGATGTCCGCCCGTTTTTTACCCTGCCCCAAAGCCAGACCGAAACGCCGGTTTCTGGATTGATTATCCGTACAAGTCAGCAACAAATCGCCCAAACCCGCCAGACCGGTAAACGTTTCCGGTTTGCCGCCCAAACAAATTCCCAGCCGCATAATTTCACTTAATCCGCGCGTTATTAATGCCGCCCGCGTATTGGCACCAAAACCCAGGCCATCGGCAATACCGGCAGCAATCGCCAGCACATTCTTGACGGCGCCGCCCACTTCCACCCCGACAATATCCGTACTGGTGTATGCCCGGAAACGGTCGCTGTGAAAAATAGCCGCCAAGAGCGCGGCAAAACCGGTTTGATTGGATGCGATAGTCACCGCAGTCGGTAAATTTTGCGCGACTTCACGGGCAAAAGTGGGTCCCGATAAAATCGCGGCGGGTGTGTCCGGCGAAAAAATATCGGCAACCACCTGATGCAACAACCTGCCGTCGTGCGGGTTAAAGCCTTTGGTCGCCCAGGCGATATTAACCGGCTCTGCCGTCAGGCAGGCTTTTAGCCGCATTAATGTCGCGGCAAAGGCATGGCTGGGTACGGCTACTAAAATAATGTCGCTGAATTCCGACGCCAAAGTTAAATCCGTCGTTACGGCTATTTGCTCCGGCAGGATAAATCCCGGCAGCAATACCCGGTGTTCGCGGTCTTTGGCTAATGCGCCAATTTCATTAACATCGTGTCCCCAAAGCAGTACTTCACAATTATTCTTAGCTAATAGCAAAGCAAGCGCAGTACCCCAGGATCCGGCGCCGAGTAAGGTAATTCTTTGGCTCATTAATGATTATGAATACTTTAAAGAATGATTAATTGATGCTGTTGGAACCGGCCGCTTGTTGCTGCATTTGCTGGGCATGTTGCGCATACAACGCATCGAAGTTCACTGGCGCGAGCAGCAGTTGCGGAAAGCCGCCTTTGGCGACCAGATCGGACACCACTTCACGGGCGTACGGGAATAAGATATTGGGGCAAAAGCTGCCCAGCATCGGTCCCATTTCCTGATCGGTAAAATTATTCAGGGTAAAAATACCGGCTTGATTTACTTCCGCCAAATACGCCGTGGTTTCCCCGCATTTAACGGTCACCGTTACCGTTAAGGTAACTTCGTAAACGTTTTGATCGAGCTGATTAACATTGGTGCTTAAATGAAAATCCACAACCGGTTCCCATTTTTCCCGGAAAATTTTCGGCGCATTGGGCGTTTCGAAGGATAAATCTTTGGTGTAAATTTTTTGGATGGAAAATTGTCTTTCCTCTGTATTGGTTTGTTCAGCCATGTGAAATTTGATCATTAATGAAGGGGAAAATCGCCATTAATGCTTACGATTAATTTTGATCGGGTACTTATAATCTTCCTGCCAGGCCTGCATCCCGCCGGTAATGACAAACACATTTTTTAAGCCGGCTTTGATGATGATTTTACCGGCCGAGGAAGATCGCATACCTTCCTGGCAAACCACCAACACTTGATTAACTTTGTAAGCGTCAAGACTGGCAGTGTGGTCTTTGATTTTACTGAGCGGCAAATTTACTGCGCCTTCGATGTGACCTTTATTGAACTCATCCTGCTCGCGCACATCTATCACTACTGTGTTGCTTTCGTTCATTTTGGTCACTGCCGTTAACGGCGAAACAAAAGCGAATTTTTTAAAGGCGGAATCGATTAACTCCTGTATTAATAAATAAGTCACGACAGCCAGCGCGAGCACCAGCATGTAATGATTTAATGCGAATTCGACAAGACGTTCAGATGTAACGGTTTCTGACAATGGCATGATGAAAAAATCTAATTGTTGACTGATAAAATAAAGTAAGGATTAACTGCGCTTGCGGTATTTTTACCCAAATTATTACCGCCTATTTAGGTATAATATAGTTTAGAAAGCTTGCTGATTAACCGAAATAATTTCTTACAAAGGCGAAATGATACCTTATTTTGTCATGTTACGGCTATGGATATCCTCAACAGGCCATATTAATAAATTGTCAGTCACTTTTTTCTGTATTCAGGTTGTATCGTTCTCAACCGTTGAAAATTTACGACAGCCTAACTCCGGCAAAACCGCTTGTGCCGATCATGCCTGCTGACTTTTATTCACATACTTTGCTGCAATCCCATATCTGGTCCTGGTCAATTCGTGAGCATTAACGGTAACTCGCCCACAGCTCTATCCGTATTACCAATGCGCGCCTGTTTGTTTATTTGCTTTTTGCTAAGCCTATTAATATCAAAGGCTTATGGCGAAAACCAGGACGCGTCAACAGACAGCAATGAAACCGGTAACCTAGAATCGGCAGAATTGCAGCAGCAAAAAGACGAGTTGCTGGGTTTGCTGGCGCAGGTTGATGAACGTTATGGCGATGTGGCTGCTTCTTTGCGCTCGATCGAAGCGGAAATGAAAGACATTTCAGGAAGCCTGGACAAAATCAGAAAAGAAGCGGACGCCTACCAGCATCAAATCGAAAAACTAGATATGGAACTGTCTGCGCAGGTTAAGGCGGCTTATGCGCTGGGTCAGCAAGACAAGTTAAAATTAATGCTGAATCAACAAGATCCGGCACTTTCTAACAGAATGATGGTATATTATGAGTATTTAAATAAGTCCAGACTGAAAAAGCTGACCGATTTGCAGCAACTGACCCGCTATCTAGGCCAGTTGGACGAGCAAAAGCGTAGCGAAACGGAGCGACTGGAAAAAAATCTGCTGCAAAAAAAATCCGAGCAGACGGCCCTGGATGACGTTAGAAAACAACGCAATAACTTGCTTGCCAAACTGAACGGAGAAGGCTATTCGAAAGAAGACCAGTTAAGGTTGTTGCAAGACAGCGAGAATAAACTGATTAATTTAATCCAAAAATTGAAACACGATGAGGAAGATATTAATCAAATTGCCGAAGAAGGCGACGCCGAGGGTGCGGGAACCAACGATCAATTTCCAGCATTAGACGGCGATTTTGCATCGTTGAAAGGCAAACTACCGTTGCCGGTGCATGGAAAACTTGCCAGCATGTTTGATGACTCAAGCACCGACAATACCTGGAAAGGAATATTAATTAATGCCAAAGAAGGCGCTGAAATCAAGGCAGTGACGAAAGGCAAAGTAGTGTATGCCGATAACCTGAGGGGTTACGGCCAATTGATAATTGTCGAACACGACAAGGAATTTATGACTCTGTATGCGTTCAACCAGAGCCTGTACAAACACAAAGGCGATCCGGTTGAAGCGGGCGAAGTTATCGCCGCGGTTGGTCAAAGCGGGGGGCGCAGTAAACCCGGCTTGTATTTCGAGATCCGGAAAAACGGTAAACCGGTAGACCCGTTACTGTGGTGCAGAAATTAATGACTTGATTAACAAGTTAATAAACGGTAGTTTTCAGAATTATTTTAGAACATTGATCGATTTGGTTGCGGTTGGAGTTTAAAGGCAGATGCAAAAAAAGAACAATCTATTTATTTTGTCCTTGGGTATTATGCTGGGTGTTTTTATCGGCATCTGCGGTAGTGTTGTTGCGGAAAAGGGCAAAGTTGAACCCGTAGTAGATTCGGAAGCGCTGCCTTTTGAGGATCTTCGCACCTTTACGGAAATTTTCGGCCGCATCAAACGCGATTACGTAGAGCCGGTATCGGATAAAAAGTTGCTGGAAGACGCCATTAAAGGCATGCTGTCAGGATTAGACCCGCACTCTTCGTATTTAATACCGGAAGAATATCAAGAGCTTAAAGAAGGAACGACCGGACAATTCGGTGGCTTGGGCATAGAAGTCACCATGGAGAACGGCTTTATTAAAGTCGTTTCGCCTATCGACGATACTCCGGCGCAACGTGCGGGCATTAAAACCGGCGACCTGATTATCCGGCTGGATGACGAACCGGTAAAAGGCATGTCGTTAGCCGATGCCGTTAAAAAAATGCGCGGCGAACCGGGTAGTAAAATAGAAATTACCGTCGTCCGCGAAGGCGCGGATGCGCCGATAAAAATGAATTTGGTGCGTGCCGTCATTAAAGTACAAAGCGTAAAAAGCCGAATGCTGGAAAAGAATTACGGCTATGTCAGAGTGAGCAGCTTCCAATCTGGAACGGGAGAAAGCCTGAAAGAAGCTCTGGCCAATCTAAAAAAAGAAAACACTGGTCGACTGAAAGGCTTGGTATTGGATTTACGTAATAATCCAGGCGGCGTCTTGAACGCTGCCGTTGACGTGAGCGACGCCTTTTTGAAGTCCGGTTTGATCGTTTATACCGAAGGCCGGATTGAAAACTCGGAAATGCGTTTTAACGCCGCACCTGACGATTTGATTGACGGCGCACCCATGGTGGTCTTGATTAATGCCGGTTCCGCTTCCGCCTCGGAAATTGTCGCCGGTGCGTTGCAGGATCAAAAACGCGCAATTATTATGGGTGAAAAATCTTTCGGTAAAGGCTCCGTGCAAACCATTTTGCCGACCAGCAACGGCGCTGCCGTCAAGTTAACCACGGCGCGATATTACACGCCGTCCGGCAGATCGATTCAGGCGGAAGGCATCGAACCGGATATTACATTGGCGAATGTAAAACTGGAATCCTTGGATAAAATCGATTTTGATCCGGTTAAGGAAGCCGATCTTTCGCATCACCTGCAAAACGGTAAAATAAAAGAAATGCTCAAAGAAGGCGAATTGGATGTCAAACCGGACAAGGACAAAGAGAAATCATCCGACTTTAAAGATTATCCGCTTTATCAAGCACTTACATTACTAAAAGGGCTTAGCATCGTTAATAAATAAGGTCTGAAATCGTTAATGAATCGCTTACCGGGTAAGCGATTCATTTTTCCGACCTAACCCGCATTCAAATTAATTACGCATCGATTCAATTTTCCCAAGGCCGCAATGCGCCGTTGTCGCCGTGGTATTCACAGAAACCGGTGCGAAACGTCTAATCGTAATTTTCCCTGCCTTTTTAGCGCTACAGCGTCCTATTTAATTAATTGCTTGTTCAATTAATTATCAATCGAAATGAACCTTTGTTCCAGATCTGGAATTTATAGACAAGCAAATAAATAAAAATGCGGGCGTTCCGTACTATAGACAGCAAAAAACGTAGGCTGCGGCTAATTATATTAAACAATGTTTTATTTTTGTTATGATATGAATCTGGTCTTTTATAAATTGCTAGACGAATCCAATTAAATGCAAGGGCAAATCGCAACAATGATTTTTAAGAAATCAATCTGTTGTACTTTTATTTAATCCAAGGAAAACTCTTATGAAAACTAAATACTTCAAATACATGCTGGCTGTAACGTGCCTGTTGCTCATTAATACGGCCAATGTGCATACTTGCCTGGGTGTGGAAGCAACGATTGACGGCACCACCGGCGACGATACGATAGTCGGCACCAAAGGGGACGATGTAATCGACGCTTAAGGCGGTAACGACACCATTAATGGTCTGGGCGGCAACGATAAAATCTGCGCCGGACCTGGCGATGACGTGGTCACGGGCGGCCCCGGCAAAGATACTATCAGCGGCGATAGCGGTAACGATACGCTGATCGGTAATGCCGGCGACGACAATATGAAAGGCGGCACCGGCGATGATAACCTTGTCGGCAACGCCGGAGATGATAAATTATTCGGCAATGCCGGTTCCGATTCGCTGCAAGGCGGCCACGGCAAAGATTTATTGCGCGGCGGCAACGATAACGACATCCTGTCCGGCGGTAACGGCGATGATTCTCTGCATGGCGAAGGCGGCGACGATACCTTGAAAGGCGAAGGCGGCGACGATACCTTGAAAGGCGAAGGCGGCGACGATTCCATCGACGGCGGCGACGGTGACGACGATATTACCAGCGGCCGTGGCCGCGACCGTATCAGAGGCGGTAGGGGCGATGACAGTTGCACATCGGATACGGATGACAGTGCTCCCGGCAGCTGCGAAACCAACAGAAGAGAAGATTGAAGACAAAATTAAACCGACGAATCGGCCCCATAAAAAAACAGCCGCAAGCGTTAATCTTGCGCTTGCGGCTGATTCGATTTAGGGGGAAACAAGCAGAAATTACCTAATCGTTAATTAATATGCAGTTTTTGATTATTGGTAATTAATCAAATTATCACTGACGATCAAGCTGCGAGTTATTTCCCGGCGCTTTCTTTTTTGATCAATTCATTAATCACATCGATCATTTTTTCCTGAGATCCTGCCAAACTGCCGGCGGTTTTATATTTGCCGTTTACAATGATGGCGGGAACCCCGTCGATACCGTATTTTGAAGCAATTTCAGGCGCTTGCCGCATTTTTGCATCAACCATAAAGGAATTGTACGTCTCCCTGAAATCGGCTTCTTTTACACCGTGTTCGGTAAAGAACTTAGCTAATTGGTCTTCGGTCTCCAGTTCTTTCTTTGCCTGTACGCCGTCGAACAGATCGGCGTGAACTTTATCGACAACGCCCAACGCTTCAGCCGTAAAATACGCTTTGGCGTGTCTGCCCCATTGCTCGTTAAATACCGCCGGAATCCGGATAAACTCAACATTTTCCGGCTTGGTTTTCAACCACTCCTTTAACGACGGCTCAAAACTGTAGCAATGCGGACAACCGTACCAAAAAAATTCGATGACTTCGACTTTTGCCGGGTTAGCGGTCGGTTGGGGCGGTGAAACGGCCTCGTAGCCCAGTTTCGATGCTTCTTCCGCCATTAATAGCTGTGCAAACGAAAGGATTAATACGCACAAGGCGCAACCGACGAGTTTTTTTAGCATGAGTTAATGCACTCCAAAATAGTCAAATTTACTGTTGTATCGTTCTGCTCACGGGTACAAGCTAACATTAGACGGCGTTAGCTTACGTAGGTTTATTTCAAGGTCGAAATATAATACGAAACGGCTTTGATTTCCTCATCCGTCATTTTCTTAGCAATCATTACCATCATATTGTCCGGATTTTTGCTGCGCGCTCCGGATTTGAAATCGTTCAGGGTTTTTATTAAATAATCGGCGTGTTGCGATTGAAGTAATGGAAATGCGGCAGGTTTGTTGCCTTCGCCGGACGGGCCGTGGCATGCGATACAGGCAGATATTTCCAGTTTTAAATCGCCATTACGGTACAGATTGCTGCCGATTTTTAACAATTCCAACATGGTTTTCGTTTCAGTCGGCGCTGTAGCGCCGTCTTCAGCATCATCGGCAGGGGGCAGTGAAGGCTCAGTATTGGCTGAAATCGGCTGTGCTGCATAATAGGCTGCAATATCCGGCATGTCCGCGGCATTAATTGTCATCGCCATGCCCGACATAACAGGATCGCTACGGCTGCCATCTTTAAAGGCCCGCAATTGCTTAACGATATAGGTGGGATGCTGTTGCGCCAGCTTGGGAAACGTCGGCATAACACTATTACCGTCTTCGCCATGACAGCTGACGCAGGCAGCGGATTTGTCTTTCCCGGCAGCGCTATCGCCTTCATTCGTTACAACGGCATCTTGTGCGTGTACAATAGACGCTACGCCGGATAACAATAACGCTACTGAAAATGCCAGCATATATTTCTTCATTCAGTTTCCCCTTTATGCAGTCACAACCATACTTGATGGCGCTTTTAGTACAATTCAAGCTATATTAATGGGTTAAATTCTACCTTAATTACCTCTGCTAAGCGAGCCAGCAATGAATCCGGTTTATCTGCAAGCAGCGTTTTTAAAAAGCGCATCCAAAATCGATAACACACCGCCCGATACCGGCAAGGAAATCGCCTTTGCCGGGCGCTCCAACGCCGGTAAATCCAGCGCCATTAATGCTTTAACTCAAAAAAGCAACTTAGCGCGCACCAGTAAGACGCCAGGCCGCACCCAATTGCTTAATTTTTTCCATATTAATGAAGAACAGCGATTCGTGGATTTGCCCGGTTACGGCTACGCCAAAGTTCCGGAAGACGTTAAAAACGAATGGCATGAGCTAATGGAAGTATATTTTCGCGAACGGCAATCGCTATGCGGGGTTATCCTGGTGATGGACGTGCGACGGCCGCTAACCGAATTCGACTGGCAGATGGTCAGATGGTGCCAGTACAGTAACCTGCCCATGCATTTATTGCTGACCAAAGCCGATAAACTGGCGTACGGCGCGGCGAAAAGCACATTGCTACAAGTGCAAAAAGTTGCCAGAAACATGACCATGCCGGTTACGGCACAACTGTTTTCTGCCTTGAAAAAATCCGGCATCGATGAAGTTCATGACGCTCTCGATCATTTATTTACGGACAACAACATAAGCAGTGAGACTAGCGAATCGGCCGGTTAACTTACCGCAATTAATGGTTGTTCATGAATGAGTATTAATCATTCAAATGCCGGTCAGAATGATTAATGTTGAAGAACAAAAGAAAGCCCCAAGGCCAGAAGAGTTGACTTTGGGGCTTCAAGAGGGAATCAGCCTTTAAACAAGGGGAAAGGAGGCTGATTAAACGCCGTTGCAGCGTCTATAAAATAAGACTTAAACCGGTTTATAAAGTTCAAAATTTTTTTCACTTTATTTTTGGTATATTAACCCTTGATTACCGTCTGTTAACTGCATCCTTGCAGCCAAACCGATTAATGCATAAAAATCAATTTCCTAAACAACCAGTTCCCATTTAATTTTTTCAGGTTGCAAATCCTGCACGGGCGCGGGCGGTTTAATTGCATCCACCGTAGCATCCGGATTTTCCAGGGTTTCCGCAGGCGGTTTAGCGGCTTGAGTTCCTTTCAGCAAATAATTCTTGGTCTCATCCGGACTGTATTTCACTGTCTGAAAAGCCGGATTCGGCTTTGAATAGATAGTCTTGCCGCCAATACCCCATAAAGCGGACACCATTACCAGCATCACCGCAAAAGGAGTCATTAACAAGATGCTTTTGAACAATTTTTTTACAAGTAGTGCAGTCATGATTGCGTTCTCCTATCCCTGTCTGCCTTAAAGAAGGCAAATTGCAACAGTCGATCAAAGTAATATCCGATAAAACCGACAACAAAAACGGCAAAAAATAACCTGCTAATCAATAACAGCGGATGCAGAGCCTTTTCACGATGATCTCGACCCGATGCTGTTGGGGCATCGGCTGTCGCATTAATACCTTTTCTTTGCTCCAAATGGGTAATTTGAGTTTTCATCGTTGTATCCCTCACACACTGTTAATGGAATGGTTCGTATCTACCTCATTAGCCTGTTAAAAAAATGCGTCCCTGCACTATTAATATCCTTCTTTCTTTGGTTAATCACTGACAACTAAAGCTATAGAAGTTAATGATTTTATAACCTAAATTAATCGATATTTCTGTGAACTATTGCTCACCATCCACAGTTACTATTTATCCTTTTATCTGTAGATTGCTTTTAGTATAGAAAAAGTTCAAATATTTTTTTAAAAAATTTTGATATTCATACACTTAAAATACATTTCCACATTAATGATAAAGTTTTTCATGAACTGATTCTTGGCTTATAAGATACGCTTTTCCGCCATTTAGTAAATACGTGCGAATACCTAGCATTTATCAACCATCTAGCCGAGTTTGGGTCATTGAATTTATTATGTTTCGCACAAGCCATTAATTAATGGCAAATTCCGGGGTAGGAGACGATTCCATGCACGATAAAAACAGATTTTTCATTCAGTTTTTGAAGTTGGCCGGACCGTATTGGAATTCCGAACATAAAGCCGCCATCCGTATCAATACCCTAATGCTGATCATCCTGACCGTCATGCAAATCGGCTTGGCTGTGTACATTACCGAATGGAACGCTGCGCTGTTCGACGCGCTGGAACAACGATCCATGGCCGGACTCATCAAACAGATCGGCTTATTAATCCTGATTTTTGCAACCAGTATTTCGGTTACCACCAGCCATTTGCTGTTCAAGCGGCGTTTATTAATCGGCTGGCGCACGTGGTTGACGGAAAAAGTGATCAGGCAATGGATGGCGCATGGACGCCATTATCAAATCGGCTACCTGTCGTCAGGTTACGATCACGACAATCCGGACGGACGTATTGCCGAAGATATCCGTATCGCCACGGAAGATGCCATTGCCCTCAGCCATTCTCTGTTTTACAGCATATTAATGCTGGGCAGTTTTACCAAGATTTTATGGGACTTATCCGGCCGCGTAATATTCGATTTCGGCTTTACCGCCATTCCGGTAACCGGTTATTTGGTATGGATTGCCGTCAGCTACGCAATCAGCGCAGCCATATTAGGCTGGTGGATGGGCAAAGCAATGACTAAAGCAACCCACGCCCGGCAAACCAAAGAGGCGGAATTCCGGCATGATTTAATCGCGGCGCAAGCCAATTCGCAAGCCATAGCATTAATCCGTGGCGAATTTGTGGAACAGGAACGTCTGCTCGGCGCTTTCCGGGCGATTATCGCCACTTACGCCCAGCAGACAGCGGCCTGGAAGCAAATCCAGATTTTCAGCTCCGGGTATTCGGTAGCCTCGATGGCCTTGCCCATTCTGGTAGGCGCGCCGCGGTATATCGCCGGAGCCATCTCTTTAGGTATGTTAATGCAATCGGTTCAGGCCTTCCAGCACATGGTGTCGGCCTTGTCCTGGCCGGTCGACAACATGGCGCAAATCGCCAAATGGCGAACTTCTGTTGAACGGGTACTGGCGCTGGTAAATGCACTGGCTCATCTGGAACAGGGCTTTAACACCCAAAATGCGCATCAGGTCACCATTAATAAGACCGGACAATCATCTATCACGCTGGCTCAGGTCCGTATTGCCAGTGCGGACGGAGAAAATCTGTCATTAACCATTAATGATGAAATCAAAGCCGGCGAACGGGTGATGATTACCGACAAAAGCGGTGCTGGCGGGCTGTTTTTTAAAGCGGTGGCGGAGTTGTGGCCGTGGGGTTCCGGCGAAATTCGATTGCCGCCTCAGGACGCCTTGTTTTTTATGCCACCCAGCCCGTATTTACCGGCAAAATCATTATACGAATCTATTTGTTATCCATTAACGAAAGAGTCGTGCAATCAATCCTTAGTGGAAAGCGCATTGATCCGGGTTGGACAGCAAGAACTGGTGAAGCAGCTCAACAAAGTGGCGCCCTGGCCGCAAATTCTGTCCAACGAACAGCAGCAATGCCTGGGCGTGGCGCGCGTACTTCTGCACCGTCCGCAATGGCTTTTTATTCAGGAAGCGCTGGATTCGCTGTCTCCGGAAAAGGAAGTGAAAATGCTGGAATTAATCGTCCAAGAACTGCCCCTAACCGGCATTCTCACCATCACCAGCCAACCCGGCGCGGAAGCGTTCCATCAACGGGCGCTGGCTATTTAGCATAATTTCGGTTTGGCCAATTAATGTTGAACCGTTCGTACTTCGACAAGCTCAGCACGAACGCCTTTGAACAATCTGTTACGACCTGGAGATACAAGGCGATCAAATAATCTTCATGAGTCCATATTTTATAGGGCTGTGTATTACGGATTACGTTACGAGACGGTTAATCGGCCAGGTTCAATCTACTATTTTTACCTCAAACACCGTTCCTTTCACCCCGACCACTTTTACTTTGGCCGTAAGATCGCAATCCGCGCCATGAACCTTCCAAATGGTGTCGTCTACCTTGATTTTGCCTTGGCCATTAATGATCGGCTCATGCAGATTGAATATCCGCCCGACGTATTGCGCCCCGCGTTTATTCAGCAACGGCTGGTCGGTTTCCAGCGCCAGCTTTTTGCCGAAATAGCGCCAAGCGGTTATGGCGAGCACGGCAAATACGGAAAAAATCAGTATCTGCATATTCACGCTTAACGCCGGCAACAGCCAGACCAGCAAGCCAGTAATAAATCCGGCCGCCGCCAGCCACATGAAAAAGAAACCGGGTGTCAGCATTTCAAAGATTAATAAAATGAAAGCCAGTAGCCACCAATACCAAAACTCAACGATTAATTCATTCATGGCTTACTCCTTTTTACCCATTGCTTCTTTCGCAAGTTCCGTAATACCGCCCAATGCGCCGATAACGCTGCCAGCTTCCAGCGGCATTAATACGATCTTGCTATTATGGGCGGCAGCTACTTCTTTTAAGGATTCAATATATTTTTGCGCCACAAAATAATTAACCGCCTGGATGTTACCTTTGGCGATAGCTTCCGATACCAATAAGGTCGCCTTGGCTTCCGCTTCCGCCAGACGTTCGCGCGCCGCCGCTTCGCGGTAGGCGGCTTCTTTCCGGCCTTCCGCTTCCAAAATGATAGCTTGTTGCGCGCCTTCCGCCCGTAAAATTTCGGATTGCCGCAAGCCCTCGGCTTCCAGGATCGACGCCCGTTTTAACCGCTCGGCCTTCATTTGCCGCCCCATGGATTCAACCAGATCTTTTGGCGGCGCTATATCCTTGATTTCAATGCGGGTTGCTTTAATTCCCTACGGCGTAGTAGCGTCATCGACGACAGTTAACAGCCGGGCATTAATGTCATCGCGGTGCGACAGCAAGGCATCCAAATCCATCGAACCCATGACAGTACGGATGTTGGTCATCACCAAGTTCATGATGGAAAGATGCAAATTGCTGACCTCGTACGCGGCTTTGGCGGCATCCATAATCTGGTAAAACACCACGCCGTCTACCGTCACCATCGCATTATCTTTGGTGATGACTTCCTGGCGGGGCACGTCCATCACCTGCTCCATCATGATCATCTTTTTGCCGATGCGGTCGATAACCGGCATGATAATGTTCAAACCCGGCGTTAACGTGGCGGTGTAACGGCCGAAGCGCTCCACGGTGTATTCCATGCCTTGCGGTACGGGTTTAACGCTTAGAAACACCAAAACCAACACAAACACCAATAAAAATACGAAAAATACACCGACACCCATAGCTTCAACCCCTGTTATAGTTGGACGAATAATGAAAACCGGCAGTTGGACAATCAAAATCGACATTAATGCCCGGCTTTTCTTACGATTTTAGCAGTCATTTCCGTTGTTGCTATTAATTTCAGGTCAACGAGAATTAAACCCTTCGGCGTGAAATGATGACTATGTTTTCACATTCTTTTTTAATCATTAATAGCCAGACCAAGCCCATTACTTTGCAGTGCGCCGCGACAAACTTTACAATAGCGGTTTGACTTTGCAGACGGTGATTTTGTGATATGTCGTCCGGCTAGTAAAGATAAAGCCGTTGCCTGGCGCGAAAAAAGAAGGCAAAACAGAGCCGCTGTTACGCAACAATCTATAAGGCATGGTATTAATCATCGTTGCCGATAACTTACAGGTAGAAAAATGGTATTACACGCAATAAATTTGGGTCTTTTGACCCTCCTCTTTTTTATCGTCGGCATGATAAAGCCGGGTTGGGCGCTGTTTTTTATGCAAAAACCCAGTCGATGGCTTGTTACGGTGATAACAACCGTGTTTTTCATGATCGTGATGACCATGTACGGCGAAGGCATGCGGCAGCACAAACTGAAAAAAAAACACACGAAGCAAACATCTGCCGCTACGGTTGCGCCCATCCCTGTTCCCGTACCGGAAGTAGCGCCTGTACCCGTACCTACGGATAAGCCCAAAGCTGCGCCGCCGAAAAAATAGCATTGATAGTAATGCGCCGGTTTGTCGTTAAAAACTTGTACAAACCGGCTTTTACGTCTTCATTAATGAATAAAGCCGTTAATTAACAGCCTGTTAACTGCGTCATGACGGCTGACGCGCTACTCGTTCAGTAACTGTTGCACCCGCGATTCCAATGCGTCGTCAACGCCGAAATGGCAATCCCTGAGCACCCCTTGTTTATCGACTATCATATGCGAGGGCGTTCCTTTCAGGCCGAACAATTCAAAGGTTTGGGGGCGGTAAATCTGCTTTTCCAGATACGCCCCGACTTGATTAATGATCTGCTGGCGGTACGTCTCAGGCTGTTGATCGAATGCGGGAAAGTGTTCGTTAATGAATGCGATCGCCTCTTCGCGGCTAACCGCCTGTTCTCGTTTTATCAGCTTATCCATCGCTAACGGAAACGGGATGGTATACGGCAGGCGTCCGTCATGCAAAAGTCCGTGTTGGCTCAACCTGCGGTAGGTTTCGCCGATGACTTCATTGCTGCTAACAAGTTTTTGCAGGTTAGCAAGCGTGTTGAGCTCGAAATCCTCAAACGCCGTGGCGATACCCAAAACAATCAGCCCGGAATCCGCATAACGTTGATGCAATTCGATAGCTTGCGGCAGGGCGTATAAAAAACAGCCGGGACAGTTGACCTGGAAGACTTCGACCAGAACAACTTTTTTGGAAAGCCGGTCGAAATTGACGGGCGCGCCCTGCACCCAATCGGAGACGATGAATAATGGCGCTTTTTGCCCGGTTTCGGCTTTAATCAAGACGTAACGTGATGATTATTAATAGCAGTTTGCGAATGCACGCAGCATTCCGGTTGCGGCTGGGCACGTTGTTTTCGTATTGATTTCGCTTCGCGTTTGGCGGCAAGCGCCTTGGCCGCTTCGGAACCGATGTGTTTTTCGCCGCGGCGTTTTGCCAATTCCATCTGTTTCTCGCGTTCTTCGTAGCGCAGTTTTTGTTCCGCCGTTTTTTTACCGTAACAATGCGGACAACTGACGCCTTTTTCGTAAGACGGACTGGCCTTGTCGGCTTCCGTAATCGGCATCCGGCAGGCATGGCACTGGTCGTAATCGCCTTTCTCAAGCCCGTGATTAACGGTGACGCGTTCATCGAATACAAAGCATTCGCCTTGCCATAAAGTTTCTTGCGGCGGCACATCTTCCAGGTATTTCAGAATGCCGCCTTTGAGATGATAAACCTCCTCAAAGCCTTGTTCTTTAAGATAAGCCGTTGATTTTTCACAGCGAATACCGCCTGTGCAAAACATAGCGACTTTTTTATGTTTGGCCGGATCCAGCTGCTCCTTGACGTATTGCGGAAACTCGCGGAAGCTTTCCGTGTTGGGATTAATGGCGTTACGAAACGTACCGACCTGGTATTCGTAATCGTTGCGCGTATCGATTAACAGGACGTCAGGATCGGAAATTAACCGGTTCCAGTCTTTCGGCTCAACATAGGTGCCGACCACACGTCTGGGGTCGATGCCTTCCACGCCCATCGTAACGATTTCCTTTTTGAGCTTGACCTTGGTGCGCAAAAACGGCGGCTGGCTGGTGTAGGATTCTTTGAAATCCAAATCGACCAGCCGGAGATCGGATTTTAACCAGGCCAGCAAGGCGTCGATTGCCGTGCGCGTTCCGGCCACCGTGCCATTAATGCCTTCTCTGGCGAGAAGGAGAGTTCCTTTAACGCCGTTTGCTTCCATAACGGAAAACAACGGTTGGCGGATTTGTTCATAATCCGGCAATTCAACAAATTTATACAGGGCGCAAACGACAATTTCGGCCGAACCGGCATCTTCGGTACTAATAAAATCCATAATGCAGAAGGAAAAACAGAGTTAAAACAATTAGATTTGCGATTGCAGATAGTTTTGGGCACCGATCTTTTCGATTAATTCAAACTGGGTTTCCAGCCAATCGACATGCTCTTCTTCGTTTTCAAGGATGTGTTCAAACACTTCGCTGCTTATATAATCCTTGATGCTTTCGCAATAGGCAATAGCCTCTTTGAGGAGAGGGATGGCTTCCAGTTCCAGCTTCAAGTCGCATCTCAGCATTTCCTCGGGATTTTCGCCGATCATTAATTTGCCGAGATTTTGCAGATTGGGCAAGCCTTCCAGAAAAAGAATACGCTCGATCAGTTGATCGGCGTGTTTCATTTCGTCGATGGATTCGTGGTATTCCTTTTCGTTCAGCTTGCTGAAGCCCCAGTTTTTATACATTCTGGCGTGCAGAAAGTATTGGTTGATAGCTGTTAATTCATTAGCCAGGGCTTTGTTAAGAAATTCGATTACTTTTGGATCACCTTTCATCGGTCTATCTCGTTAGCTTATCAAGCTGCGAGTATAGACGGATTTGCCGGTTTTTGCATTAAAGATTGTTGATGGCAATCAAGTAGTTCTTTGACATGTGGATTGCATTTACCGCAGTCGCCGCCTACACCCAAGCACTTGAATAATTCGCGGCGCGATTGTACGCCTTCATTAATCGCATTTTTGATCTGGCTATCGGTAACTGCTTTACAAACACAAACGTACATTAAGGGTTCCTGCGTAAAAGTGTTATGTTAATAATAACAATTCTCATTAAAAAATCAAGAGTAGATGAGAATTATTTTTGTTAACTTACTCGCATTAACAGAAAATAAAGATCTAACAAACCATTATCTATGCATTTTTTACCGGACTTAGGCAATTAATAATGCAGCATCAAAATGAACAAACCTGCTATGCTGGATCCTGACGAGCTAATTCGCTGAAATTCAATGCATCGTGCGCCATTAACATCGAATACCGAATATTTTTTCTTTAGTTAATATAGATATGCCTGTCCCCAGCCGTTCGCGCCGCCGGTTTTTGCAACAATTAGTGCAAGGCTTGGTTGCACTGGTCGCCACGCCTTATACAAAGCACGTTAAAGCGCAGGCGAATGCGCAAGTCATCCCCGTGTTATCAGGCGCGGAATTCGATCTGACTATTAGCCATACCTTGGTGAACATTTCGGGCGAAAAAAAATACGCCACTACCATTAACCTAAAAAGATCAGTTTGCCTCTTATGCAGGTGCGGGAAGGCAATCTGGTGGATGTAATTGCCGACCTCGAAGATACTTTACTAGCGCCAAACTTAATATCCGGCACCAACGCTGTTGGGCATTGAACTGCTCCGCAGTTGCCCAAAGCTCTTTGAAGAATGCGGCAATCCGGCGATAGCACTGTTCAACTTTTACCGCCTCGGAGTGGGTACTGCTGACGGTTAGTCGGGTTTGTCCCGCGTGACGCGTCTGCTTGCCGATGCCATAGAGCATCAAGGGGCGACTGGTAATGGCTTCGGTATGTCGGTCGGGGTCGGCGAGCCGGACGAATAGACTCCACCAGTTATAAACCAATGCGGTGATCCTGGCCATGAACCGGCAACGTTTCAGGTCTTGGGTGGTGAAGCCACCCCAGCCCCAATGGTTTTTGAGTTCGTCAAAACTGTTTTCAGCATCGGCGCGGTCTCGGTA